>CAYHAO010000050.1:0-10656 GCA_964354665.1 uncultured Methanomassiliicoccaceae archaeon | reverse complement strand
CTGGACATCGAGGAATACATGGCCAGCATCGGTGTGGACATGCTGCATCCCGGTGGCATGCGAAGGACCGAAGAGCTGGCCGAGATGTGCTCCATCACCAAGGGCTGCAGGGTACTAGATGTCGGCTGCGGCTTTGGAAGGACCGCCCGATTCCTAGCTAGCAAGATCGGATGCCATATCACAGGCATCGACATCTCCGAGCGGATGGTCGAAGAAGGATGGCTAAACGTGAAGCGGGTGAGGCTCGAGGGCCGAGTCGAATTAATGGTCATGTCTGCTGAGAGCCTAGACTTCCCTGAGGAGGGGTTCGATGTGGTGATCTCCGAGGGCGCCCTAACATTGGTAGAAAAGCAGGCCGTGGTCCGAGAGATGATCAGGGTATGCAAGAGAGGGGGCAGGATAGGCCTGAACGAGCTCAGCTGGGTGAAGGATCCCCCTCAGGAGCTGGTCGACAAGGCCCAGAAGGACCTCCAAGGGGTCTCGCCCCTCACCTACGACGGATGGACACAGCTCCTGGTGACATACGGGCTGGAGAAGGTCCAGTCGCATCGCTACAAGTACAAGAGCACCTCCTTCGAGGTCCTGGGCAGCATCGGTGCGGTAGGCCTGCTGAAGGTCACCAAGAGGTACCTGCTCGACTCGAGGATGCGCCATTGGGTCAACAAGCAGGAGCGGGTGTTCAGGGACTACTCGGACTATTGGGGTTATGGTCTTTTCAGTGGGGTCAAGACCTGACCTGTTCCATACCCATGAGCGATGGCATCTTGCGCGCAAGATCGAATGCTTATGGGAACAATGGACGAGGGGAAGTAAAAGGAGGCTCCTCACTTCTTCTCCTTCGCCTTCCTCTCTTCCTCGTCCTGCTTCTTACCGCCCCAGTAGATGTAGAAGAGCAGGAGCGCGCCGACGACTATCGCCAGTACTATTGAGGCATAGATGAGCGTCTGATCGACCGGCTCAGGCAGCAGCTCGATGGTCCCGATGTCCTCGCTCTCCGAGCTCAAGGTCACGCTCACCGTCTTGGTGCTCGCCCCGCTGAAGCTGATGGTCAGCGTGTGATTGCCTGTGGAGGCGGGGATGGTGAAGCGGCCCTGTGCATCGGTAAGGACGAAGCTCTCGTCCTCCAGTGCCACCCTCGCTCCGGGGATGGGGGCGCCGTTGCCGTCGGTCACGGTGCCAGTGATGAAAAGGGATGAGGCATCGAGGGACGTCCCCTGGCTTGTTCCTAAAAGCGGGATGGCGGTCAGCATCGACAATATGGCTACTATCGCTAGAAATGCCACTGACCCTTTGACCCCTTTCATGCTCATCAATTGCTCCTACTAGGAAGGGGAGATGGTCCTCTCCGAGTAATAAAGCCAAGCGTTCCTTGCTTCCAATGACCCGGGGCATCGAGCTGATGATGATGCGCGATTCAGCCCCGAGGCTTCCTCCTCCTCGATCGCGCCGCCCTCGCCACCGCCACGATGATCAATAGCGCCACCAGGCCGCCACCGATCAGCATCAGGGTACCGGTGTCGATCCCCGGTAGCAGCTCTCCCTCCTCCTGGCTGTATTGGACCGTCAGGTTCGTCCCTGGGCCCGAGACCGTGAACGTGCCCGAGGCCTGCTCAGCCTGGTATCCTGATAGCGAGGGAACCGTGTACGAGTGCACACCCTCGCTCAAAGTCACCTCCATGAAGGAGATGAAGGTGGAGTGCTCGACCCCGTCCACCATGACCTTCCATTCCGTGTTGGCGGGGAGGCCGGTGCGCTGGAAGAGCACCTGGAACACGCCCACGTCCGTAATGTCCACCGAGTAGGAGCCGTCCTGGTTCTGCTGGATGTCGTAGGGGACCTCGTAAGCGTCGTCGGGCTGCAGCTCCCTCACCTCGGGCTCGCTGGTGTACAGCCCCCCGTCCTCTCCGTAGCGACCTACCATCAAGCCTATCACCTCCGTGCCGTCGGTGTATTGTCCAGCTTCGGGCCAGGTGTCCATGAACTCCTGCATGTCCCGGGTGTCGGCCACGAACCTGGGGTTGTAGGAGGAGGGCACGTAGATGAACTCCCTCCCGTTCGTGAGGTCCCCCGAGCATATCGCACCTGGGATCTCCACTTCGTACTCGCCAGTATCATAGTTCATGCCCACGTGCAATCCTTCCTCGGAATAGGCGTGGAGGTCGGAGTCCGGCAGGGCCTCGTAGATGGCCACATGGGGCATGTTCAGCCTGACGCCGTTGAGCACGTTGCAGCCAGGCTGGAGGGTGGCGCCGGTCATGTTACTAAGGTCGGCGGTCTCGACCCGGACAGTGCAGTTCGTCCCGCTCAAGTCCACGAGGGTGAAGGCGAGTTTTTGGTCGGGGATCACCGTGCTCCTCCCCACCTGCTCTATCCTACCCACCAGGTTCAAGACGTCGTCCTTTGACCAATGTTCCACCTGATAGATGTTCACGGATTGTGGGACCGTGACCTGCTTGTCCCAATCCGCTCCCTCCGCGTACCGGTAGCGATACTCCAGGATGTAGTAACCGGTCATCGCCCCCACTCCCAATGCAAGGGAGTAGGAATGACGCATGACGTGGTCGTGGAGGGACATGGCGGGGAGGGGGACGAGGGCGCATTCCTCGCCCAACGCCACCTCCTCGTACGACAGCCAGCCCAGCCACTCCTTGCAGTAGGAGTCCAGGTGGACCTTCTCCACGCTATTGGAGATGAACCTCCCCATGATGGAATCGCTGAACTTCACGTTCCCCATGAGGTACTCGTCGGGCAAGTTCCATACCCCATTCTTGGCCCCGTCCCGGCTGGTGATCAGCAACTTGCCCAGGAAATGAGAGAACTCGTGGGAAAGCTGAGTGATGGACTTAAGATCGCCCCCTGACACCTGGGCGAAGGTGTAGATCGAGTCCACCGCCACGCCCTCATCAGTGAGCATCCAGCCATAGTAATCGTTCTTGGTCCAGATGCACGATTCTTTTCCACCGGATCGGAAGTTGAAGGGGGTCACCAGGGCGACGATCCCCCTTCCGCCCCCCTCTCGGTAGTCGTACGCCCTGAAGTCCACATGGTCGTCCATCGCTTCGATCGACTTCTGACAGAACTTGCCCACTTCCCAGGTTCTGACCTCCGAGGAGCTTTCGGCGAGCGAGAACATCTCCCCCCCAGCTTCGCGCAGCACCTGCACGTTCACCGTAATCGAACCATAGGAGACCTCTCGTATGTACTGCGCCAGCTTCTCTCCCAGCGCTTGATAGTAATCGAAGTCATAGATGAGGTACTTCCCCACATCCCCAGAGCTGGCCGGGAAAGTGATGGGAGCAATCCCCAGGTTTATCTCACCCACCAAGGGCGGGGTGTTGTAGATGCGGGGATGAGGATCTTGATTTCCTCCTGAGATGATGTAAGGGACGTCCCCAATTCCATCCCCGTTCGCGTCCGGTCCGAAGTAGTCGGAAAAGAGGTTCAAGTCCCATGTCTCTCCCGGGCTAGCATCGACGGCGCTGACGTTGTTGCCGATGAGGTCGTTATGTATGAACTGGGTCCCCCCGCTACCGCCCATCACGTAGATGCCAACGGCGCAATCCTGGATCAGGTTGTCCCGGTACTCGGTGTCCGAACCGTACACGAGTAAGCCGTTACCGGTCACCCTTATCAATTGGTTCCCGGAGAAGGTGCTGTCCGTCAGATACGCCCCGATCCCGGTGGAGGAGTTGTACTCAGCCAATATTCGTGCGACTCGGTTGTCGCTCACGGTGAAGTTGTCGCCGTCCAAGATCATGCCGTACGAAAAGGTGTGGCTGACGACGTTACCTTTGACCGTGGCATGGCTGCCACTGACCTTAAAGCCCATGCTCTCGTTGGCCAGCGGGTCATGGTTCCAGATTTCGTTGTCCACAACCGACGCCCCCGTCTGCTTGTATATCTCGAGCGGAGAAACGCAATCTGTGAAGTTGTTGCGCGCCACCTTGCTCCCTGCGGAGCTCCATCTGACGGATATGCCCCTCCCACAGCTGCTGAATGCATTATCGGCATAGACGGCATAAGCCCCCTCGCCCAGGATGCTTGTCGTGGTATCCTGGAACGTGCAGTTGGATACGGTAGCGTTGCCCTTGATGATGTAGATGCAAGTATCGCTGGCATCGTGGAACGAGCACTTGCTCAGTTTGCAGCGGTCACCGCTGACGCGGACGGTGGCATTGTCGAAGTCGCAGTTGGTGATGGTGATGTTCTTCCCGCTGGCCTCCACCCGCATGCCTGGACCGAAGTCGTTATCATCGAGTATCGCCGCGTCCCCAGAGAGGTAAACGCTGCGCACGTAATCAGGATGGCTGATCATGGAGTTGCCCCGGAATACGAAGCCGTCCATATGCACGGCGATGCTGCTGTTGATTATGATGTTTCCTTCCACGACCACCTCCTCCGCCGGCTTCCAGCAGTTGACGAAGCTGCCTCCGTTGCTCTCCACCTTGAAGCCGGAGATGGTGCAGGAGGCGCTGGTGCTGAAGAGGGAGCTGGACCTAGGCTTTAGGGTGGTGCTGCCGGGTCCACCGGCTGAGACGATGGTCACGTTCCTCGAAATGCTCAATGAAACGAGGTGCGTACCCGAGGCAACCATTATGGTACCGCCATCCTTGATCCAGGAGTAGGCCTCCTCGATGGTCTCGTTGTCGCCTGGGACGTTGAGGAAGTCGAAGGTGGGCGTGGGGGTGGAGGAGGAAACAGGAGGGGTGATCACGATGCCTGCGAACAGCATGATTAAAACCATAGCGAATGCTGTCGCCGTCCTCGTCTTTCCAAGTGCCCTCCCAAGTCCAGGTCCGATTTTGATATCCCTCGCCCCCACCGGAACTCACCCCGTATCTGGTTCCTGGCCCTATATCGAGAAAAAAGTCCATTGGGTAGTGGTTTTCTAATGGGATGTCTGTTCCGATGTGTTGTTCAGGGCCTTTGGGCTATGATTTGTACCCGAGGTATTTAAGCTTGGTAACGAGCCCTGACCCTACAACGCCAGGAGAGCGGTTTTGATAATATAGTCTTTTGAACTTTTATGTGCGTAAATGAATTGAAGGGACATGTTGGTCCCTTCGTGATTTCACCTAACTAGGAAAACGTTAATAACATTGTAGAAATATCTAGGAAAGGGAAGGTGGGGAATTGAGAGAGCGGAGCAAGACAGCATTGTTCCTTCTGGTCTTCGGAATTTTCGGGACGATCGCGCTGATATTCGGCATCTGGGTGTCGATCACAGCGGAGAACGCCAATGACTGGCCCACGACCGTCGGGGAAGTCACCCAATCCTACATCCAGACTCAACACAGTCACGATGGTACCACTTACTCGCCGGTAGTGTTCTACACCTACCAGGTGGACGGCTTCTCTTACACCAGTAATCGAGTGTCCATGATGACGGTAAGCTCCTCAGACTATTCTCAGGCCGCGAACGCCGTGGAAAGATACCCAGTCGGATCGATGGTGGAGGTCCACTACGACCCCGACCAGCCCTCCAGCGCATTGTTGGAGACGGGCATGGGCGGCATGGCTTGGATCGTACTGCTCGTGGGCGGAAGCTTCGCCGCCATCGGCTTCGGGGGGGCGGCCTGGGCCTGGAGGTCCAAGTCCGAGGTGGGCATCGTCCGAGTGGGCAGGTACGGTCCCGCCCCAACTTATGGTTATGGCGTAACATGGCGGCCTTGTGATAGCTTAGAGCCTTTCGCTGGGGAGAAGGTGCTGTGGCATGGCAATCCTGTCAAGATGGCGTACGTGCTCAACAGCGACGGGCGGCAATCGATGGTGGGGGGCATACTGTTGTTGTTCTTCGGCCTGGCCATTCTAATCGGCGGATTGGTCATTGGCTCGAACATCGCTATCGTGGGCGGGGGTTTCTTCGCCTGCGCCGTGGGCGGCCTGGGCTACGGGATTTGGAAGCAGAGCCGGGACTATCCGGACATCAGCTACCTGCTGACGGAGAAGCGTGTACTCTCCCGGTCCCATAGAGGGGGCGCCTGCTTTTCCATAGACCTGGAGAACATCTACCAGGTGCTGCTCAGCCGCACCTTCACAGACTCGATCTATAGGACCGGCTCATTGGTCTTCTCCGATACCCAGGGAGTGGACATCTCCAGCATCAGGGACCCCGAGGGCGTGCGGAAGCGTATGGTGGAAGCGATCCAACTCGCTCGGCAGGCCCATTCCACGTAGGGAGCGGGCTCGGGGCCAGACCACTAGATTGCCGGCCCCTCCCCCCTGCAATCGTTTTATAGCTGGCGTTCCATTGACGGTGCATGGGGTGGAGGGGCGAGATCGCGGCCGTCGCCATGGCCGTGATGTTCCTTACGATGTGCTTAGCACCGATGGCGAGCTCTCAAGCGCATGCCGAGCTATCCGCATCGCCGACCGCAGGCGTTGTGGTGAACTCGTCGAGGACGGGGGACCAGGTGACCCCGAGCGTGTTCTCGACCGGCGATGGCAAGGTGTATGTGGTCTGGACGGAGCAGGGGACTAGCCTCTCGCGCATATTCTTCTCCATGTCCACGGACGATGGGAAGACCTTCTCCGAGAGGAAGAGGGTCGACGACATCGGTCCGACGGTCAAGTGCTTGGCCAATGACCCGGTGGTCGTGGCCAACGACAATGGCACCAAGGCGTACGTGGCCTGGAGCGACAACAGGACCGGTACCTACCAGATATACATGTCCGTCTATGGTGGAGGGCTGTCCTTCTCCGCCAATCAGGCGGTCGCGCCTGCCTCGCAATGGTGGAACCAGACCAACCCCGACCTGGATTTCGAGAACGACGTGCTATTCCTCACATTCGCCGAGGACCGGCCGGGGAACAACAACACCTTCGTCAAGTTCGCCCGCTTCAACAACCAGGTCGAACCAATAGGCGTAATCCAGCTCATGCCGGACACCCCGGGGAAGGACGTGCAGCAATTCCCCTCCATCTCGGTGCGCGACAGCAACATCTCCATCGCCTGGCACGATGCCCGGACCAACCCCTTGTTCGACATCTATGTTGCGACATCCCATGACAACGGCCGAACCTTCGATAACGCGGCCAAGGTCTCAGGACCAGCAAAAGTGGAGCACTGGTATCCCACGGTGGTGAACCTCCCCAGCGGCAAGATATTCTTGGCCTGGCAGGAGAGGGTTTCCAGCAGCTTCGACATCGTGGGCGCGATCTCCACGACCGATGACACCACCTTCTCATCGACGTTCAGCATCGATGATAGCATCAACGACCAATCCGCCCTCAAGGCCAGCGCCGACCCGCGCGGGGTCGTCTCCCTGGTCTACCGGAGCGACCTGAGCGCCGGGCACCGCGTCATGTACACCAAGGCCAACAACGCCATCGCTTTCATCCCAGCCACGATCGTGGACAGCGTCAACGCCGAGCAGGGCTCGCCCGACGTCTACACGGCTGGCAACGGCGCGATCTACATCGTCTTCCAGGACGACCGCGGGCCCAGCGTGGACGGGGACGACATCATCTTCTCCAAAATAGTCAACGACAGGCCGACGGTCAGCATAGATTATCCCGAGGACGGGTCCACCCGGAGCAGCCTGTTCAGCGTACAAGGCAGCTGCCTGGACCCCGACACCACTCCGGAGTTGCAGGTCCAGGTCAAGA
Organism: uncultured Methanomassiliicoccaceae archaeon; assembly: GCA_964354665.1. Classification (GTDB taxonomy): domain Archaea; phylum Thermoplasmatota; class Thermoplasmata; order Methanomassiliicoccales; family UBA472; genus JAJRAN01. The sequence continues at coordinate 3,048 of CAYHAO010000050.1, read as the reverse complement.
TCACTGACGATGCAAACGAGACCGTAATGGACTGGACGCAGGCGAACGTCGTCGTCCAGACCATCTGGAACATAACCATCAATTCCACCGACTTCTTCGATGGCGATTACGAGATACACGCGCGCTCCTTCGATGGCCTGCTCTACTCCGCGGAGAAGAGCATCAATGTCACCCTGATAAACAACAACCCCCAGCCGACCGTGGACCTGCGCGTCGGCCCGGCGGACATAAGCTACTCGCCCACCGACCCCGTGGCCCAGGAGAACGTCACCATCTACGCGGATATCCATAACGACGGCAACTCCGACGCCACCAACGTCAGCGTCGAGTTCTACGCCGGAGGCTCCAAGATCGGGTTCACCCTGCTCCGGGTCCCAGGATATAGCTACAACACGACATTGATCAGCAACTGGTATCCGGTCCTGCCCTTGACCTACACCATCACGGTGAAGGTCGACCCCGATAACTACATCACGGAAGTGAGGGAGGACAACAACATCGCCTCGACGCAGGTCGTGGTCTCCGAGCCGGTGGTCAGGAAGGACCTGGCCATCACCTCGCAGAACATCACCTATTCTCCAACTCCAGCTCACGTCAACGAGCTGATCAACATCAGCGCCAAGGTCTCCAACATCGGGGAGTTCCTCTTTACGGACGTGCAGGTGATCTTCGAGATCGATGGCTCGCAGCAGATCATGCGTCACACCGGCAGCATACCTCCAGGCGTGTTCTATGAGGTCTTCGCCAATTGGACCCCGACCTCGACCGGCTTGCACACCATCACCGTCCACGTCAACCCAGAGGTGGACGACGACACCTCCAACAACCAGGCCACGAAGCAGATAACCGTCTACGAGGAGACGGCGTTCAAGGCGGACCTGGCGATAAGCAACGCCTCCATAGTCCTCTCCCCGGGATTGCCCAAGGTGGGCGAGAACGTGACCATCGGGGTGCTGGTGCAGAACCTGGGCGACATCGCGGCCACTCAGGTGACCGTGTCGTTCTACATCGACGGCCTGCTCAAGTCCGTCAACGTCATACCATACATCGATCCGGGCATGGCCAACGACACCTCCATATTATGGCAGGCGACCTTGGGGCCAAGGACCTTGACGGTCAGGCTGGACGAAGCGAACACCGTGGTGGAGACGAACGAGAGCAACAACCAGGTGGTCAAGCTCTTCACCGTCTATCCGGCGCAGACCATCAAGCCCGACCTGTACGTCGACGACAGCAACATCAGCTACTCGCCCGACCCGCCGCAGAAGGGGCTGGTCCTGAAGATCAACGTGACCGTCTGGAACCTGGGCAACGACTCGGCCTCCAACATCCAGGTGCAGATGAAGGTGGACGGCTCGCAACTGGACGGCATAATGACCATCGGCTATCTGGCGCCGGGCCACTCCGCCATCGTTACCTGGAACTGGATGTCGAGCGCGGGCGAGCACACCTTCGAGGTGATCGTGGACCCTAGCAACCTCACAGAGGAATGGAGCGAGGCGAACAACACCGCGCAGTTCCAGGTGGAGCTGCCGGCCGACCCGATCAGCTCGGACGTCTGGCTGCCGATATTGGCCGTGGCGGCGTTCGCGGTGCTGGGCTTTGGCGTCTACAGCTACTGGAAGTCCAGGCAGCGGAAGAAGGGCAAGACGTGAGCCTCGCCCGATACTGACAAACCCTTTCACCCTTCATTCTTTTCTTAACCAATGGACCACGATCGGCCCAGATGGGTGGTTAGCTTTTTACCCGCGCAAGTGCAATCAATCCTGGGAAGTAGCTTGGGGGTAAAAGGTAACAGGCCGGCCAACTGGAACCCAGGGGTCGGGCCCAATCCGGACCGCATGGACAAGGACCTGGAGCTCGAGCTCTACTCTGGCCTATTCGTAAGCGCAATGAAAGCGAGCATCGACTCCATCGGCTCGGAGCGGACCATGGAGTTCATGACTCCTTATTTCCGGCTGATGGGAAAAAGCAATCCGCATTTATTCACCGAGACCTTCCCGACTGGCTACCCCCTTGGACGGGATTCGATTTCAGGGCATTTCGCTATACAATTGGCCAATCTCGGTATGGGTCGTAAGATGGGGCCGTTCTACCTGACCACGAAGGGAGCCTATAGCGACATGCTGAAATGTCCATTTCGGGACACGATTCCAGAGCTCTGTGTTCTAGTATGTTATGATTGCGACCGCGCCATCTATGAGGAATACGAGGGCGATCTCGTTCCAGTGGTCTTCAGACTCGAGGCCGAAGGCCAGAGATATTGCAGATGGATTATCAAGAGAAGAGGTGCCTCCAACGATGACCCATATGATGTTGGGGAGCCATTGGCTTGTTTGAACCTTAGGGAGGTTAGCGTTGAGTTAAGGACATCGATGATAGGAGCTACCAATGGCAATCCCTGGATCCATCTCACTCGCTCATTGGTGGAGGTCCTCGGCCATGAGAAGGCCATGAGGGTCCTTGGGAAATATATGAGGCATTTTGGTCATTCCTTAGGTCTGCGCCTTCAGTCAAGCATCACATTCGATGGAAGCGATGCCCTGGCCATAAACCGCATGCTTGAGGAGATCAACGAGGCCGGCCATCAGAACGGCAGGATTATCGAATTATCGAGCGACAGGGTGGTGAAGGAGATTACCGAGTGCCCGTTATCCGGTTCCTCCCCCAAGGAGATTGGGGAGCAGTTGAGTTGCTTCGCCAACGGCGTCTGCGAGGTCATCAATCCCGAGTTCGAGGTCACTCATCCCAAGGCCATGTGCGGTGGCGATGCGACATGTGTCAGGGTGATCTCTAGGAAGGCACAAGCACCAGAAAGGGCGAGCAAGAATTTGCAGGAAAACGATGCTCATATCGCGGTGCTCAAGTCAAGGCTCGCCAAGGGCGAGATATCCTTGGAGGAGTACCGCCAACTGAAGGAAGCCCTTTCCGAGTGACCGGCCTCGGAAACCTCTGGTAATCCTTATAACCAACCGACCAGCATAGCATCCCTCAGGTGATGGGATGCTCCGATTGGAAGAGATAATTGGACTGGAAGTTCTCAGCTCT
>CAYHAO010000049.1:0-10729 GCA_964354665.1 uncultured Methanomassiliicoccaceae archaeon | reverse complement strand
GGTGCAGCAGCTGCCAAGGGTGGGGTTGTTCGCCCATTAAAAGGGATCGTGAGCTGGGTTTAGACCGTCGTGAGACAGGTTTGTTGCTTTTTGGTGGAAGTGTATAGATGCCTGACGAGAAGGACCCTTTAGTACGAGAGGAACGGGGGTCCCTAGCCTCTAGTTTATCAATTGTCTGGTAAGGCATTGTTGAGCAGCCACGCTGGCGTGGATAAGAGCTGAAAGCATCTAAGCTCGAAGCCACCTTGAAAAAGAGGCATCGCAGCGCTCGTAAATGACGAGTTTGATAGGACCGGGGTGTAAGCATCGAGGTTCGCCGAGGTGTTCAGCCCGTCGGTTACTAAAGTTGTACTTGCCGCATTGTCGGCTTCGCAATACCGGTTAACGCCCACAAGGCTTAACCGTCATACAGGTTGCGTGTGTCCCTCTCCTTCCGACATAATCTTTTATTTCTGATACGTCCAGATTGCTCAGCCTAAGCTATTTTGAATTCTTGAAAGGATCTGTCTGGAGGCACCAATCGCTTCAGACGTTTAATCGCATCGAGCTTCTCGCTTTTCGAGACCCGGCTCTCGGCGATTCCGACATTAAGCAACTCGATGGAGCGATCCATGGCGTTCCTATCGACCGGAAAGGGCACGCCGTCCTTTCCTCCTACTGCGAAAGAGTACTTCACCGGGTCCTTCCAGCTGGCCTTCGTTCCATGCATCAGCTCCGAAATGAGCGCCAGTGCCCGGACGGTGGAAGGGCCGATGCCCTCGAGAGAGATGAGTTCCTCGTAATTTCGTGGCTGGAACTCATAAGCATGCCTGAGCGCCGTCCAATTGATGTCCCGGGGCATGTGCAGCTTGATCGGATTCTCGCCCATCCATTCAGACAGCGTGCTCTGCCCCTTCTCGACCACGACCACCTGGCGCTCCAGATGCTCGATGCCGTCCTTGACCAGGTCGACGGAGGCTGCTCGAGCGCCCTGGCTCTCATTCGAGGTCATGTCCAGGACGTCGTTCGCCGGCGTCCCGATCAGACCGGTGTGGGGCTCCTCCACGAAATGGGCTAGCCCGTCCGAGCACCACTGGTAACGGCGGGCATAACCAGTGGCAGCGCTCATCCCTTGTTGCACCACCGCCCAGTTGCCTTGGCGATCGAAGATCATCACATGATGATAAAGCTGATGACCGTCCTGCAGGGCGGCGCTGTCCACCTTGGCGCTCATCCGGCTGCAGTAGCGGAGCCTCTTCTCCTTCGCTCCCGACATACCATTCACCTCCGCGAAGCTGGAGATCTCGGAAGGCGCTTGGCGGGAGACCGCTCCTTTGCCTCCGGCCACACCGATCTCCGGATGCGACTGCATGGCGACCTTCATGGCGCCGCAGGTCACCGTGGTGGTCCCGGAGGAATGCCAATCGAAGCCCAGTACGCAGGAATAGGCTTGGAACCAGAAGGGGTCGGCCAGGCGCCTGATCAGCTCCTGGCTGCCGTACTCGTCCACCACGATCTCGGTGATGGCCGAGGCCAGCTTCACCATGCGCGTGAAGAGCCAGCGCGGTGCGTCCCCTCCATGAAGCGGAAGCTCGGACACGCCGGAGCGAGGCATGGGGTGATGTCGCCCAGCGAGTACAAACGGCTTGCCCAGGGGTGGCCGAATCTGCCCTAGGGCATGAACATGACCGTGGTCGTGGTCGGCAGCTTCTTGCGCAGCTCATGCAGGTGGGGGTAGTAGAAACGCACCATGTCCGCGGTGTCCAGATCGCGCTCGAGCACCTTGGCGATGACCTTGGCCTCGACCTTGCCAGTTACCTTCCAGGCGCCGCTCTCGCTCTCGGTGTCGGTCATGACAAGGATCGGAAGTCGGAGCTTGCCCTTGTCGAAGAAATCGAGCAATGAGTCGAGATATAGCAATTCGGCCTTGTCCAGCTTATAGTGGTTGCCGTCCTTGCCCTCGTAGAAGGGCTCCTTCTCCTGCAGTAGGTCAACCAGCAGCCTCCTCTGCGTCGGAAGGTGGCGGTTCATGACCGTGACGAAGCGCTGCAGGGTCGACTCGTCGAACATCCGGGTCCTCTTCGCGCTCTGCCTACATCAAGCTGTCGCAACCTGCCTTAATTGATATGGTGCTCTCGCCTGGCTCGTGCAGAAACATCGTCGGGGGCGAAGCTAATATAGGCTGCTCTTTAATAATGTGGGCCGCTGAGTGCGCTAGAGAGTGGAAGATGAGCGAGGAAGTCAATCCGGAGCTGCAGAAGCTTCTGGACACCCATCCCTGTTATAACGAGAAGGCATGCAAGAGCTTCGCCCGCATGCATCTACCGGTAGCGCCAGCCTGCAACGTCCAGTGCAATTACTGCAATCGCAAGTACGACTGCACCAACGAGTCCAGGCCAGGGGTGACCAGCGAGGTCCTCACCCCCGAGGGCGCGGTGGCCAAGATCCGCTACGTAAGGGAGAAGGTGCCCAACCTGAGCGTCATCGGCATCGCTGGGCCGGGAGACCCCCTGGCCAACGAGAACGCCTTCAAGACCCTTGAGCTGGTGGGCAAGGCCTTCCCGGACATGACCCTGTGCTTGAGCACCAACGGCCTGAACCTGCCAAAGAACGTGGAGCGATTGAGGGCCTTGGGCGTCAAGTTCATTACCGTCACCATCAACGCCGTGGACCCGGAGATCGCCGGCAAGATGTACCAGTTCGTCGTCTGGGAAGGGAAGGTGCTGCGCGGGCTCGAAGCGGGCAAGAGGATGGTGGAGAACCAGCTGGAGGGGGTGCGCCTCGCGGCCGAGGCGGGCATGCTGGTCAAGGTCAACACCGTGATGGTGCCGGAGGTCAATGCCGACCACATCCCCGAGGTGGCGAAGAAGGCCAAGGAGCTAGGGGCGTACATAGTCAACATCATCCCGATGATCCCAATACCAGGGACGCCCTTCGCCAAGATGCGGGCGCCGACCCCGCGCGAACGCAAGGAGCTGCAGGAGATCTGCGAGCCCAAGATCAAGCAGATGCGCCACTGCCGACAATGCCGCGCCGATGCCATAGGCCTGCTGGACGAGGACCGTTCGGCCGAGTTCGCGCATTATTCCTGTGGCGCGGAAGCGAAGGAAGGAGAGCCCGTCACCATTGAGATCGAGGGCAAGACCAAGCACAAGGTGGCGGTTGCATCCAGCGATGGCCGGGTCGTCGACCTTGGATATGGCCAGACCGAGAACTTCTACGCCTTTCTGGTCGAGGAGGGCAGCATCGTCCAGCTCGGACGGGTGAAGGTGGACGCGAGGATGGATGAACCAGTCTACGGCTCGGCGCACAAGGCCAAGCTGGAGAGCATGGCCCTCGCCCTGCGCGGATACGATGCCGTGGTGGCGACGGAGTTCAGCCAGAGGGCGGTGCAGCTGCTTAAGCAGAATGGCATCGCCGCCTACACCCTGAAGGGCGAGGTGGAGAAGGCGGTCCTAGAAGCTTCTGATAACCTCTACAAGAAGAGGGCGGAGATTTTCGAGTGAGAACATGCGCACCTCCGACCTGCTGGTGAAATGTATCGAAGCCGAGGGCGTGGAGCGGATATTCGGCGTGCCAGGGGAAGAGAACCTCGACGTGATGGACTCCCTCAAGGGATCAGGGGTGGAGTTCGTCCTGACCCGGCATGAGAACTCGGCCGCGTTCATCGCCCTGACCTGCGCCCGTCTGACCAACCGTCCTCATGTTTGCTTGTCCACTCTCGGACCTGGAGCGACCAACATGGTCACCGGCGTGGCCGAGGCCTACCTCTCTTACATCCCTTTGATCGCCATGACCGGCCAGGTCGGGTCGGACCAGGCGTTCGTGCCGCGCAAGCAGTACCTGGACCTGGTCCAGCTTTACCGGCCAGTGACCAAGGGGAGCTTCAGCGTGCGTACCCCGGAGGACCTTCCCTCGCAGATCAGGAGGGCGTTCCAGCTAGCGTCTCAGGAGAGGCCTGGACCGGTCCACCTTGAGCTGCCTGAGGACACGATGAAGGCCAAGGCCATAGGAGGACCGCTGCGCCATCCCAAGGCGCACCTGGTCGACCTTGACCAAGCGACCCTGGGGAGGGCGCGCGAGATCATCTCCTCGTCCAAGCGGCCGCTCATCCTGGCAGGGCCAGGAGTGGTAAGGGCCGGAGCGGGGGCGTCCCTGCGGAAGCTGGCCCGCTCCTGGGGCATACCGGTGGCGCACACCTGGCATGGGGCCGGTACGCTCCCTTATGACGATGAGCTCTCGCTCAACACCGTCGGCCTGAGGGCCAAGGACCGGGTGCGCAAGGTCTTCGAGCAGATGGACGCCGTCCTCCTGGTCGGCTTCGACGTGCCCGAGTTCCAGCCTGGATACTGGAACGTCGGCGCCCCCAAGAAGGTGGTCGGCCTGGTGGCTGCGCCCCTGGAGGCCGTGCCGGGATTGCAGGTGGATTTGCAGCTCGTCGGCCCGCTTGATGCGATGCTGAGACGGCTATCTTCCAACGCCAGGAGGAAAGCGAATTGGGCCCTGGAGCATCGCCAGGAACTGTTGGGATGCATCGACGGCTGCCCTGCCGATTCCTCCCCGGTCAAGCCCCAGCTCGCGATAAAGGTGATCAGGGCGAACCTGGGGAAGTCCGACATCTGCACCAGCGACGTGGGGGCACACCTCATCTGGCTCTCCAAGCTCTACCCCGTGTACAAAGAGAACACCCTGCTGCTGACCAATGGGCTCATTCCCATGGGCATAGGCATACCCTCGGCCATCGGCGCCAAGCTGGTCCATCCCCAGAGGAAGGTGGTGGCGGTGATAGGGGATGGAGGGCTGATGATGAGCGCTGGAGAGCTGGAGACCGCCAAGCGCCTGGGAACGAACTTCGTGACCATCGTCTTCAACGATTCCGGGCTTGGCCTAATCAAGCTCAAGCACGAGATGGCCTATGGGCGCCATTACGGGACGGACTTCGGCAACCCCGATCTGGTGAGGTTCGCCGAGTCCTTCGGGGTCAAGGGCTACCGCGCTGAGACCGCCAAGGAGCTGGATGAGGTCCTGGCGCAAGCCCTGAGGAACGATGAGCTGGCCTTGATCGATGTCCCCATCGACTACCGCGAGAACGGGAACCTCTTCTGAACCATGAAAAACGCCACGTCCAGATGTTATGCGGAGTTGCGGGAAAGGTTAAAATAAGCTCGCCCTCATTTGCGCCCCTATGAACGGTCCGGACCCGAAGGAGTTCGAGCTCAGGTTCTTCCTCGACAACGGCTTCCAGAGACGCCAATGCCCCAAGTGCGGGCGCCACTACTGGACGCTGGGCGCGTGGGAGACCTGTGGTGAGCCTCCCTGCGAGGAGTACACCTTCATCGGCAACTCGCCCTGCTCCAAGGCCCTCAGCCTTCACGAGATGCGCGAGGAGTACCTGTCGTTCTTCGAGTCCGAGGGGCACAAGCGCGTCAACCGCTATCCCATCGTGGCGCGCTGGCGCGACGACGTGTTCTTCACCCAAGCATCCATTTACGACTTCCAGCCCTGGGTCCTGAACGAGGTAATCGAGCCGCCTGGCAACCCGCTTACCATCTCCCAGACCTGCGTCCGCTTCAACGACATCGACAATGTCGGCAAGACGGGCAGGCACTTCACCTTCTTCGAGATGGCCGCCCACCACGTCTTCAACAAGAAGGGCAAGGAGATCTACTTCAAGGATGGGACGGTGGCGCTTTGCCACAAGTTCTTCACCGTCCGCATGGGCGTGGACCCGTTGCGCATGCGCTACATCGAGGAGTGGTGGGAAGGCGGCGGGAACGCTGGCCCATGCGTAGAGGTCATCATCGACGGCGTGGAGGTGGCGACCCTGGTCTTCATGATGTACAAGATCGGGCCAGAGGGCATGCAGCCCATGTCCATGACCGTGGTCGACACCGGCTATGGCCTGGAGAGGATGACCTGGATTTCGCAGGGCACGTCCTCCGCCTACGAGGCGGTCTTCGGGCCGGTGGTGGAGGAGCTGAAGCGGCTCGCCAACGTCCAGATGAACCACAAGGTGCAGGAGGAGTACTCCAAGGTGGCGGGGATGACCAACGCCAAGACCGCCGCCGACGTGCGGCGCATCCGCGAGCGGACCGCGGAGCGCATGGCCATCTCCTACGAGGAGCTGATGAGCATCGTCTCGCCCTTGGAGGACGTGTACGTAATCTCCGACCACTCGCGGGCCCTGGCCATACTATTGAATGACGGCGTCGTCCCGTCCAATGTGCGCGAGGGCTACTTCGCCCGCATGCTGGTGCGGAGGGCTCTCCGCTCCATGCGCTCCTTGGGCATCAAGACCCCCTTGGCCCAGATAGTGGCTTTGCAAATCGATTACTTCACGCAGATCATCCCCGAGCTCAAGGAGAACAAGGCCGACATCCTCAAGATCGTCCAGGTCGAGGAGGACCGCTACTACGAGACGCTGGCCCGGGGCAGGCAACTGGTGGACCGCATGACCAAGGACCTGAAGAAGGGAGAGCGGATCACCAACGAGAAGCTCATCGAGCTCTATGACTCGCACGGCCTCAACCCCGAGCTGGTCAAGGAGTTCGCTTCGGTACCGGTCGAGGTCCCGGACGACTTCTACAAGCAGGTGGCGGCACGCCACGAGAAGCCCGAGGCCGAGGAGGAGGTCAGGAAGGAGGAGTATCCCGAAGGCCTGCCCACGACCCGCGCCCTCTACTATGAGGACGTGGACATGCTGGAGTTCGAGGGCAAGGTTCTCGACGTGATCCAGGGCGGCATCCTGCTGGACCGGACCGCCTTCTATCCCGAGGGCGGCGGGCAGGAGTGGGACCTGGGCACATTGGACGGCCACCAGGTCTCCAAGGTCATCAAGGTCAACTCGTCCATATTGCATTTCATCGAGGGCCCGACGCCCAAGAAGGGGCAGGTGATGAAGGGGTCGATCGACCGACAGAGGCGCCATAGCCTCATGCGCCATCATACCTCGGCCCACATCATCAACGGGACGGCCAGGAACATGCTGGGAAACCATGTCTGGCAGGCCGGGGCCCATAAGTCGGAGACCGAGGGCCGCCTGGACATCACTCATTACGAGAACCTGACGCTGGAGCAGCGCGATGCGCTCGAGAGGGAGGTCAACCGCGTCATCCTCGAGGACCTCAAGGTCCGCATCCAATTCATGCCCAGGGATGAGGCGGAGCGATTGCACGGCTACCGCCTCTACCAGGGAGGAGCCGTCCCGGGCAAGGTCATCCGCGTGGTCGAGATCCTTGGCCTGGACTCGGAGGCGTGCGGCGGTTTGCATGCCAAGACCACCTCCTTCGTGGGACCGATCCGCATCCGTAGGACCAAGCGCATCCAGGACGGCATCGTGAGAATCGAGTACTCCTCGGGCATGGCCGCCATCGAGGACATGCAGAGCGACAAGACCGCGGTCGAGATGCTCTCAGAGAAGCTCAACACCCCCCAGGAGAAGGTGGTGGAGGCCGCGGAGCGCCTGCAGTCGGAGCTCAGGGAATCTGGGAAGATGGTGGAGTCGCTCACCACCCAGCACAACCAGGACGTGGCCATCTCGCTTCTGGAGCGGGCAACGATGGTCGACGGGGTGCGATTGGTGGTGCACCAGGTCAGGTCAGGCGAGGACGCGGAGACCATCTCCAAGGCGCTCACCGCGAGCCCGAAAACCCTGGTCATCATCGGCGTCGCTGACAAGAACGCTAAAGTACTAGTTTCCCGCTCACCCGAATTGAAAGTTGACTGCCGCGCCCTGCTCAAGGAGATCATGAAGCCCCTGGGTGGTGGAGGAGGCGGCAAGCCCGAGTACGCCCAGGGAGGCGGCGGGGACGCGAGCAAGCTCCCCCAGGCCCTGGCGCAGGCGCCGGAGATGGCGCGGAAGGCTCTGGGCTCTCACTGACAAGCTGTGGACCCTTGTCGCACCGACAGGGCGAGGCCGTTGTAGCCCCGGCTAGGTCTGGTTGCGATGCCCTAGCGCAGCTGGATGATGGAAAGGGTTAAATAAGGACTCGTTTTTAGGGACTCTGCTCTGCAAGAGCACTGACTATCTATCCATCATAACCGGAGGAAAAATCTTGGCCGAGGAAGGCGTGTCAAAGAAGGACGAGACCAAGAAGGGCGACCACCCCAAGGAAGAGAAGAAGGAAGGTAAGAAGGGTGGAGAGCACAAGGAGAAGGGCGAGCACAAGGAAGAGAAGGCAAAGAAGCCCGCCCGCATCGAGCCCAAGAAGGACGAGTCCAAGAAGGATGAGAATTTCAAATACATCATTCGTCTGGTCAACACCGATGTGGACGGCAATAAGCCGCTGGTCATCGGTCTCCAGAGCGTGAAGGGCGTGGGACCGCGCGTGGCGGAGATCATCGCCACCCGCGCCAATGTCAAGAGCACCGAGAAGGTCGGCAACCTCGACGACGACAAGGTCGAGGAGCTGGAGAAGCTCATTCTGACCTACGGCGAGTACGTGCCCGCCTGGGCCGTCAACCGCCAGATGGACTTCGAGACCGGCGAGGACATGCACATCGTCGGCGTGGACCTGGACGTCAGGCGCAAGGACGACATCAACATGATGAAGATGATCCGCTGCTACAAGGGCGTGCGCCACGAGGACGGACAGAAGGTCCGCGGCCAGAGGACCCGCTCCAACGGCAGGACCGGCCTGACGCTCGGTGTCATGAGGCAGAGGCTGCAGCAGCCAGGAGCCGCCCCGGCGGCCGGAGGAGCTGCTGCGCCAGCGGCCGAGAAGAAGGAAGAGAAGCCCGCCACCGCGGCCAAGCCAGCGGCAGCGGCGCCAGCGGCCAAGCCAGCGGCAGCGGCCCCGGCAGCTAAGAAGTAGGTGTTCACATGGGAGACCCGAGATTCCCCCGACGGACTTACGATACCCCGTCCCACCCCTGGCAGGGTGAGAGGATCAAAGAGGAGCACTTGACGTGCAAGGAGTTCGGCCTGAAGAACAAGAGGGAGCTTTGGAAGGCCAAGTCCATCCTCAGGAGCTACAGGAAGCAGTCCAGGGACCTGCAGGCCCGCATAAGGACGGGCGAGGAGCAGGCCAGGATCGAGACCCGGAACCTGCTCAAATCCTGCGCGGCCATGGGCCTGCTGCCCATGGAGGGCGCGACCCTGGACGACGTGCTCGGCCTGAAGACCGAAGCGCTCCTGAACCGCCGGCTCCAGACCATGGTCTACCGCAAGGGAATGGCCACATCCCCGAATCAGGCGAGGCAGATGATCTTCCACGGTCATGTGGCAGTGGACGGCCGCAAGGTCACCATCCCCGGCTACCTGCTGGCCCGTGGCGAGGAGGAGAAGATCACCTACCTCGGATCGAGCCCATTCAACAACGAGCTTCACCCCTACCGCGTGGATGCCCCCAAGGTCGTGGAGGCCCGCGCCAGGCGTTTGGCCAGGGAGGCTAGGCGCAAGGGGGAGGACGAGCAGCGCGGCGGCCGCGGAGGACGCGGAGGCCGTCGCGGCGGTGGCGGGGGAAGGTTCCCGCGCCGCGCCGAGAGGACCATGGAGAAGGCTAAGGAGGTAGCGGTCGAAGCAACCGCTTCCGAGCTTCCTGAAGCCCCAGTTGCGAAGGAGGAGTGAACATGGGAAAGTGGGGCATCGCTCACGTTTTCGCGAGCTACAACAACATCATCATCACGTTGACTGACATCACCGGCGCAGAGACCATCACCAAGGCCACTGGCGGCATGGTGGTCAAGCAGGCCAAGGACGAGTCCTCTCCCTACGCGGCCATGAGGGCGGCGGAGAAGGTGGCGGAGGTCGCCAAGGAGAAGGGCATCGATGGCATACATGTCAAGGTGCGCGCCCCGGGCGGCAACAAGTCAACCTCCCCTGGCCCTGGAGCGCAAGCGGCCATCCGTGCGCTGGCACGCGCTGGCCTCAAGATCGGCAGGATCGAGGATGTGACCCCCGTACCGCACGATGGAACCAAGAAGAAGGGCGGGCGCCGGGGCAGAAGGGTGTAGGGGTAGCGTAAATGGACGTCAAAATCCTGGAGACGACGGACACCAAGGCGAGGTTCGTCCTATCCAATGCCACCCCGGAGATCGCCAACTCTTTGAGACGAGTATTGATCGCCGAGATACCCAAGATGGCCATAGAGACCGTGGAGTTCCACCTGGGCCAGATCCAGGGAGGGGCGGAGGACGAGAACGAGGAGTACGAGTCCGTCTCCTCGCTCTTCGACGAGATCATCGCCCACCGCATGGGCCTGATCCCCATACCCACGGACCCGAAGACCAACGTCTTCAAGAAGGACTGCTCCTGCGGAGGCGAGGGCTGCCCGCTGTGCACCATCATGTACAAGATCGACAAGAAGGGTCCGTGCGACGTGTACTCCGGCGACCTGGAGCCCCTCGGGGACCCGAACCTGAAGGTCAAGGACGAGCTCGTCCCCATCGTTCGCCTGGGCAACCGTCAGGCCATCCTGGCTTACGCGTTCGCGGAGCTGGGCACGGGCCAGAAGCACGCCAAGTTCCAAGTGACTTCGGGCGTGGGCTACAAGTACGCGCCCAAGGTGAAGATCGACGAGAAGAAGTGCGATCAAGGGGCGACATGCGTCCCGGCCTGCCCGCGCAAGGTCTTCGCCAAGGAGGGCAACAAGGTGAAGGTGGTCCGCGAGGACGCCTGCATGCTGTGCTACTCTTGCACCAAAATCTGCAAGTCCAAGGCCATCACCGTGGACGGGGACGAGACCAAGTTCGTCTTCGTCTTCGAGACCGACGGGTCGCTCACTGCTGTTGAGACGTTGCAGATCGCCCT
>CAYHAO010000048.1:0-10863 GCA_964354665.1 uncultured Methanomassiliicoccaceae archaeon | reverse complement strand
GTGCCCATCGGGCATCTGGCAAGTGAAAATGACCATGGCCCGCTTACCCTGGGTCAGGCGGGATTTTAAACCGCCCTGAGGCCCCGCCGGGGCCATGAAGGTATACAACCTGTCGATGAAGCATTTCATCAGCCCGGTCTGATCCCCCATGTAGACCGGCGAGCCGAGCAGCAGGAGATCGGCCTCCTCTATCAGCGGCCGGATGCTCTCCATGTCGTCCTTTTGGGAGCAGCAATCCTCCTTCTTGCATTTCATGCAGGCCTTGCAGTCCTTGATGTCGAGGTTCGCTAGGTCGTAGTATGACGTGCGAGCGCCCGCCGCCTCCGCCTTTGCCAGTATGTCCTTGATCAACATGGACGTGTTTCCGTTGGTCCTGGGGCTTCCATTGATCGCCAAAACTTTCAAGAGCGCACCTTCCGCCCGTTATGTCCACATCTCCCGCATAAAGGTGTCGGGGAGCCCTGCCGCCCTAACGAATCCTCACGGTTGATTGTTGCAGATTCACCTACGCTTCGTTCACCATCGTCGAAGCATCGTCGGTTTGTAATAAATACTGGTACAAGAATCGATAGCAGAGATTGGGAGAGATACTCCAGCATCGGAGGAGGTTTCGAATTGAGCGACGCAGTCAAGGCCCCTCGCACGGGCGTATTCCTTTGCACTTGCCATGGAGCGATGAGCGCGACCTTGGACCTCGACGGACTTCATGCCAGGTCCAAAGGTAAGCAGGGGGTGGCCCACGTGGAGACCATCGACTTCCTCTGCCATCGTCGTTCCCGGGACCGCATCTCCGAGGCCATAAGGTCGGAGAAGCTAGACCGGCTGGTGATCGGCGCCTGCTCGCCCCTTCTTTACCTGAAGGAGTTCGAGGAGGCAGCGGGGAAGGCAGGACTGATGCCATCCATGGTGGAGATGGTCAACCTCCGCGAGCAATGCTCCTGGATCCACAAGGACAAGAAGGAAGCCTCCAAGAAGGCGGAGGACCAGATTTCCATGGCCTTGGCCAAGGTCAGCGTCGCCAAGCCCAACAACGAGGGCACCAAGGTCAGGGTGAACGACGAGGCGTGCTCGGGATGTGGCGTGTGCCAGGCGACCTGCCGGGTGAACGCCATCAAGATGGTGGACATCCCCGGGAGGCCGGGGCATCGCCTAGCCGATGTTAACTCATCGGTCTGCGAGGGCTGCGGGGCCTGCGTCGCCGCCTGCCCGAGCGCGGCCATGGACCAAGCCCGGTTCTCCAACGCCGAGGTGACGGCGGAGATCGATAGCATCACGCCCCTGCTCAACAGCGAGACCGAGAAATTCCCCAACGTCGTGGTATTCGCCTGCCATTGGTGCTCCTACGCGGCCGCGGACCTAGCCGGGATCAAGAGGCTTCAGGTCTCCCCGGACTTCCGGGTCATCAGGACCATGTGCTCGGCGAGGATCGATCCAGAGTGGGTGATGAGGGCGCTGTCCAGAGGAGCGGACGGAGTGCTCATTCTCGCGGGCAAGCCCGGCAGATGCCATTATGAGGTGGGGAGCATCCGCACCAACCGGCGCATGTCCTTGCTGAACGCGGTCATCAAGCAGCTGGGCTTCGACGAGAACCGTTTCCGCACCATGTATGTGGACTCGGACGAGCCAGAGACCTTCCAGAGGAGCGTGGATGAATTCGTCAAGATGATCAAGGACATCGGGCCGAATCCCATGCGCATCCCCGAACCAGAAGAGCCTCAGACCGTCCCCCTGCAGTTTAACACCATTTCGGAAGCGCAGATGAAGGCGCGCGGGCTGCTCTAAGGTCCGAAATCGTCGTGCATTGGACGCAATTGAGGCGCGAAGGCCTGTTCAGGGGACTGCTTTGACCTTGAGGAAAAGAGAAGAAGGAATGGGTTTGTCCGACCAGGCATCAAGCTTCGGCCGTAGTAGGAGTTCCCGACTTGGAAGACTTCTGAGTCAGGAGCGAGACCCCCATGGTCACGGCGAATCCCACAGGTATGGACACGATCCCTGGGTTGGAGAGGCTGAACCATGCATCAGCTCCCCAGAACGTCGGGCTTAGCAAGATCAACGCAATGGAGAGCCCTAATCCCACCAATATGCCTACGATGATCCCTTGGGACGTCGTCTTCTTCCAGAAGAGCAAGCAGATCAGCGCGGGGATGTTGGCCGAGGCTGCCACGGCGAAGGCCAAACCCACCAGGAAAGCAACGTTCTGTCCCTCCATGGCTATGCCAAGGCCAATGGCCACCAGCCCGACCATTATGGCCGTGATCTTGGAGACTCTTAGGGTCTTCTTGTCGTCACCCTTCTTGCCCAAGTACTCGGTGTAGATGTCGTGAGCGATCGCCCCGGACGCCGCCATGATCAGCCCCGACACCGTCCCCAGGATGGTGGCGAAGGCGATGGACGAGATGATGGCGAAGAATATCTCACCTCCCACGTGCTGTGCCAGCAACGGAGCGGAGAGGTTCTGGTTTGAGGGGTCCATCGTCCCGAATTCCTGGAAGTAGTTGGAGCCTAGACCAAGGAACAGCACCAGAATGTAGAAGGCGCCGATGGCGATTATGGCCACCACGGTAGATTTCCTCGCATCCGATGGCTTTGGCACGGTGTAATACCGTATCAGGATATGTGGCAATGCGGCCGTGCCTAGGATCAGGGCTAAGCAAAGCGAGGCGAAGTCCAAGGGGTTCGTGTACTTGACTCCAGGGGACATGAACACATCGCCCGGATAGGTCAGATTGGTCCCGGACTTGGTCGGAACGCTGACCGATGGGTTGTTGACGAAGTCCCCGATGAACTCCACCGGTCCCATGCCAGCCATGGCGAGCACACCTATAGCCAGCGCGAGGGTGGCAAAGAGGAGCAGGAATCCCTTGATGAACTGCACCCAGGTGGTTGAGACCATCCCCGCCGTGGCAACTATGAACACCACCACCAGGCCGACGAGGAGAACGCCCACGGCGTAATCAAGGCCGAGGAGCGGCTGCACGATGCTGCCTGCGCCCACCATCTGAGGGATCAGGTAGAACACGCTCACGACGATGGCGGATATCGAAGCCACCAATCGGATCCGGCGATCCTTGAACTTAGCGGCCAGGGCATCGCCGAAGGTGTACTTGCCGATCTTCCTCAAAGGCTCGGCGATGAGGAACAGGGCGATTATCCAACCTGCCAGGAAGCCGATGGCGTACATGAAGCCGTCGTAACCGGAGAAGGCGATTAATCCGGCAATTCCCAGGAACGATGCCGCGCTGAGATAATCGCCGGCGAAGGCAATCCCGTTCACGAACCAACGCACGCCTCCACCTGCCACGTAATAATGGCCGGCGGTCCTGACCCTGCGCGAGGCGTAGACGGAGATTGCCAAAGTGATCACGGTTATCAGGACGAAGAACGCGAAGGCCACTGGCTCGAACTGATAGTCGGCCAATCAGCCACCCCCCGTCCTCTTCTCCTTCCTTCCCGCGTACCAGTTGAACCCGATGGCCATGACGATGGCCAGGACGATCACGAAGAAGCCGAAAACCAGGCCTAGGTTCATTCCGAAAATCTCGATACTGAAGATAGGCGTGGGCGGGGTGCCGGTCTTGACAAAGCTCCCCATTATGGTGAACACGAAATAGGTTATTCCATAGAACGCGAGCAACCCCAGGCCGACCTTGAACTGCTTGGTCTGGGTGATGTTACTGATGTCGAACTTCTCTACCGGCTTCTTGATGGCCGCGGCGATTTCGAAGGCAAGCTGGACCGCTTTCTCCATCTCCTCCTCGGTCAGCTTGACCACGACGATGTCGCAGGGAGCCTCCTTCATTACTCCTTTTGAGACGCTTCCAAGATACAGTCCAGGAAGTCCCTTGATCGTCGAGGAGCCCATGACGATGATGTCCGCCCCCGTCTCGGTGGCGGTCCTCACGATCTCACCTACCACGGCGCCTTCTTTGTAAATAATCTCGAAGGGTATACCTTTCTTCTTGGCCAGGTCCTGAGCGTAGGCCACGCCATCGATCCCCGCGGTCCTCATCAACGCCGAGTCCTCAGCGATCTTCTCCATGCCCGCGCCCTCGACCTCGTTGACCTTGAGGATGATCAGCTTTCCGTTCCGGTCCCGGGCCAGGTCGATCGCCCTTACGGTCGCGGCGATGGCAGGATAGGAGCCATCGGTCGGCAGGAGGATCTTGTAGCCGTTACTTGCCAAAGCTAATCACCTCTTGTATCGGACGCTTCCTCCTCAGGTGCTCCGGCACCGGTCCCTCGTCTGGCGCAGTAGAAAATGCGACAGGCGTTGACCGGTACAGGTCGGTCTCCTCGACCCGCCAATAATTTTCGGGGGGATGGCGGCAGGTCGTATTTGCCCACAGTTTTCGTCCTCTATTCAAGGACGTTCTCACGGTGTCCCTCCGCATGGGCGACGATAATTTTACGGGGGTTTATAAGGATTTGCGAGTTTGAGTACGATAATTGTCGTAGTAAATGAGTTCCGTTGCGAATATCGTATTCCAAAAGGAATATTTGCTAGAAGTTGAACAAAGAACGATATAGCTATCCGTCAAATGACGATTTATTATCATTACGAGATAGCTAGCTCTCTGAAAAACGCCTAAATTCTCACCAATAGACGGCGATCAATCAACTCACCTGAGGAACTCGGCCTCGTGAAGTAGGATGCCGTTAGGTTCGGGCTGTGGGAAAGAAGCTGGAGCCCCCCTCCTCTCTTTTCACATTGGCAGTCATTGTCTTATGATTTCCTTTCAGATCGAAAAATCAAGAACACTCCAATCAAAGCCGCAGCCGTCATGATCACCCCGATGATCAACGGAACTTGCTCAGTTAGGCCAGATTGCGTTTCTAATACAGCATTGCTGGGGTTATTTGGGTTGTAATGTACTTGTACTTGTGATCCGACTGGATATCTATTTACAATCTCTGTGGCTTCCTTGGATCCATCACCACTGTAATAGATCGCTCCTGATGAGATTTGGGAACTGGAATAATAACGACCTCCCACTTGGAACTGGTATGATATTTGAGGACGATAATCGTGGTGATTGACGGCACCCCAGTCGACTACTTCAGATGAAGTTATGTTGCCCTCGGTCACTGGCCAGCTACTTGCTGACATATTCATGGTGCTGGCAAATAGCCCTACAAACAAACAAAACATACCAACTAATCCTATCAAAATTATAATTACCAGCTTGACCTGTTTCCCAGTCAATCCAATTGTAAGAAGAGGCATTAGACCTTTCTTCCCCCACCAACTGATTGTTATTGTCTGAATATCTTAAATTTTTTTATTCAGGTTCTTCCGCTTGAACCTCTCCACCGCGTCCTTGACCAGCCCCTCCTCGTCCATGATGATGCGGATGTTGTGCTTGGTAAGGGTCTGCTGGCCATGAGGTCCCATCCAACCGGTGAGCACCACGGACACGCCTAGCTTCGCTGCCTGCTCCGCGGCATAGATCCCTGCCCCCATCTCCGCGTCGTGGCCCTCGTTCTTGATGGCCTCGAACTGCATGCTCTCGGGGTCGATGACAATGAAGTATTCGGCATGGCCGAACTCCTCGTCGATGAGGAAGTCCAACCCGGGGCCGGTGGACGTCACCAATATCTTCATGGCTTTCCGCCCCGGGCTCGCGCCTTCTCCACCAGGCGGTCCACAATCTGGTTAAAGGCCAGGGCAGCCGGGGAGTCCGAATCCGCCAGGACCACGGGCATGCCCTCGTCCCCCGAGATGACGACCTTCGGGTCCACCGGGATCGAGCCGAGGAAGGGTACGTCGAGCTCCTTGGCCGCTTGCTCGCCGCCGCCCTTCTTGAAGAGGTCCACCTCCTTTCGGCAGTTGGGGCAGACGAAGCCGCTCATGTTCTCGATTATCCCTAGGACCGGCATCTTGAGCTGGCGGGCGAAGCCCACCGACTTGCGCGAGTTGAGCAGGGCGATCTCCTGCGGGGTGGTGACCACCACCATGCCATCGGCGTCAGGCATCAGCTGCGCCACGGTCAAAGGCTCGTCCCCCGTTCCTGGTGGCAGGTCGACGATCAGGTAGTCCAAGTTCCCCCAGCGCACGTCCGCCACGAACTGCCTCAGCGCCCCGATCTTCATCGGTCCGCGCCAGATGACCGGGTTGTCCGAGTCTTGGATCAGGAAGGCCATGCTCATGATCTTGAGGGAGGGAGGGACGATGATGGGCATTATCCCCTCGTCGTCCGCGTACAACATCGCGTCCTCGATGTGGAACATCTTGGGGATGTTAGGCCCATGGATGTCGGCATCCATAAGGCCGACGTCGTATCCGCGCATGGCCAGCACCATGGCGATGTTCGCTGACACCGTGCTCTTGCCCACTCCCCCCTTGCCGCTGGTGACGATGATCTTATGCTTGATGCGCATGAGGTTCTCGATGAGCTTCATGTCCTGCTTCTGGACCGTCTTGACCTCGATCTTCTCTCCCTCTTCCATTTTTATCCCCTCGAGCCAGTTTAGCGGAATGCGAACGCAGGGCTAATAGCATTTGCTATCTCGCGATATCCTCCCGGCGAAGGTTCCGAGCCCTGCGAATCATGTTGCGAGTAGCTTAATGAACCTGAAGCTGCCATTGGTGCGTGGGAGCGCCGTGGGCCTCTCCAGCAGAATCGGAGTGTAATCGCTTGGCGGAGTCCTATACCATTCCAATCCGAGAGGCCAAGGGCAAGGAAGAGTTCGGAAACAAGGCAGAGGGCCTGAGGTTCCTGATGGAACGAGGGCACAGGGCACCCTCCGGATTCGTCATCCCCTTCAGGGCGAAGGACGACTTCGAAAAGGATGAGGCAGGGACGTTGCAGCGGCTACATGGCGAACTCGTCAAGGCGATCGATGGCCGTTCCCGTTACGCCGTGCGTTCCTCCTCGAACCAAGAGGACGCCGCCAAGCACTCCTATGCCGGGCAGTTCAAGACGCTCCTGAACCAAGAAGGCGCCGACCAGGTGCTGGAGGCCATCAAGCAGGTCTGGCTCTCCGCGGCCATGGAAGGAAGGAGCGATTACGCCCTGCGGATGGGGAAGGAAGAGAGGGGCGTGCGCATGGCGGTCATCGTGCAGGAGATGGTGCCCCAGGTCTTCTCCGGGGTGGCCTTCAGCCGGAACCCCTTGACCGGGGAGGAGGAAGAGGTCATCGAGGCGGTGGCGGGGAGCGGGGAGGCATTGGTGCAGGAGGGCGCCACCCCCATGCGCTGGATCGTGCGGGAAGGGAGCGTGGTCGACCGGCCCGACCAGCCGTTGCTGCAGGAAGGCCTGGTCAGCTCCATCGCCCGCAGCGTGCGCCAGATCGCCTCGGAGTTCGGGAGGCCGGTGGACCTGGAATGGGTGTTCGATGGCCAGGAGCTCCAGTGGGTCCAGCTCCGAGGGATCACCGCCCTGGGCCATGTGGATGTGTACAGCAACACCTTCTCCAAGGAGGTCCTCCCAGGGATGATCAAGCCCCTGGTGTGGTCCATCAACATCCCCTTGGTCAACGGCGCCTGGGTGCGCTTCCTTTCGGGCATGACCGGGGTCAAGGGGCTGAAGCCCTCCGGACTGGCCAAGCAGTTCTATTATCGTGCCTATTTCAACATGAGCGCGTTCGGCCTGGTATTCGAGCGCATGGGGCTCCCCAAGGATTCGCTGGAGCGGCTCACGGGCATGGGCGGGGGCTCGGGGAAGGGCTTCAAGCTCTCCCCCACTCCGAAGATGCTGGTCGTCACCCCCAACCTGATCAACTTCCTCCTGCACCACTTCGCCCTTCGTGACCAGCTGGAGGAGTTCCTGCCCGAGAAGGAGGAGGAGCTGAGACGCCTGGCCCAGGAGGATTTAGCTGGACTTTCCGAGGAAGGGCTGCTGCAGAAGGTCGACGCCTTGAGCAAGGACCTGGAAGACGCGATCTACTTCAACGTGGTAACGCCCCTGGCCTCGAACCTGTTCGGCCGCATGCTGGAATCGAGGCTGCGCAAAGCCGGCGTCGACCCGGCCTCGACCGACGTCCTGAAGGGCCTTGACGGGGTGCGCCGATACTACCCGGACCAGGGGCTGCGCTCGCTGCATCAGGCTTTCGCGTCCATGGACGGCGCGACCCAAGCAAGGCTTCGGGCCGAGGGCTACCCGGCCTTGATGAGCTTGCCCCAGGAGGACGCGTTCCGAGGGTCGTTCGATCGCTTCATCCACGATTTCGGGCACGTGAGCGAGAGCGGGAACGACTTCTCCACCAAGCCTTGGCGCGAGGACCCCGGTTTCGTCCTGTCCATGATAATCGATTATCCAGATGCGGGATCGGGGAGCGCCAGGAAAGGCGTGGAGGAGCTGGAATTGGGGCGCAGGAGGAGGTCGGTCCTCGCTGCCTACCGCAGGGCGAGGCGGATGGCCTTGTTGAAGGAGAGGACGAGCTCGGTCTACTCCTTCGGCTACGGCCTCTACCGCAACTACTTCATGGAGCTGGGAAGCAGGTTCGTGGCCAAGGAGCTGCTGGCCGCGGCCGGGGACATCTTCTATCTGAGCCTGGACGAGGTGCGCCAGGTGGTGGCCGGAGGCTGCGCCGGGAACACCTGCAACAACTATCGGCTCAGGGCCGCGGTGCGCAAGCGCGAGATGTCGGAGCTCAGGGACATAGACCCTCCGGGCCTGATCTACGGCGAAGTGGCCCCGCCCCTGGCCCCCAGGAAGCTGGCCGAGCTGAAGGGCACTCCCACCTCGGGAGGATATTACAAGGGAAGGGCCAGGGTGGTGCGGAGCCCCGGCGAGTTCTCGAAGGTGCAGAGCGGCGACGTGATCGTCATCCCCTACTCGGACGTGGCCTGGACGCCGCTGTTCGCCAAGGCCGGGGCGGTGGTCGCCGAGTCGGGGGGGATGCTGTCCCACACCTCGATCGTGGCCCGCGAGTACGGCATCCCCGCGGTGGTCTCGGTGGACGGGGCGATGAGCATACCCGATGGCGCCGAGGTGGTCGTGGACGGCTACACGGGCCTGGTCGCGCTCTCCGATGAGCCGAAGGAGCGCGTGCCAACCTAAATCTAGGCGGGCGTGGATTCAGCCCCCATGCCTCTGGGAGATCCCATGGCCGGAGAGACGCCCTACGTCGAGAAGGGGAATGTCAAGAGGGTCTGGATCTCTTCGGTCCCGGTGCGCGACCTGGCGAGGGCCATCGATTTCTACGTGGACGTGCTGGGCCTGGACCTGGTGGTGGAGGCCAAGGGGAGCAACTGGGCCGAGGTCGGGGGCCCCGAGCCCGCGGGCAAGATCGGCCTCTACGTACCCAAGAAAGGGGACAAGAGGCAGCCAGGAGGGGACACGGGCATCCTCCTGGAGGTGGACAGCATCTTCGAGTTCCATCGTCGGCTGGTGGACGAGGAGGTGCCCTTCCTGCTCAAGCCGGAAAAAAGGGCATGGGGAGGGATCATGGCCATCTTCCTCGACCCGGACGGGAACGAGCTGACGGCCGTGGAGGACCCCGATCATTACCAGCGCCTGCCTCGGCCCGAACGCCAGAGGAAGGATGCTTCCCCGGAGGGCGAACGCTCCTGCCGCAGGTCAGCCCTGCAATAGCTCCCGCGCCTGCGCCTCGATGTCCCTGGCCGACTCCTTGGAAAGCAAGGTCCTGAGGTCCCTGACGCGCTCCAGGAGGTCGTCCACCACCACGAAGCGATGCGCCAGCAGGACGCTCTGGTCGTTGCGCCTCAGGTCCAGGATGGTGATGGGGAAGAGCCGGTGCTTCGTGGCCAGGCTCTCTAGGCCCGCGTCCTCGGGGCATCTCCAACCAAGAAGGCCCATGCCCATGCAGTTGGCGTAGCGCTCCGCGTCCGAGGAGAAGCGGGTGTTGGTCACCAACATGGGTCGGTCCAGCTTGGAGGATTCCTTGAGGTCGAGGAAGCGAGCGTAGACGTAGAGGGCGCACTGGATGTTGCTCCTCACCCCCAGCGAGTTATGGAACTTGCATTCCACCATGACCCTCTGCCCATCCTTCCTCAAGAGCACGTCCACCTCATGGCTGGTGCATTTTCCCTCGAGGACCTGGCGGGCCTCGGTCTCGAACCCCTCCATCTGGAACAGCCGGGCGACGTAGAGCTCGAAGTTCTCGCCCTCGGGGCCCAGCCTGAGCAACGCCTTCTTGAGGCTGTATCGGGCGGCCTTCCGCCCTTGGAGCATCTCGTGCACCCTGCGGTAGATCTCCTCGGTGGTGATGCCCTCATACAATTGCGCTTCGAGCCGCTGGACGATGCCCTCCGCCTCTTCCGGCGTGACGCCAGCGCGCATTACGGCAGCGATGGTCTTCCTGCGGTCGAACTCCTCGCGCTCGCCCGATCTCTTGACGACCCTCATGACAGCGACCTGGACGAAGGTGAAAGGCGCGCTTACGTTATTATACGATTGCTCTCTTCAGAGCTGCCCCATCTGGGTGAGCGCGCCCCGGTGCTCGATGATGAGCGCCTCGTTGTCCGCCGCGCTCATGCGGAACTCCCGTCGGAAGGACTCCATCTGGCCGTTCTTCCAGGTGACGACGGCCTCGATGTTCATGTCCACCATCTTGAGCGAGACGCTCTTCAAGCTGGAGGTATAATTGGCCGCCCGGCCTCGGGACGACGTGCGGGTCGTCCCCACCCTGGCCATGAGGCCCAGCTCCACCATTTGCTCCACCAGCTTGTAGCAGGTGGCCAACGGCAGGTTCAGATGGTGCGAGATGTCGTTGACGGTCATGCTGCGCCGGCCGGTCACCGAGAGTATTCCCAATACCTGCGGATTCACGAGGAAGTGAATCAGCTCCCGATCCTTACTGGCATTGGCCAGTTGGATGGCATTAAATATCGAAATCTCGTGGTTCTCCTCATAAGAGTCTGCTCTGAACATCCCCGATCCCTTACACCTGGATACGATT
>CAYHAO010000047.1:0-10867 GCA_964354665.1 uncultured Methanomassiliicoccaceae archaeon | reverse complement strand
ATCCACGGGGAGAGCGCACGTTCTGTGTTCGAGCGGGTGGTCCATGACATGCACATCGACCCAGAGGCCTTCATGGCGACGGATGCGATCCTGACCTTGGGGCTGGTCAGACCTGGGGGCTCCCAGCGACCGGTGAGGCGGCTGGTGGAACTGGCAGAGGTCAGGCAGCCCACGGGAAGCTTCCATCCCCTGGTGAGCCGAGAGGCTGGCGCAGCAAATGATGAACTCCTCAAATCCTCCCTGCTCATCGCCAGGATCGCGAGGTCCTGGGATATGAGCCATGAGGAGGCCCTGCTCAACATCCAGGCCCGAGCGGGGATCCGAGAGGTCCTCCTGCAATGCGCTCAGGAGCGGGGGGCGGAGTTCCTCTCTCCATACTGGACCTCGCGCGCCAATTCCTACTTCTGGGAAAGGATGGAGGCCGGTCAGGCAGACTATAAGGGGATGGTAGAGGGATTCCGACGACTCCTGCACCAAGGCCAAGGGGGGTGAAGAGTGCGCACCATACCATTCGTGCGTATCACCTCCATCCCTAGGTTCCTGGTGCCCGCGCTCCGTCCGCCCCAGGACCCCTCGACCCGGGCCTGGATGGCAAGGAACATGGTGGAGGAGGACGATGTCCTTCTCCTCGCCTGGTCGGCCTTCCTCCTCGCTGTCCTCGTTGGAGTGGTGGCATCGTTTGCCCTGATGGTGGTCTTTGGACCCCTGGAGGGCCTCGTAGGGGTCGTGGCAGGGATCGTCTCTCCATTGGTGGCATCGTCCTGGGTTTCGAACCGGCCCTCGAGAATGGCCAAGCGCGAGGCCTTGTCCTACCTGCGGCATGCGCCCGCGGTCATCGGCGCCATGGCCATGAGCATGAGCGTATCCCCTTCCTTGGAGAAGGCGGTCCTCTTCGCCTCGCGCTCCAGCCACGATCCTCTTGGTAGGAGATTGGCGCAAGCGAGCTGGGGCGTGCTCACCCGCTCTTGGCCGGACGTGGAATCCGCCCTCGCCGACCTCGCAAGCTCCTTGGAGCAGGGGAACTATGCGCTAAGGCAATCGCTGTATTTGTTCGCCGCCTCCTCCCATGAGCCCACCAAGGCGGGGATGGAGCAGCTGATGGAGAAGGCCCATGAGATCTCGGTGCAAGGCCTCAAGGACGCCGCCGAACGCTATGTGGCCGGGCTGAGCACCCCCGTGATGGTGATATTTGCCCTGGGCATCCTGCTTCCCATCATGTTGCTCTCCATCGTGCCCCTTTTCGCCTTGTCCAGCCCCTTTCCCAATGAGGCGACGGCCGTCAATCCCCCGGCCCTCCCCCTCGCCCCCATGGCCTTCCTCATCCTGGTGATCATTCCCTTGTGCTGTCTGATGTACTCCCGCTCCCTGCTGAGCTCCAGCCCGATGGCCGAGGTGACGGGGCTCAGGTTGAGGGCGAGCCGTGCCAACGCCTGGCCCTGGTTCCTCTGGCTCATAGCCCTGATAGCCTACGCATTGGTAGTCCCGGTGGAGACCCAGCCTTACCTGACGCTGGCGATCATCTCCATCCCGCCCTCCCTCATGCTATGGAGGATGGGGGAGCGAGGGCCTCCTGCCAGGACCGAGACCGAGCGGGAGAGGGACTTCATCCTGGGCCTTTACCAGCTGGGGAACCGGCTCTCCTCTGGGGCCAGTCTGGAGAAGGCCATGGTCGAGGCCGCGGACACGCGGTCGAGGAACGTGTTCGGGGACTGGTGCTCGGCCGTGCTCCATCGGGCGAGGATGGCGCGCATGCCCCTGGAGGAGGCCATGCGGACCAACGACCCGGTCCCTGACCGCCCTTTGGTGGCCGAGGCCTTCCAGACGGTGGCGAGATGCGCGATGGGCGACGGCGCGGCGGCTGGAAGGATAGCGGTCAGGTTGGCCAAGAGCCTGGGGCAGATAAGGGATTGCGAGGATGGCGTCAAGGAGAGGATGAGGGGCGTGATGGACATGATGCGCTCCACCAGCCTGATATTCGCGCCCATCGTGCTGGGCGTGACCGTTGGCCTCTTCGGCCTTACCGTCTCCTTCTCCGAGGGAATGGACGCCACGGGGTGGGTGACCCTCCTCGCTGGCATCTACGTGATCGAACTGGCCTTCGTGGTGTCGTACCTCACGACCTTCATCGTCGAGAACAAGGGAGCGGACCAGCTCGCCCACGCATTCGCCGCACGCATGCCCCTGGCAGTGCTGGCCTTCACCTTAGTTTCAATCTCATCTCGTGCGGGCTTCGCTCTATGGTGGTGATGCGGAAGAGGTCGGTCTCCGGCTCGTAGAAGATGGTGACCGCGAGAAGTTCCTCGGTGTCGCGGCTCATGCTCTTATTAATGCTCTCTCGGATGTCCTCGAGCAGGCTGACCTCCATGAGGTGCTTCTCGTCCATGAACTGGACCCGGGCATCGCCTGCCTCTAGGACGGTGATGTTGCCCTTGCCCAGGGTGCAGGAGGATGAGAACTGAACGCCGTCCACGATGCAGGAAAGGGGGGTCTTGGTGCCGGTGAAGCATATCGCCTTGAGCTTGCCTTCCAGCTTATCCCTGGCCAACCCCCCCATACGATATCCCACCACCACATAGGGCCCGAGATGCCCGTGGAACTTCTTCAAGAGCTTGAGCTCCTCAGGCAGGCTGACCATGTTTACAACAATGCACAAAGCGTCATATCACCTTTTGCAATCGACTATCATTCGCGGACCGGGAGCCGGTCCACCATAAGGTTGATAAGCAGAGGATTGGTGGCTACGATGATGCCGAGACGGCTGTCCCCGTTGCAGAGGGCGGAGGCCCCAGTGCTGATACTGTTCACCCTCTGGCTCCTCTGGGTCCTGGTGGCTCCCTTCACCTTGCCCCCTGGCAGCGTCACGGACCTCTCGGGTAGCGTGGGGACCATTGACAACTCGCATCAGATCGAGGAGATGAACCCCTTCGCCGCCGCCATCTACTGGCTTGGTGACGCCAACTGCCATCAGCTGGCCTCGCGCTCTTACTACCTCAACGGCAACGAGATGCCCTTCTGCGCGCGCGATCTGGGGATCTTCCTTGGGATGGCCCTGGGTATGGTGTTGGCATTCATGATCAAAGCCCGCCCCCCGTTCCTGCTCGTGATCCTTGGCCTGGTGCCCATGGCCCTGGATGGCGGGATCCAGCTTCTGACCGACTACGAATCAACCAACCTGATGCGCTTGCTGACGGGGGCATTGGCCGGGGTCTCCGTGGCCTTCTTGATCCACCTGATCGCCTTGAACATAAGGGACAGTAGGCGGGCAGGGGCGTCCGACCGCACCTCCTGACCCTCGTTAATGCAATGATGAAGGATGGGGCCAGTTAGGAAACCTATTTATATCATAACTTTTATTTGCGGAGTGTCGATTAACATATCCATCTTTTCGGCATGTTTTGTACGGGTGTGATGGAATGGCGTCTGACCAACAATTGAAAACGGGAACAACCACAATCGGCCTCGTCAACAAGGATGGAGTAGTCCTAGCCTCCGAGAGAAGGGCCACCATGGGTAACATTATCGCACACAAGGACGTCCAGAAGGTCTACAAGATTGATGATAACCTTGGCCTGACCACGGCTGGACTGGTAGGCGATGCCCAGCTCTTAGCTCGCTACATCAAGGCGGAGGTAGAGCTCTACCGCTTGAAGCGCGGGGTCAAAATAAGCGTCAAATCAGCTTCCACTTTGCTGTCCAACATCCTCCACCGCGGGGGAGGGTCCATGGGCTTCTACTACGTCGGCCTGATCATGGGTGGCGTGGACAAGACCGGTGGTCATGTATATTCTTTGGACGCGGCCGGAGGCTCCATCCGCGACGACTACGTTAGCGTCGGATCTGGCTCGCTGTTCGCCTATGGTGTCCTGGAGGACAACTATGAGAAGGGCATGACCATGGACCAGAACGTGGACCTGGCCATCAGGGCCCTGAACGCGGCCATGAAGCGCGACTCCGCGTCCGGCGATGGCATGGCCATCGTATGCATCAACAAGGATGGCTTCAGGGAGCTCTCCGAGGAGGAGATCCGCAAGAAGGCCACCAAATTGGGGATAGATTACCCCAAGGCGCGGTAAACCTCTTAGAAACCTCATTTCCTCATTGTCCATATCTCATCCATTTGATGAAGAAGGAACGCGAAGTGTGAATAGTTCATGAGCGCAGATAGAATCCTAGACGAAGCCCGAGAGCAGGTACGTAAGATAGTACCATCCACCGTGGACATCACCTCCATCGATTTCGAGGGACCGGTGGTAGTAATCTACACCCAGGACATGGAGGCCTTCGCGTCCAGCAACGACATCGTAAGGCAGCTGGCCCAAGGGCTGAGGCGCCGTGTGGCCATTCGGCCTGACCCCAGCACTTTGGCGGATCCAGAGGCGGTGGAGAAGCGCATCCGCGAGATCATCCCGGTCGAGGCGGAGATCACCGACATCTACTTCGAGCAGGACACCGGGGAGGTGACCATAGAGGCCCTGGCCCCTGGATTGGTCATAGGCAAGCAAGGCGCGGTCCTCAACGAGATCAAGAAGGAGGTGGGCTGGGCCCCCAAGGTGGTACGCGCTCCCCCCATCCCGTCCAAGACCGTTTCCGACATACGCAAGTACCTGCGCCAGGTTCAGGACGAGCGCAAGGACTTCCTCAGGAAGGTGGGGAAGCGCCTCTTCCGGCCCAAGCTGGAAGGTAGCGAGAACTGGCTGCGCATGACCGCCCTGGGCGGGTTCCGCGAGGTCGGCCGCAGCTGCACGCTCCTATCCACCCGCGACTCGAAGATCCTCATCGATTGCGGGGCGGACCCCACCAGCACGGAAATGCATCCTTACTTCAGCGCCCCCGAGCTCATGCCTTTGGACTCCATCGATGCGGTGGTGATAACCCATGCGCACTTCGACCATTGCGGCATGCTCCCGGTCCTGTTCAAATATGGATACAAGGGGCCGGTCTACCTCACCCCCCCGACCCGCGATTTGATGGCCTTGATCCTCCTGGACTCGATAAAGGTCCGCAACGTCAAGGACGATGACGACAAGAAGGACCACGACGACGATTCCGGGCCGAAGAAGCCACCATATTCCTCGGCGCACGTGCGCGAGGCTGTGACCCATTGCATCCCCCTGAAGTACGGCGAGACCACCGACATCGCCCCGGACATCAGGCTAACGTTCCAGAACGCTGGCCACATCCTGGGCTCCGCCGTCTGCCATTTCCACGTGGGAGATGGCCTCTACAACATCGCCTTCACTGGCGACATGAAGTTCGAGCGCACCTGGCTCTTCAACGCCACCGTGAACAAGTACCCCCGCCTCGAGACGCTGGTCATAGAATCCACCTATGGCGGCTACCATGACATCCAGCCCTCCAGGACGGATGCGGCCAACCAGCTCAAGTCCATAGTGGAGCGCACCTTGCAGAACCGGGGCAAGCTGGTCGTCCCAGTGTTCGCCGTCGGACGCTCGCAGGAGGTCATGCTCGTGCTGGAGGAGCTCATCCGCACCGGCAAGATCGAGAAGATCCCCATCTACCTGGACGGGATGATATGGGAGGCGACGGCCATCCATACCGCCTATCCCGAGTACCTGAACTCGCAGTTGCGCACCCAGATCTTCCAGATGGGACAGAACCCCTTCCTATCTGACATATTCAAGAGGGTGGACAGCAAGGAGATGCGCGAGAACATCTGCAACGACCCCAGCCCCTGCATAGTGCTCGCCACCAGCGGGATGATGAGCGGCGGACCGGTCATCGAATACGTCAAGGCCTGGGCCACCAACCCTACGAATACTCTGATCTTCGTGGGTTATCAAGCGGAAGGGACGCTGGGAAGGCGGATCCAGAAGGGCGCCAACGAGATCAACATCATGGAGAAGAAGCAACAGGTGTCCATCCCCATCCGCATGAACGTGGAGAACGTGGATGGCTTCTCCGGGCACTCGGACCGCAGGCAGCTGATCAACTTCATAGCCACCCTGGAGCCCAAGCCGGAGAGGATTGTCATCGGGCATGGGGAGGAGCATAAGTGCACCGACCTGGCCTCCGCGCTATACAAGAAGTTCAACATCGAGACCCGGGCTCCGATGAACCTAGAGACCATTCGAATGCGTTGACAAGATGGATTCGGTTTAATGCCATTGCTCGACCTAGGTAAACCTCAGCTCGGTGCTGGCTCCCTTCTCGCCCAAGAGCACCACCCTGCTGTCCCTCTTCTCCTTGAGCAAACAGAGCCCCAGCATTGATGCCAGCTTCTGTCCGAACTCCACGACCTCCTCGTGCGCAGGCATGTTGTCGATGCTCATCCGCTGCCGGGCATCACCGACGAATACGAAGCCCTTGGGCTCGATGAAGGTGGGCTTGGCCCGCTCGTCCAGCTTGGCGTACTCATCCTCCCAGCCCAGGTTGTATTCCCGGACCAGGGTATGCCTTATGACCGTCCTGGTATCGAGAGAGGGCAGAAGGTCCAAGGTGCGCATCAGCCTCTCCCATCCATCAGGTATCCGGGGCTGGCACACGTCCTTGTACACGTACTTGTTGGGCGCCGCGACCGTCACATAGAGCTGGGATGGCAGTGGGTCCAGCGCCTCGAGGACCTCGGGAAGCGTCCCGTTGGTCACCAGGAAGGTGGTCATGCCGCGCTTGTGACATTCCTCGATGAACTCCCCCAGGTAGGGGTAGAGGGTCGGCTCGCCTGCCAGCGATATCGCGACGTGCTTGGGGTCCTTGGCCTCCTTGTACTTGGTCATGTCGCAGCGCGCATTTCCAGGGAATCCGGTTATGAGATTCCGCTGGTGCTCGATGAGCTTGTCCAGCATGTCGCGAGGCGGGTCCCACTTCCTTTCAGCGCTCTCAAAGCCCCGGACACGCCAACAGAACACGCAATTGTGGGTGCAGTCGTGGACCACAGGGGTCATCTGCAGGCAGCGGTGCGAGCCGATGCCATAGAAATCCTGCTTATAGCAATGGCGCTTGTTCAAGAGGGACTGGCGCATCCAATGACACAGCTTGACGGCAGCGGTCTCGCCCGCCATCCGATACTGCTGCTTGTCCAGCTTCTGCTTGAGCTCCTGCCTCATGCTCGGTCCTCAATATTCGAACAAGCTTCTCTGCTTTAGGCTTTCGTCAGGAGCTTTCTCTTCCTTCGTTGCTTTCTCCGTGACCTCTTCGATCTTGGTCGAACGGAGGTCGTGCTCCTCCGCCTCGCCTGACCGCTTCCTCTGCAGCGCCTGCATCAGATGCTTGACGGAGGAGGAGTCAATCTTCTCCTCCAGGAGGAAGGCGGCATCCTCCTCGTCGAGGTCAAAGAGGGGCATGGCCGCGAGCCTGAACTCCTGGTCCTTCTGGAACAACTGGCGGACGTAGGGCATGATGTCAATCACGGCGGAGCGGGCAGAGGTATGGCAGACGGCGCCAAGCCTCAGCCCCACCGACTGCTTGGCCCCGCGCATGGCCTTGCTGCGCCCCATCTTCAATAGGTAACCGGGGAACTGGTATCGGATGAAGCCATGATAGGGCCTGGACTTTGCCGCGCACATGCCGAAGCTGATAAGGTCGTTGGCATAGCTCCAATATCCGAAGTATTGTCGCCTCATCACCCTGCCCAGCATGACATCGGCTCGGGCCAATAGCTGATAACCCCGCCAAAGGTCCTCGCTGTCGCGATAGGCGATGGGCAGGTTCTCATCCACCCAGAGCATGACGAACTCGGGGGTTTCTTGCATGTCCCACATGTGCTTTTGCGCTTGGCGGGGGGACATTCCTTGGAAGATCTCTCCCATAAGGTCATACATAGTCCGCGATGTGAGTCGATTGTCGAGGGCCATGGCCTGCTCATCCTTGAGCTCGAGGCTGCCCAGGCCGATCGCCTGCAGGTCGCGTAGGGCTGCCCTTAGGTCCCCATTGGAGTTCTTGGCTATGATGTCAAGCACGCTGTCTGGAGAGGAAATCCCCTGGTCTGCGGCGACTTTGCGAAGCAGCGTCCGCACCGTGGGAGCGGGGATCCTGCCGAACTTAATCTGCAGCGTCTTTTGTTTGATGGCCGAGCTCTTCCGACTTAGAGCGTAGAAGTCGTTGACGATGAGGATGACAGGGTGCATGGTCTTGGCGATGAGTTCGACGATTGCTGGCACTCCTCCCTGGTCCTCTCGGCCGAAAATATTGTCCGCCTCGTCTAAAATGATGAGCTTCCTGCGGCCTTGGCGATGGGAGAGAAATTCCCCTTCACTCGTGAAAGTGTCAGTGAGCGCACCTCGCAGTGCGACGCGTCTGATGGACTCTCCGTTCCTCTGGTCCGAGGCGTTCATTTCCACCACGCCCCAGCCGAAATCATTGGCTAAGGCCAGGGCTGCTGAGGTCTTCCCCACGCCCGGGGTACCGATGAGGACCACGACGCGCTTTGGCGGGATGCCTGCCTCCCATGCCACTGCCCATTCCTTCAGCTCCTTAACCGCCTTCGAATTGCCCACGACATCTTTCAAGGATTTCGGTCGATAGAGCTCGGTCCAATCATCGGACATCAATTTACCTATCTCCAGCTCCATTATAAAGATGCCCAATGGGCCAATGAAATTAATCCTTTTACGGTGCGAGGATAGAACTAGTCGAAGGTCGTTTGCTGGCTAAGGTGACCGTCTGCCTCCACTGACAAGGAATGCGGTGCTTTGCGACTTCGATGGAACAATTACGATCCAGGACACTGCTGAATGGATCCTTGATAAACACGCTACCGGAGATTGGCGGGCTTTGGATGACTCATATGTCCAAGGTAAAATCAGCCTCCTTGATTGCATGCGCGAGCAATTCGCGCTGGTTACGGCCGATAAATCCCTCATACTGGATGAGTTGGACAAGGACATCGTTCTTAGGAAAGGATTCCCGGATCTGGTCGACATATGCTTGGAACATGGTGCGAAGGTGCTGATAGTATCTGCTGGCTTGGACTTTGTAATAGAACATTTCTTGAGGAGGCTAGGAATCGATGAAAAAGTGTCAGTCTATTCGGCAAGCACTTTTGATGATGATGGCCGCATAGGATTCAAGTTCCCTTCACTGGTCATGCCAAAATCCGTGACGTTCAAGGACGACCTTGTGCTGCAATACAAGGAGAAGGGTTATCGAGTGACCTACTTTGGAGATGGAGTGCCAGATGCTGAAGCTTGCGCGATCTCAGACTACAGATTCGCTGTAAAAGGCCGGAGGTTGGAGGCAGAGCTGACCAATAGAGGTCTTCCGTTCAAGAGTTTCGAGGACTTCTACGGGGTATTATCGACGCTGGAAAGAATCCTTGACGGATGAATGGCATGATTCCGTTGCGAATCAACCAATATATCCTTAATATTTAACGCTTGTATCGATATTTAGTTATTAATTAAATTAGAAATAGAATTGCAACAATTTCTGTTTTACTGGGAGATTGGGAACTTGACCCAAAACACAATTTTCAAGAAGATTTTTAAAAAATAAAGTCGATTTTAGGTCAGAGATTAATTAATTATAGATAATGTCGATAACTGCTAATTAATTTAAATTATATTTTAAAATGTACAATCTTGTACCAACGTCAGTCGGGAAAGAATGGCACCATGCGTACCATATTCCTGGCCCAACTAATCATCTTTCGTTTTCCTTGGCCACGTCTCGCTCGTAGAGGTCACAGAGCTCGTTGATGAATTGATCATAGGTCCTTCTGAACTTTAGGCGATACAGTCTGTCCCTTGTCGATATGACGAGTTGGATGCTTGTCTTACCCTCTTCCATGGGCGCATCTACTCCTTTGTCTCGGACTGTTTTCGAGTCGAGCGCTTTGGGCTTTCGGTTTAATGTTACCATAATTCTATAGATGTTAAGTAATTTTATAATATATATAATTTACATAAAGTAATTAATATCAATAATTTCAATAATTCTATGTATCAAATGTTCAAAAAAGCACATTCTAGTCAACGACGGTCTCCCGAATATCAACTTGAAACCGGTATTATTAGGCCGTTTGTCCGGACTTGTGCGGTGTTTTAAGGCTACTAGTTGAAGAGAACTGCAATAATGAACGATTACGGAGCCGGTTGTCTTCCGATTGACTCTAGCATCTGCAAGTACGCCCTTCTTCTTGATTCGTAAGCAGCCTTGTTCGCTCCAAAGGGCACATACTCAGAAACCCTCCATTTATTCTTGAAGAAGTCCAGTTTGGTCTTGTCGGAGAGGCCTTTGAGCATGCCGAACTCTATCTTCTCACTGAAGTCGGCAGCCTTGATGGTTGTCCATACTATCAGCTCAGGGTCATGAGTACCGACGCAGAAGGACGATCCCTTTTCCATAAGGGTCCGGGCAAGATTCTTAAACCTTCCCTGCACGTCCATAAAATCTGTCGCATCCCCTGCATATGCACCCTTGACTAGCCTGACCCTTATGCTAGAGGCGATTACGGCATCTAGGTCCCTTGGTGTCCTATCTAGATAGGCTTGAAGGGCGAGGGTAATTGGATATCTTGACTCAGCACATGCACCTGCAGCTTCGAGCGTAAAGTCGATCAACGATCTTCCCTCCATATCAACTTCGAAGTCAATTTTCCTTTTGGCGGATTCTTTGGCGATGGAAAGAATGTTGCTTAGACATTTGGCCTTGTCCAGGGTATAACCAAGGGCACTTACTTTTACGGAGATGGAAGCATTGAGCCTTTCATTGGAAATGGCCTTAATCAAATTCAAGTAAGCTTCTTTCGCTGCCTCTGACTCATCCCGGGTTCTGGAAGCCTCGCCGAGGATGTCGAGCACTACCTTCATCCCCTGGGAATTCCTTGCACGCGTCCAAAGAAGAGCACTTCGCCAATCTGGAAGGGCCCATCTGTTCTCATATTCAGTCACAGAAAAGCATTGCTGGAAGG
>CAYHAO010000046.1:0-11103 GCA_964354665.1 uncultured Methanomassiliicoccaceae archaeon | reverse complement strand
TTCTAGAAGTGCCGGGGATGGAGGACTAAACATACTGGATGGGTTCCAATACCTCTCCCCCCTTTGGAAGAGGGACATTATGCTCCACGCCCCCCGGCAATAACCGTTAGCCACTCCGTCGCTACTTATTATTTTTCTTTTGATCAAGACGATATTAATCATTATCAATTTAGATAATGATACAACTTAGAGTATGAACTTCACGGTATCCCTAATCCGCTTGGTGGAATCCCAAGTTTGTTCCATCAGCACATCATTTTCCTAGAAGCATCCGTGTAATACTGTTATTCTTGAGCCCAATCGGGATGGGTCGCATCGCCGAATTCATATCCAAGGACCTTATCACCGCGTTTGACCAGGAACGAGTTAGGAGGAGGCTGTAGCACCGCAAGGACATCTTCGCGCCTCCCCAGATCAAATTTATTGATGAGACCTCCGTCCAGGTCTGCTATTAGATATTCGATCTCGATCTCTTTCTTACCAGTACCTGGAGTCTGGATAACGACGACACCAATAATGGCATATTTCCAGATCTGATCGCTCTCCGAATCTTCTCCACGCCTTCCTACGGAGGTCTTGGCAAGCATATTATCGCCTGAATCAGACACATCTGATGCTTTAACCCTTGCCTACAAGTATTATGGTTCCTGCCCGCACGGATGTCTTCAGGATCCTCCAGGGCGAGAATGAACCTATCGATCTCTTCATAATTGAGTGTCTCCAGCAGCTCTAACCTTGTCGTCTTTGTCGTCAATGGCTCCATTTCATCCTCAATAACAGGCAATTCTTCCCCATTTTCAACGGTATTTGGCATTTTCTTACCTAGATTGCGACAGCGTTTGAGTGGTTCCGCTCACTGAAAATTGTAACAATAGGTTTTTCCACTGATAGAATCTCGAATAGTTCACTAGCCTGGGTGCCAGAGCACTAATTGTATGGGTCGCAAGTCCATATTCGAAGGTGCAACTCCTTCCCCCAGGTTGTCATTCATTAGGACCCAATAACAAATGGTCATTGTTTATTTTCCACCCAGAATGCGACAGGCTTGATATTGAATGAAAAGAAAAATGATGGGAAGGGTCGATGGCTTCGCAGGTACCGTTGAAGACTCCTTGCACGAACCCCTGGTCGTGCAATCTCTCATTTCCCCGATGCCCGAACCATTAGCCTCGAATTGCCATTCAGTGGGGCGAATATAAATACCCTGAAGGAGTACTCCACTGGCCTGAGGCGAAGGATGAACATCGGAATATTCACCATCATCTATGTGATCTGCGCGGCCACGTCCTTTCTGATCCGCCTAGCCTTCATGATGAGGATCGGGGTAAGAGAGAGTAAGAGAGGTTCTAGACTGGACCAGTTCCTGATCGCCATGATCGTAACGAGCATGGTGTTGCCATTGATCTATGTCCTGACCCCGTTCTTGGACTTCGCCAATTACTCGTTGCCCGACGCCATCGCCTGGCTCGGCGTCGTGCTGATCCTGGGATCACTCCTTTTATTGTGGAGATCCCATGCCGATCTGGGCACGAATTTCGCCCTTACTCCGAGCGTCAAAGGCAGGCAATCGCTCATTAAAAGGGGCATCTATCGCCACGTCCGGCATCCGATGTACGCTTCGCTTTGGCTTTGGGCATTCTCCATGCCACTTCTGCTCCAGAATTTCATTGTGGGGTTCATCTTCCTGATCGTCTTCGCTGCCTTCTACATCGAGCGTGTTCCGTTGGAGGAGGAGATGATGAAGGAGAAGTTCGGGGAGGAATACCATGATTACATGCGGGAGACAGGTAGGATATTCCCCAAGATCAGGTAGTCATTCAGTTGGAGCAGCCCTTATTCCATCCTCATGAGAATTACTTCACACACAAAACTAAATCGGACCCATATTCATTGTCATACCATGCCATCGAGAATAGTAGGAAATAAGGGGTTCAAGCCAGTTCTCACAACCCGAACCTCATGGCATCCCATTTTCTCATAATTTTATCATTATCTAATTAGATAATACTATGATCTTTTGTGTGCTAGAAAGAATGAAAATAGGAAATATTTCGAAGGTCGCAAGTGCAATTTCCCGCTGATTGAAGCATCCTACGAGTATGTCTAACTACGATAAAGAAGGGGCTCCCCCCCTTCGCGATTTTAATCCTATGGCGAGAACCTCACGGCATCCTTGCGCCTAAAAAGTGAGTTCCGATCTCTCAAACCAACACGCCCATGCTTTCGGCCATACTGATGAAGGCCCGTCGTGTACATTTATGGTATGCCTCGCAGTATTTGACATGCTTCTCAGCGAAAATTGACCGGTATGAATTGAGTCCTATGATCTTTTCAGCATAGTCCACGACCTCGATTTGCGTCTTATGTTGTTTCATTGCTTTGATCTTCAGGTCCATGAACTCAGTGATGTCAACGAAAACGTTTGGCCTGACCGGTGCCATCACCTCATAGGAGTAGCAATCGATCTCATCTCCGTAATCGTTCAACACCCTGGCAGCCAGCCTATTGGTCGTGACGTGATCGGGATGGAAGTCCTCAAACGATGGGATAAATAGGGCTTTCGGCTTGAAATCATCCAGAATATATCTCAACTTATCTATGTTGTTTTGGTCACATCTCAATCCTAAGTCGACGTTCTCCAGAAATACAAAATCGGAGCATCCAAGAACGCTTAGAGCGTCTTCGGCCTCTTTTCTCCTGATCTCGATCAGCTCTTTTGGGGGGATCGAGTCGCTACCGAACCGTCCGTCAGTCATGTAGGCGATCTTGAATTTTGTACCTTTCCGTGTGAATTTACAGATCGTCCCACCACATCCGAAAATATCATCATCTGGATGGGGGGAGAGCACCAGAGCACTGGTATCGGGTTCGAAGTCGATTGTACTCACTCTTGGGAATTGAAATTGCCCTTTTTCGGGAACGAATGTTTTGATGTAGGCTTCAGGTTGTGTTGTTGAGTTTGTGGTATCTGACCTCTCTTCCATGAAATTCCCCCTTAAGGCTACTATTGACGCAAAACATCATTCCTGAATGAGCTCCTTCAATTCAATATTCTCGTCCTTTGTTTTCTCGCCTCCAAAATGAGAAGGAATCGCGCCGTGGACTGTGAAACGAGCTGCGTTGGCAATATATGGCCTCATGGCGCTCATCGCTTTCCCCATGCCCACCTCATCGACCAATGCATTGTGAGCCGCGATGCTGAGCTCTAAGAGCATCGATTCACCAACCTGTTTATCGGTTGCCTCCTCCATTCTTGAATCAATTTGTCGCTCCTGCCAATGGTAGTTACGTGATTGATAGATAACTTTGTCTCAGCATCTTGGCCAAAATCTTTGCACAAACCACGATCGATGGTGCATCCAGCATTCGTCTCGAGCGCTTGATGATGTCTCAGCAAATGCTTTGAACCGAAACAAGCATTGTCGTGCGCTCGTTTGGTGAGGAAATGTCTTTCGAAATGCGTTGGGACCTGAGCGTGTTCATCAAGAGCGTGAACCCGGAGAAGATCAAGGCGGAGCTGGATTCGATGGTCCGCGCTGCCAACGTCGTAAGGGACATCTATTCTGGCCAGGTAGGAAGCATGGACGCCGCCGGGGTGAGGAAGCTCCTGGAGAGCCTGGACTCCTTCTCGCTGGAGTTCGATGGGGTGCTGGGCTATTGTGGCTTGCGCTATTCCGCCGATTCCACCGACGACGTGGCCAAGCAGCTGCACGATGCCATGCGCAACGCCTGGGTCAAGGCGGGCCAGGCCTTGGCCTTCGCCGAGGTCGAGCTGGGCAAGCTGCTGCTCGAGCAGCCAGATCTCCCTACGCATCCAGAGCTCCGCAACTATCGCCATTACCTCGAGCGCGCCCTGAACCGGGCACCGCATCTCCTCTCCGAGCGGGAGGAGCAGCTGATAATGGCCAAGGACCGTAACGGCGTCGGGGCCTGGAGCCAGCTGCACGGCGACTGGCTGGGCACGAGGACCTTCCGGATGCGCATCGATGGCGTGGATAAGGACGTCACCTATGGTGAGGCGGTCGGCTACTTCACCTCCCCGGACCGCAAGCTGAGGAGGGGCGCCTTCAGCACTGTCCTGGAGGGACTGGGGAAGGACGAGATGGTATTCTCCTCAGCGCTGCGCGCGGTGAGCGCTGACCACCTGGCCATGTGCGAATGGCGCAAGTATTCCGACCCCATGACCCAGAGCCAGCTCTCCAACGACATTGGAAGCGAGCCCATCGCGGCCATGATGCGCGTGGTGGAGCGGAACACCAGCCTTTACCGCCGCTACCTGCGGGTCAAGGCCAAGCTGCTGGGCTTGGACAGGCTGGGAGGCTGGGACCTGATGGCCCCCTTGCCTTTCGCCAGCAAATCCTCTTTCGACTGGAACACCTCGCGAGCCATGGTGACCAAGGCCTATGCCGACTTCGACCCCGAGTTCGGTCGGTGGGTGGAGGAGATGTACTCCTCGAGGCGGATCGACGGGGAAGTGCGGAAGGGCAAGACACCCGGCGCCTTCTGTCATACCTGGATGGCGGGCAAGGGCGCCTTCGTCCTGCAGAGCTACAACAACCGCATCAACGACGTCTACACCCAAGCCCACGAGCTGGGCCACGCCGTGCACGCCTATCTCTACACCCGGGAGCAGAGCCCCGCCAACTGCGACATCGGCTCCTGCATCGCCGAGTGCGGCAGCACCTTCGGGGAGCTGCTGCTCACCGAGAGGTTGATGGCCGAGGCCAAGAGCAAGGAGGACCGGCAGGTGGCCTTGGCCACTGTATTGGATGAGCTGGGCATAGCCGTCTTCCTGGTGAGCGCGAGATATTGGTTCGAGGAATCGCTTTATGAGGCGATAAAGCGGGAGGAGCTGTTGGACGGCGAATCGCTCTCCCGGCTCTGGACCTCCTGCCGCGAACGCCTGTTCGCGGACGAGCTGGAATGGCTGCCAGAGATGCGCTTCGACTGGACCCGCCCTCCGCATTACTACATGCCCAACTACCGCTTCTACAACTATCCCTACGTCTTCGCGCAGCTCTTCGTCTTCTCCCTGTACCGACTGTACAAGGAGCAGGGGAAGGCCTTCGTGCCCAAGCTCCGCGTGCTCCTCTCGGCGGGCTCGTCCCGCTCACCGGCAGAATTGGGCGAGGCACTGGGCTTCGACATCGCCTCCGAGGCGTTCTGGCAGAAGGGCATGCTCCAGGCTGAGGAGTTCCTGCGCATGCTAGAGGATACATTGTGATCGCGCGCCAATATAAATGGTGGCAGGGGTTGGTAAGGAAGCTGGCGCATCGCCTGTTCAGGAGGTGGAGAAGCAGGTTCCAGACGAGGACGCCAAGACGTCAGGGCGAGAAACATTTATTAGCAAAGATGCTTTGAGCATCCCGAAATGGCCGGGATGGGGTAGCCTGGTTATCCTGTGGGACTGTGGATCCCTAGACCCGAGTTCAAATCTCGGTCCCGGCCCCTTTTCCTTCTACGACCTGGAAGTCGCGCACGAACATGGCCAGGCCCCTCTTGGACATGACATCGGGATCGAGGGTGATAATGAGGAGGCCTTTGGTCACCACCACCTCGTCGTCAAGGTAGTAGAGCATCTTGAGCACGCCTTCCAGCGAATTGTTGGCCAGGAGGTAATCCACCCCATCGATCAGGACCGCGGCACCCTCGTGCTGATGGAGGAAATCGGCGATCGACATCTGCAGGATCCCCAGGTTGGTGGGATCGATGTGCTTCTCTCCTGGCTGCTTTGCCAGCCAGATGGCGGGAGTGTCCTGGAGCCTGAATTTTTCCCTGAGGACGTCGGGGTTGATGTGGCTTATGACCACCCCCACCGAGCCGGCGGCCATCTCGTTCTCGAAGGCGGCAAAGGCCCTCTTTCCATTCTTCTCAAGGAAGAGCAGGCTCGTCCCATACTCGAACCTCTTGATCGGCCAGTCGCTGGTGCCCATGGAGCCCTTGTCCTTGTCCTGGACCTTTATGGTGAACAGGCGGTAACGGAGTACGGCGTAGGCCATGATCAGCGCGGCGATGAGGTAGCCGGGGGATAGGATCGGGGGAATATCCACCTCGATCTCGTCCAGAACAGCGTAAACCAGGCTGTAGACGATAGGAGCGGTGGTGGCTAGGGCCACGATGGCGATCTGCGCCCGCGAGTTACTATCCTTCGTCCTCCTGTACATATATGCCAGCATCACGCCCGCCGAGAGCGCGTAAAGGATGATGATCGCTCCGCTGGCCCCCAAGGCCAAGGATCTCTGCACCCCCCAGCCATATGACGTATGGGCGACATCCTCAGGCTTCAGGAGCAGGGCGGGAATCAGCCCGGATGCGCCCACCACCAAGAAGAAGAGCCACCATAGCTCCCGGAACCATCCGCTGGAGCTCTCGTAGGGGAGGAAGGTGGCTAGGTATAGCAGCGAGCCCATCTCCAGGACCAGAATGAAGAGCAGGAGGCGAGCCAGAGCCATGGCCTGGGCCTGGTCCGGCGAGTTCATGAACAGGAAGTCGATGCACCCGCCCACGAACATGAGGACCATGACGAAGAAGAACACCCTGGCGGCGCGCGCGCTAGGATTGGCGCGCAGGACGTAGATGCCGAGGGCCAGGGCGAAGACGGCCACGGCCAACGACACTAGGGACCAAAGCTCGTTTCCGGAAAGCATCCAACTTCATCTCATCCAAGGATGTATATCAATTCTCATCTGCCATTTGCGGTTTTTGATTCCAGGAAACTGGTGGATGTCCCGTCAAGCTTTATCTATCGAGATAATGATTGGTCGGGCGGTGCGAAAAAGATGTCTTGGAACGGCCCGCTGAACAAGATTGACGATTATCGATGGGAGATCCCCCAATCCTACAAGAAGTGCATGCGCACCTCCGCGGTCATCTTCGCCGACCAGAAGATGATCCAGCACATCCGGGACGACAACGCCCCCGAGCAGGCGGCCAACGTGGCCTGCCTACCTGGAATCGTGGGCAAGTCCCTGGCCATGCCCGACATCCACTGGGGGTACGGGTTCCCCATCGGCGGCGTGGCGGCGATGGACTACGATACCGGCGTCATCTCGCCAGGGGGCATTGGTTTCGATATAAATTGCGGGGTGCGCCTCATCCGCACGAACCTCACTAAGCAGGAGGTCAAGCCGCGCATAAAGGAGCTGATCGGGCTCCTCTTCGAGAACATCCCCGCCGGGGTCGGGTCCGAAGGGGTCACCGACGTGGCGGCCAACCAGATCGATGAGATCCTCACCGAGGGCGGGGAATGGGCGGTCCGGAACGGCTACGGCTGGGAGGAGGACCTGGAGGCAACCGAGGAGGGAGGCCGCATGAAGAGCGCCGATCCGTCCAAGGTGAGCCGGAAGGCAAAGGAGCGCGGCATCCCCCAGGTGGGGTCCTTGGGCTCGGGCAACCACTTCCTGGAGGTGGACGAGGTGGAGGAGATCTTTGATATGGAGGCGGCCAAGGCCTTCGGCATCGCCGAGAAGGGGCAGGTGACCGTCACCATCCATTGCGGCTCCCGAGGCTGCGGCCACCAGATCGCCACCGATTACCTGCAGGTGATGGAGCGCCACATACGAGATACCGACATGCAGCTGCCCGACCGCCAGCTGGCCTGCGCCGGTGTCCACACCAAGCCAGGCCAGGACTACTTCGCGGCCATGGGCTGCGGGGCCAACTTCGCCTGGGCCAACCGGCAGATGATCCTCCATTGGGTGAGGCAGAGCTTCGAGATGAGCTTTAAGCGCTCCGCCGAGGAGATGGGCATGCACCAGGTGTACGACGTGGCACATAACATCGCCAAGGTGGAGGAGTACGAGGTCGAGGGCAAGAGGAGGAAGGTGTACGTGCACCGCAAGGGCGCGACCCGCTCCTTCCCCAAGGACCATCCCGACGTCCCGGCCAAGTACCGCTCCGTCGGGCAGCCAGTAATCATCCCCGGGGACATGGGCGCTGGCTCTTACGTGCTAATAGGAACAGAACGGGTGATGAGGGAGGCGTTCGGCTCCACCTGCCACGGGGCGGGGAGGATGATGTCCCGGGCCTCCGCCACCAGGAAGTACAGCGTCAACGAGATCCGGCAGGAGCTCGAGGCGCGGGGAGTGTACATCAAGGCCAGCACCAAGGACGGCATCCTGGAGGAGGCGCCAGGTGCGTACAAGAACATCGATGAGGTCATCGCGGTGGTAAAGGGAGCAGGATTGTCCAAGCCGGTGGCCAAGCTTAGGCCGATCGGAGTGATGAAAGGCTGAACATCAAATCATCAAGGAGATTATAAGGTCCCGGATCTGGGCTTCAAGCTTCTTGCCGTCTTGCTTCCCGACCTTTCCCAATTCCTCGTCCATATGAGGAGGAGGAAATGATTCTGCACCCTTCAGCCTTTTCTATCCATCGATGATACATCACGCCATAATGGACTTGGCCGAGGCCTTGGCCACCTCGGGTTTATACCTCTCAGGGCAGGAGACCATGATGGCCCAGTCGAAGACCGAGCGCGACTGCAGCGCCTTGGCCAAGGGGCTGTGGCGCGAGAGCGGCCTCACCCTGTCCTCGTCGAGGATGGGGACCTCGGTCTTGCCGATGCGCGGCTCGGAGATGAGCAGCTCCCTCGAGGGCATGTCCAGGACCACCTCGGAAGGGTGTATTCCCGCTCGAGCGGCGATCTCCTCCTCCGTCTCCTTCCTACGGCGGTAGGGGATGAGCTGTATGAGTCGCTCCATCTGCTCATCGCTCATGTCCACCATGGAGAGGGAGAAGCATCTCTTGTAGAGCTCGCGGAACTTCAGCTGGACCATGATCCTACCAGGATAGCCCCCT
Organism: uncultured Methanomassiliicoccaceae archaeon; assembly: GCA_964354665.1. GTDB lineage: Archaea > Thermoplasmatota > Thermoplasmata > Methanomassiliicoccales > UBA472 > JAJRAN01. Next base: position 2,304 of record CAYHAO010000046.1, on the reverse strand, counting down.
TGGGCGATGAGCTTCTCCGTCAGGCTGCCATCGTTGTCGGTGTGCACGTTGCGTATGATGCTGGCATCCGCCATCTCCACCGCCTTGCAGAGCATCATCTCGGCGATCCTGACCGTCTTGTGGAAGTAGACCGACGAGTACATCAGGGCCCGGGCGACCAGCAATCCTTCGACGGCCACCACCCCTCCCTTGTGCACCACCAGGTCGCCATGGTGCACCCCGATGGTCTGCAGCAACCGGTCCAGGTCGATGGTGCCGTGCGCCACCCCGGTATAGTGGGCGTCCCTAAGGAGATAGTCCATCTGGTCGGCGTCCACTGGCCCATGGATGATCTGGTGAAGGTAGTTGTCCTGACCGAAGTGGGCCTGCCCCTCTTCGACATCAAGCACGCTTTGACCAGGCACGTCGGGCCCGACGGGCGAGACGACCAAGTTTGCCACCCTCTCGGGGGAGATGCCCTCCTCCTCCAGGACCTCTTGGACCGAGGTAGTGTCCTGCAAAAGCCTCTTCTCACCATTGGTGATGGAGCGCAGCTCGCCCCTGATCATCGACTGGGAGAGGTCGACGTGGTCCACGCCCAGGCGATCGGCCATCACCTCTTCCAGGGTGTGGGAGAACGGAGGATGCCCCAGATCGTGCAGCAGCGCCGCCGCCAATACCTCGTTCCTCTCGTCCTGCTTGAGGCGGAGCGAGTCCGCCATCTTCGAGGCGATGTGGAAGGTCCCCAGCGAGTGCTCCAGGCGGGTATGGTTCGCTCCAGGGAAGACCAGGTAGGCAAGGCCTAGCTGATGGACCCCATGCAGCCTCTGCGTCTCCGGGCAGCCCAACAGCCGCAGGAAAACTCCCTCGACCTTGACGCTGCCATGAACGCTGTCGTGAATTACCTTGAAGCCTGGCACTGGAACAAAATATGCTCGCGGCTATAAAATGATGATTGATAAAGGGAATTTGAAAAATGATGTGGGAGGCGGCCTAAGCGAAGCCGCCCTTGATCTTGTGCCTGTCGATCTTCAGGCCGTTCGGGGCCACGATGATGAGGTTGTGCCCTATCGCCGCCACGTCCCCGTTGGTGTCCCTGGCGACCGCCTTCAGCTCGTTGGTGATCCTCTTCAATGTGAGCTCGTCATTGGCTATGGCCGAGTAATCGATCAGGACGATGTTGCCGGAGTAGGCCGGCTGCACCACCGGGTTCAGGTCCTCATAACGGTAGATCTCGGCGATCTTGATCATGCCCTTTCCGCCCAGCGGGTTCTCCTCGTCAAAGTTCAGCTGTCCCAGGTCGATGTACTGATCGGCCTCGACGGCCTGAACGTCCTCCTTGCTCCGGATAAAAGGCTTCTTAAGCAGCGACATGCCATCCCTCTGTATTGGTATCTTTTGCTCAGTATATAAAGTTTTGATGATGTGGCTTGGTTGATTTTTCCCGCTGCCTAGGAAGGCTTCCGGGGAGTGAGATGCTATGTCCGGGGCTTCAGTCCTCATCCACCTTCCAAAGCTTGTCCCCGACGAAGAGAATGCTCTTGATGGCCTTCCCTGGCTTCTTGGAGGCCATCTCGCTTCCGGTGATCAAGGCCTGGCCCACGGCCAGCGGCTTCTTGTTCTTCTCGTCCCTCACCCATACATAATCACCCGGCCGCAGGGCCTCATCCGCCTCGACGATGCCCGGGCCCATGATGTCGGCGCCGTTGATGACGAATCTTATCGCCCCCATGTCCACCGTGACGAAGGCCTTCGTGGCGGGATATTTCAGAAGGCCGCGGACGGTGAGGAATGCCCGGTCCTGAAGAACGAACGCGTCCACCTCCCCATTCACGAACACCAGGTACATGTCGGAGCTCTCCGCCTGGTCCACGGTGTCCCCCACGGTGAAAACCTGCACGCCGACCTTGGAGGAGATCTCCTCGCTCAAGGCCCTCACCTCCTTCTCCCGCAGGCGCTTCCTCTTCCTCACTCTGAGCTCGGACATTGACTGTTTCCCGTTGGAGAGAAAGGGCGTTCTCACTTCTTCTTCTTTCCGAAAAGCCTGCCCAGGCCGTGCTTCCCCTCGTCCTCTTTCTTCTCGCCCTTGGCCTTCTCCATAGCAGCGGCTTCCTCTGCTTTGGCTTCAAGCGGGGTTATTTGCGGCTTTGGAGTTGACTTCGGTGGCTCAAGCTCCTCCTTGGAGGTGACCTTGGCAGGTGCTGGCTCCTGCTTCTTCTCAGGTGGCGCAGAAGTCGGTTTGAGCTCGGATTTGGCAGAGAGCTTCCCAGTAGCTATGTCTTGGGCGATCTCCTCGAGGTCATCGAAGCTAGCCATATTCAGGTC
>CAYHAO010000045.1:0-12433 GCA_964354665.1 uncultured Methanomassiliicoccaceae archaeon | reverse complement strand
CGTTGAAGTTGCCAGCGATGAGCGAGTTCGAGATCGTCGGGGCAAGAGGGAGGGTGGGCGATCCCAGCCATCTGCTCGGTCGGCTGCAATCGGTCAAGGGCGGACAGGTTCTGGCCCTGGATGCTGACATGGTCTGCGGCCGGGAGCATCTGGAGAGCGCGGTGGAGCATGCACGGCGCGCCTTCGACCGGGGCACCAACTCCGCGAACAACATGATGATGGAGACCATGCTCTACGCCTCCGGGGAGCGGCAGATCTCCAAGGCCCGTGAGAAGATGAGCCTGAGGGCGGGCTCCGACCGCGTGGCCCTGATCCTCTTTGGCGCCCATAAGGACGAGGTCCTCCTTATCGCCGGGCTGGAGGAGGACGAATCGGTGCTGGAATGCACGGAAGACAAGCTTGTCCGGTTCGGGATCGAGCCTGGGGAGCTCGAGGCCGTACCCCTGGGAAAGGCCAAGGACCTGGTCCTGGAGAGGGTGGCCTTCGTGGAGATCCTGAAGCGATGATTGCCAGTCGAAGAGAATTAGGGCAAAAGGCTTATGTGCTGAGGGCCAGTTATTTGATAATTCAACTGACGCGCCAGCCGAACCTGGCGCCCGGAACCGGGGCGGGGACCCAGTGAGCGGAGATTACCTCAAGCAACTGCAGCTGACCAAGCAGCTGGAGCAGAAGACCAAGGAAGCGGCCAAGAACCGCAAGGAGGCGGAGGCGCGCTTGACGGAGGCCGAGAAGGCCATCTCGTCCTGCAGGTCCTTGGATGCGCCCACGGTGGCCGCGGACCGCGCCTTGGAGGAGGCGAACCAGGCCTTCCAACAGAAGGACTACAAGCTCTCCCTGTCCCTGGCCCAGAAGGCGATCGAGGCCTGCGACGCCTCCAAGAAGGAGCGGGTGGGCTCGATCCTGGAATCCGCCGACTCATTACTGAAGCTATTCGCCCAAGAGACCCCGCCGCGAGAGATCGGCTCGATGCGGCAGAAGGCCACTGAGCTGTTGGACCAGCAGATGCTCGAGGAATCGTTGACCAAGGCGCAAGAGCTTTGGGACGCGGTCGAGCGCTTCGTCAACTCGAAGATCGCGGACATGTTCTCCACCGCCCAGTCGCAGGTCCTGATGGCAGAGAAGATGGAGCTGGAGGTGGAAGGCGAGCGCCAGATGCTCAAGCAAGCCCGCAACCACCTGGAGGGGATGGAGTTCGCCGAATGCGTTTCCCAGCTCAAGGATTGCACGGAGATGGTGTCCAACGCCCTGCGCAACCTCTTCCAGTCCCAGGTGGAGGCGATGAACGTGTCCGCCGAGAGGGCGGACGAGCTAGGCCTGGATTTCTCCAAAGCCCAAGATACGCTGGCCAGGGCCAAGGCCTCATCGGACAAGGGCGACTTCGAGCACGCCTTCGGTACCCTGGATATCGCCGAGTCCGAGGCCAAGGCCATAGTTTCCAAAGGACTTCTGTCCCGTTTGGAGGGACTGAAGGAGCGCACCCAGGTCCTGAAAGGCCTGGGGGTGGACGCGGTGCCTCTGGCATCTGCCACCAGCAAAGCCCGCGAGCTGGCCCGCTCCGAGAAGCTCGAAGATGCCATGGATGCCTGGCGCGAGGCCGAGGGGCTGGTTCGTTCCCAAGAGATCGAACAGCTGCTGAGCATGATCTCCAAGCTCAGGGGAAGGCTCCTCATCGCCAACAAGATCGGCAGCGACATCGGCGAGGTGCTAAGCGAACTGGACGCGGCCAGGAGTACCCTGGCCCAGGGCGATTTCAAGATGGCGGCGGCCCTGGTGAACCGCGCGGAGAAGGCGCTGGAAAAAGCGTTGGAGGGCTACAAGGAGGTCGAGGCCGAGCTGGCCCGTACCCGAGGCCTGATGACCCTGGCCATCGCGCTCAAGCTCAACATCACCGAGGCCAAGAGGATAGTGGACGCCTCCAGGCAGCTGGTCCTTCGCCGGAACTTCGAGCATGCCATCGAGACCTTGAAGCAGGCGCAGGGGCTCGTCCACTCGGCGATCCAAGCTCACATCGGGCAGGACATAATGCGCGCGGAGATGCGGGTCACCACCGCCCTGAAGCTCGGCGCCGACATCCATCAGGAATCGGCCTTGTTGGAGGACATCGTCGCCCGCACCAAGGACGGCAGGTATGAAACGGTCCGCGAGGACCTGGAGGAATGCATCCGCAAGGTCGACGTCAAGGTCCATGGGATAGCCGAGAGTACCTTGGCGGAGGCGAGCAAACTACTTGACGCTTACACTGGCTCATCGGACATCTCCTCCTACCGAGCCAAATTGCAGCAGGCGCGGGAAGCCCTGCGCGAGGGGCAATCGGTCCGCGCCTACGATCTGGCCAATACCTTGATGGGCATGTTCAAGAGGGACGAGCGTACCGATCTGGACCGCCGCCTCATCGAGGCCAGGCACCTTCTGACCGTGGCCAAGGAGATGGGCAGCGAGAGCGTGACCCTCAACGACAGGCTGGGCCGTGCGGAGCAGCTACGTTTCGAGGGCAATGGGGCCGAGTCGATGCGCATCACCGCGGAGGTGCTCCAGTTCGCCAAGTCCATCATCAAGGACGAGCTCACCCGACAGCTGGCCCAATTGACCAAATCGATCACCACTTCGCGCAAGACCGGCATAGAGGTGCTCCAAGCGGAGCGCCTGGCCGAGGAATCCTCCCGTGCCGCGTCCAAGGGGGACCTGCTGAGGGGCTACTCCCTCTTCAAGGAGGCGGAGAGCAGCCTCGAGCGCCTGACGGCGGTCCACAACCGCATCTACGAGCGCATCGTGGAGATCAGCGCCATGATCAAGGAGGCCGAGGCCCAGCAGTTGGACGCCTCCAAGCAATCGGAGATGCTCTCCCAGGCCAAGCGGCTCTTCGAGGCCGGAAGGTACGAGGAGGCCCTCCCTGCCATAGCCAAGAACTTCGTGGAGACGGAGAGGCTGGTGGCCCCGTTCGTGGCGCCCCGGAAGGCACAGGCGGCACAGGACCTCATCAACGTGGCCAAGCGGCTGGGCTTCGAGGTCGGCGCGCCCCAGAAGCGCCTGGACGGCGCCCTGCGCCTGATCGACAAGAAGGAGTACGCCCAGGCCATGATCTCGATGCGCGAGGTGGAGAAGACCGTCCACTCCGTGCTCAACAAGGGCGTGGAGAAGGAGCTCGCCGAGGCCAGGTCCTTGCTGGAGAGGGCGCAGCAGAGCGGGTCCGACGTCTCGGGCCCGCAACAGATGGTCGATAAGGCGGAGAGCCTGCTGCGCGAGAAGCGCATCTACGACGCGCTCAGGGCCCTGGAGCTGGCCAGGAATGAGCTGGACCAAGGCCTGATGATGGGCGAGAAGGCCACGGCCAGCATGGAGTCGGCCCAGGCCATCATAAACGACGCGGTGGAGTTCGGCGTGGAGGTGGAGACGGCACGCGAACTGCTGCGTCAGGCCAAGAACTACAATAAGATGGGCAGACATGGCATCGCCCACGAGCTGGCGAAGAAGGCCGGCGACCAGGTCACCCTCGCGTCCGCGGAGATGGTCCGGGAGAGGATGCGGAGGGTGGAGGCGGAGCAACGGCAGAAGGGGCTCGACGGCTCCGACTTGGAGACCGTCCTGCGCATGAAGCCGGACATCGAAAGGAGGATGGAGGCGCACAAGTTCCGCGAGGCCGCCGCCCAGGTGCAGGGCTTCGAACAGGAGCTAATCCGCATCGGCGAGCAGAAGGGGCTGACGGCCAAGGCCATCGGGGACATGCAGTCCAAGCTGGCCCAGGCCAAGCACAGGGGCGTGCCCATCGAGGGCATCGAGCCCCCCCTGAACCAAGCCAAGGAACGCTTCGCCCATGGTTCCTTCTTCGAGGCGTACGCCCTCGTGACCAAATGCGCCGACGAGCTCAAGGGCCAGTTGGACCTCTATGCCCGACGCCAGACCGAGCTCAAGGACCTGGAGAGGGAGGTGGCCGAGCTGGAGAGCGAGGGCGTGGCGGGAACGGCCAACGAGCTGGTGGAGCGGGCGAGGAAATGCATCGCCGCCCTGGACTTCGAGGGCGCCACCCTCAACCTCAGGAGGGCTAGGGAGGCGACCAAGGAGGCCAAGGAGGCCATCCAGGCGGAGCGGATGAAGAACCTGGAGAACATGTGCATGGTGGCGGAGGAGCTCAAGATCAGCAAGTCCAGCGTGCCCAAGGTGGTGAGGGACGTCAGTCAGCTTCGCGTTTCGGGCAAGAGACCCGAGCCCAAGCAGCTGCGGGAGGCCGTGGACGCCATGAGCGAACTGATGCGCAAGAAGATCGAGACCCGCATCGAGGAGGTCCGCGAGAACATGGCGAAGGCATCCCGCACTGGCGCCGACGTCACCGCATCCAAGGAGCTGCTCATAAAAGCCGACACGCAACTGGCCGAGGGAAAATGGCGCGGAGCGGCCAATTGCGTCATCGAGGCGGAACGCTCCATCGGGGTAGCGGGGGAGGAGCAGCACCGCTACGTCGAACAGAGGACGAGGGTCGAGGCCAGCATCGAGAGCGCCCGTCGCAATGGCCTGGAGCTGACCGACACGATCAAGCTGTACCGCGAGGCGGAGAAGGCCAAGGAGAAGGACCACGCCGCAGCGGTGCGGAAGATGGACGAGGCCATGGAAGCGGCGGCTCGGGCCGCGCAGGAGTTCCTGCCTGACATCCAGGTGGACCTGGACTTCGTCGAGGAACTTAGGCCAGGCCAATGGTCCAAGGCCCGATTGAACCTAAGCAACGTGGCCAAGGCCATGGCCCGGGAGGTGGCGGTCAGCATCTCCGGGGACATGGCGATGCGCGGCTTCGTCGCCCTGCCCAAGCTGCGGGGCGGGGAGAGGCGCAGCGTGGACGTGGAAATCCGTCCCAAGGCCAGCGGGGCGTCGCGGGTGACCCTTTCCCTGGAGTGCCGACCGGTCCTTTCCAATGACAAGGTCGGCTACGACTCCGAGTTCGATGTGGACGTCTAAGTCAGCAGCGCTTGAACCGGCAGGCCTTCTCCACCGCCATCACCAAGGACGCGTCCCGCACCATCTGCCTCAAGACCTCGATGTCCCTGGACATGGGGCGGTCCTCCTCCAGGGCGGGGACCTTGCCCCGGACCGCCTCGCGGGCGGCCTGCACCCCCCTTCCTGGAAGGAACTTGGCGAACTCCAGCCCCTGGCAGGCGCAAAGCAGCTCGATCGCCACCACGCGCTCCGTGTTCTCCACCACGTCCATCAGCTTGAGGGCGGACACCGCCCCCATGGAGTTGAAGTCCTCCTGGTTGGCCGAGGTGGGGATGGAGTCGGCGCAGGCGGGGAAGCACTTGGCCTTGGACTCGGACACCAAGGAGGCGGCGGTGTACTGGGGGATCATCATGCCCGACTCCAGCCCCTTGGACGAGGTCAGGAAATGGGGCAGGTGGGATAGCTTACCGTCCACCAGCCGGGCGATGCGCCTCTCGGAGAAGGAGCCGATGACGTGGGTCGCCAGCGTGATCTGCTCCAGGGCCATGGCCACCGGCATGCCGTGGAAGTTCCCGCCGGAGACCACGTCCCCGTCCTCGAAGACCAGGGGGTTGTCCACCGAGCTGTTCATCTCCACCTCCAGCACCTGCTTGGCCTGGAGGAACGCGTCCAAGGAGGCGCCCAGCACCTGGGGGGCGCATCTCAGGGTGTAGGCGTCCTGCACCTCGTGGGGCAGGTTGGCATGGGACTTGAGGATCTCGCTGCCCTCGAGCATGGCCCTGAGGTTGGCGGCCACGGTCACCGCCCCGAAGTGCGGCCTGGCCTGGAATATGCGGGGGTCGAAGGAGCGGGCCGTGCCCTTGAGCGCCTCCAGGCTCATCGCCACCGCCACCTCGGCCGCGTCCAGGGCCAGCATGGCCCGATGCAGGCACAGGGCCCCGATGGCGGTCATCATCTGCGTGCCGTTGATCATGGCCAGGCCTTCCTTGGCCTGGAGCTGGATGGGGGCGAGGCCTACGGCGTCCAGGGCCGCTGCCCCTGTAACCTTCCTGCCCTGGAACCAGGCCTCCCCCTCGCCGATCAGGACCAAACCGATGTGCGCCAAGGGGGCGAGGTCGCCGCTGGAGCCGACCGAACCTTGCCTCGGGACCAGGGGAAGCACCCGACGATTGAGCATCTGGAGCAGGAGGTCGACCATCTCCAGCCGAACGCCCGACCTGCCGGTGGCGAAGGCGTTGGCCCGGAGCAGCATCATGGCCCTCACCACCTCCTCGGGCAGGGGCTCGCCCACCGCGCAGGCCGAGGAACGTATCAGGTTCCTCTGCAGCTCCAGCACCTTCTCGGGGGGGATGGTGGTGGTGCGGAACTCCCCGACGCCGGTGTTGACCCCGTAGCAGGTCCTGCCCCTTTGCATGACCGACTCCAGCGTCCTCCTCCCTGCCTCTATCCGTCGCTCGGCGTCGGGGTCCAATCCCGCCTCGGCCGCGCCCACGGCCACCGCCACGACGTCCTCGACCCGAAGCTCTTGGCCGTCTATCTCCACCCTCATGCTCCCGCCTTCGCTATGCCATGAGAATGCTGAATTAAAAAGAATGGTGGTCAGGGCCGATCTCGCCTAGCTCTCCGATAAGATGATCAATCGACCATGCGAATGATGACTTGATGTCCAAGACGTGCAAGGTCTGCGGGGCGACGAGCGAGGACCAGGAAGTGCGATGCGTGGAGTGCGGGAGGCCCTTCCTCTTCGGGACGGTGGCCGAGAAGACCTGCCCCTCCTGTAAGAAAGGGAACCCTAGGTATCGAGAGGACTGCGCCTATTGCGGTTCTCCTCTTTGAGCGCTCCATGCCCGTAGGTATTCCAGAGCGCCCCCTTTGTGCCAGGGCCCTCTTGCTTATTGTCTAGGCCTTTATGGGGGCGAACTTGTAACCGTAGTAGATCACCCCGCCTGCCCCATCCTCCCCGATCCGGCGCAGGGTGGTCCTCACCCTCATTCCGATCTTGACCTCCTGGGGATCGGTGTCGAGGAGCTGCGACGTCAGCATCACGCCCTCGTCCATCTTCACCATAACCACCACGTAGGGCTTGAGCATCTCCAACTGGCTGGGGGCCTCGTGCACCACGGTGAAGGAGTACACCTCCCCCTCCCCCTTGAGGTTCATGCATTCCATCTTGCCGATGGACTTGCGGTGGCAGACGCTGCACACCGCCCGGGGAGGGAAGAAGACCTTGCCGCAGTTGCCGCAGCGGATCGCCTTCAGGTTATAGCGCGAGGGGTTCTCCCTCCAGAAGCGCGCCGTCGCCATCTAGGCCACCTCCAGCAAGCTCACGACCACGGTGGCGCCGGTGCCGCCAGTGTTCTGCGCCAGCCCTAGGCTCGCATCGGGGACCTGCCTCTTGCCCGCCTCGCCACGCAACTGCTGGACCAGCTCCACCACTTGGGCCACTCCCGTCGCCCCGAAGGGGAAGCCGCGGGCCTTGAGCCCTCCGGAGGTGTTCACCGCCACCTTGCCACCCAAGGTAGTCTCGCCGTCCATGGTGGCCTTGCCTCCCTGCCCCTTGGGGAAGAAGCCCAGGTCCTCGATGGCCAGTATCTCGGCTATGGTGAAGTTGTCATGCACCTCGGCCACCTGCACCTGGTCGGGGGTCTTGCGCGCCAGCTGGAAGGCCTTCCGCGCCGCCACCTGGGTGGCCGGGAAGGAGGTGATGCTCGCCCTGGAGTGCAGCGCCAAGGTGTCCGAGGCCTGGGTCGAAGCGATGATCCTGATAGGCTTGGTGGTATAGCTTCTCGCCCTGTCCATGGAGCAAAGGACGACCGCGGCCGCACCATCGGAAAGTGGGGCGCAATCAAACACGCCTAAAGGCTCCGCCACCCGCGGGGCTTTCAGGACGGTGGACAGGTCGATCTCCCTTTGGAACTGGGCATTGGGGTTAAGGGCCCCGTGCTTATGGTTCTTGACCGCCACCTGGGCTATCTGCTCCCTGGTGGTGCCGAACTCGTGCATGTGCCTCCTGGCGATTATCGCGAAGAGGGCGGCCAATGTGGCGCCGAAGACCACCTCCCACTGCTGGTCCGCCGCCGAGGATTGGATCTCGGTGGCGAGCACGTCTCCCACATCGGTCATCTTCTCAGCTCCACCGACCACCACTATGTCGTGCATTCCCGAGGCCACGGCCAGATAGCCTTCGCGGAAGGCGAGCCCTCCGGAGGCCCCGGCCGCCTCGATGCGCGTCGCCGGGATGTGGTCCCTTGCTAGTCCAGAATAGTCAGCGATCAGTGCCGCCACATGCTCCTGCTCGATGAAACGGCCCGCGGACATGTTGCCCACATACAAGGCGTCGATGTCCTCGGCCGCCATCTTGGCGTCGGCCACGGCGGCCAGCCCAGCCTGCATGCCCAAGTCCCTGAAGGACGTGTCCCAGAGCTCCCCGAACTTGGTGCCCCCTATCCCGATGACCGCCACCTCCCTCATGCAACCTCCTCCTTGACGCGTATCTTGCCTCGGAATTTCGCATAGGTCGCATAGTCGATGACCTTCTTTTCCTGGATGTAATACGAGACCAATGGGGCCGCGAGGCGATCGAATCGGCTGATCTTGTCCGTGACGGTGATGTCGAAGCCGTCCGCGCCCGCGCCCGAGCCGTAGGCGACCACGAAGATGCGCTCCCCGGGCTGGGCCACGTCCAGCACGGCCGAGAGCCCCAGCGGGACCGCGCCCGAGTAGGTGTTGCCGATCTGCGGGACCAGGAGGCCGGCCTCGATCTGCTTGTCGGTGAAGCCCAGCATCTTGGCCACGCGCTGGGGGAACTTGCCGTTGGGCTGGTGGAAGACGGCGTACTGGTAGTCGGTCGGCTTGGAGCTCGTGTTCTTCAGCACCAGCTTGGCCGCCGATGTTATGTGCTTGAAGTAGGCCGGCTCGCCGGTGAACCGACCTCCATGCGAGGGATAGTCCTGCCCCTCCCTCCTCCAGAAGTCGGGGGTGTCGGTGGTGAAGGAGCTGGTATGGTTTATGACGGCGATGACGTCCTTGGCGCCGATGAGGAAGCTCGCGCCTCCCGCGGAGGCGGAGTACTCCAACGGGTCCCCGGGCGCCCCTTGCGAGGTGTCGGCGCCGATGGCCACGCCGTACTTGATCATCCCCGATCCCACCATCCCCATGCAGGTCTGGATGGCGGCGGTCCCCGCCTTGCAGGCGAACTCGAAGTCCGCCACGGTCATGTTGGGGGAGCAGCCGATGGCCTCGGCCACGATGGTGCCCGAGGGCTTGACCGCATAGGGGTGGGACTCCGAGCCGACGTAAAGGGCGCCGATGTCCCTCGGGTCCACCTCCGGGACCCGTTTCATCATGTTCCTCGCCGCCTCGGTGGATATGGTGATGACGTCCTCGTCCGGGGCTGGGACCGACTTGCTGTAGATCATGAGGCCTTTGGACATGGCCTCGCCGTCCGAGCCCCAAACCCGCCCTATCTCCTGCGGGGTGATCCTGTACCTTGGCACATAGGCGCCGTAGCTAACGATTCCCACTTCCATGTGATCCTACTCCACGTTCTCCAGGCGCTCCACGAGCGCCGGCAAGGAAAGATCGGTCCGTATCAAAGGTATGCCCTCCAGCGTGGCGAGCCGGACCGCCAAATCGTCCACGTGCTCCGGCTTGTGGTAGACCACCATGGCGGGCTTGAGGGGATGGGCGCGGATGGCGATCATGGGCGACCGGCCGAACCTCACCCCGGTGAACACCAGGGCGCGCTCGCTGCTCCAACCGTAGATCTTGAGGTAGTCCATCGACCCCAGCGAGGTGATGGCCTTCATGGAGTCGATGACGGTGTAGCCGTGCACGTCCCGCTCCAGGGGCACCTGCTTGTTTAGGCTCGACCCGGAGATGATGTCGACGAACTCCGAGGCCAGTATGGAGTGGTTGAACTCCTTGATGCTGATGATGCTCTCGCTCCTCTCTCCCAAGGAATAGCGCTTGAGCACCCTGCCCCCGGCGGATTGGTCGATGTCCAAAAGGCCGTCGACGATGCGACGGATGATGACGATGCCAGGCGATTTCCTCCTTCCCGACTCGTAATCGCTGATGACGGAGGGTGAGACCTTCAGCTGGCGGGCCAGCCCCTGCTGGGAGATGCCGAACTCCTCCCTCCATTTGCGGATGGTCTTGCCCGCTTCCGCGGAGAGGGTTATCTCGCCAGCTATCTTCTCCCTGAGCTGTTCCCGCATGTGGGGTCGAGAAGTTAGAGCATATTTAAATTTGTCGTATACCGCCTACGACTATGCGCGAAGACCGGGCCGGGAGCGAGCTTATTTCGATAGCCTGGAGCATGGATTAAATACTATGCTCGACTAGTTCCGGACGATGGCATTGGACGACGTGATCCAAGACTTCTACATGCGCGATAGGACCCAGGTCTTCAGGGACCGCCGGGAAGCGGGCGGGGCCCTCGCCGAGTCGCTCTCGTCGTATGGCTCCTCTGACGCCATCGTCATGGCCATACCGTCCGGCGGGGTGCCGGTGGCCGCCGAGGTTAGTCGGTTGCTGCAGCTGCGGCTGGAGGTCGTGGTCGTCCGCAAGGTGCAGTTCCCCAAGGACCCGGAAGCGGGCTTCGGGGCGGTGGGCCCGGACGACATCCTCGTGCTGAACGACTACCTCTTGGAATCGTCCAGGATGTCTCATGTGGTCACGGAGGAACAGATCGCCAAGGCGCGCATGGGGGTGAACTTCCGTGAGCAGCTGTTCCGCGAAGGAGAGCCTTACCCTGACCTGAAGGGCAAGGTGGTCATCCTGGTCGATGACGGGCTCGCCTCCGGTTTCACCATGCTGGCAGCCATAAGCTTCGTGAGGTCCAAGGGCGCGAGGAAGGTGGTGGTCGCGGTTCCGACCGGCTCGGAAAGGGCAGTGGAGCTGGTCCAGGAGAGGGCCGACGAGGTGCATTGCCTGAACATCAGGAGCGCGCCGTCCTTCGCGGTCGCGGATGCGTACAAGTACTGGTACGACGTGAGCGAGGAAGAGGCTCTCGCGATCCTACGCGCAAGATACTGACTTTGTTGTTGGCAATTACATGTAATAGAAAGTCAGTTTCGGAGACCTTCTAGATACCTCAAAGAATATTGGAGCTCTATTCGATTTTAGATGATGCGGACGATGATGCTGAAACTGCGCCCGGATGCAGAGCAGAGGAGTGCGCTGCTTGGTACGATGGAAGCGTACACCTTCGCTTTTAATGCCTCTGCAAGATGGGGCTTTCAGAATAAAACATACAATCGGTTCGCAAACCATCATTCGACCTATTATGAGATTCGAGTTGAGATTCCAGAACTCAATTCGGGGCTCGTCCAAGCCGCAAGGGATTGCGCTTGCGAGGCTTTGAAACGAGCCAAGTTGAAGAAATTGCCGAGTCGTAAAAAGTATGCAGCAATTCGCTTCAATAAGAACGCGGCAAGGGTCGTCTTAGAGTACAATTTCGTCTCTCTTTCGACAATTGCAGGTAGAATAAAGATTCAATTTTTTTATTTTGATTATATAAATAAATTTAAAGAATGGAGAGTGGTCAGCAGCGTATTGATTTATGATAAACGAGTAAAAGACTTCTTCCTGGGAGTATCGGTTGAGAAGAGAACTCAGCCTGAGAAATTAAATGGCTCCATTTTAGGAATTGATAGGGGATTGAAGAACATAGTAGTAACATCGGATAACCGGTTCTTCAATTCAAAGAAATTGAATGGGATTCGAGGAAGGTATGCTCATAATCGGAAAGAGCTGCAGGCTAAAGGCACTCGCTCGGCGAAAAGAAAATTGAGGAAGTTGTCCGGGAGAGAAAGACGGTTTATTGCCTGTGAGAACCACAAACTTTCGAAAGTTATAGTGAACGGCAATCATTCTGTGTTTGCACTTGAGAACCTCAAAGGAATCACATGCCAAAGGAAGATGGCGGTCGACATGAGATCACGCCTCAATCAATGGCCGCTAGGACAGTTCGCAGAATTCCTGACATATAAGGCAGAAGAACTGGGTAAGACTGTGGTTTATGTCGACCCTTTCTGGACATCTAGGAAATGCTCTAGATGTGGGTATGAGAATAAGGATAATCGAAAAGGAAGCGAGTTCAAGTGCAAAGTTTGTGGTCTTCAATTAAACGCCGACCTGAATGCGGCGAGGAACATTGCTGATGCGGGTAGATCTTATATCAGCAGGCTGCTAGTCAACCAGCCAAATGCATCGTGCGATGAAGGATGCACCCTTAAATGGGATTCGGGAGTCGCTGAGCATAGGTGCAAGTATCTGACCGTAGGGTACTGTTGATCCTAGATGAGGGGATGGATCGATACTGTTGGAACTTTTGTGGGGTTCGAAGAATGATAGCCTTTTATAGTCCGATTTGTTTAGCCGGGATACACCCATATGGGTCTGTGGGCTAGCTTGGCAAACTTCCAGGTTCGGGACCTGGAGTCTCCGGTTCAAATCCGGACAGACCCACCACTACGCATATCCAGTATTGTCGAATTTTTGGTCA
>CAYHAO010000044.1:0-13028 GCA_964354665.1 uncultured Methanomassiliicoccaceae archaeon | reverse complement strand
TCACGTCCTCGATGTGCGTGATCAATAGTATCTGCGAGAACTGCTTCGAGAGCTGCCCGAATGCCTCCATGATGTTGCGCTTGCGCCCCTGGTCCTGCGAGCCGAATATCTCGTCCAAGATGAGGAAGTTGATGGCGCTCCCCGCCCTCTCGGCGATGACCTTGGATATTGCCAATCTCAAGCAGAGGTTGGCCAGGTCGGCCTCGCCACCGGAGAAGCGCGACAATGCGTACTTCTCTCCCCGGTCGAAGATCGATATCTCGTAGTCCGCATCCAGCTCCATCCCCGGGTACTTGCCGTCCGTCAGCTCCTCGAAGAGCCGGGAGGAGAGCTCGGAGAGCGTGGGCACGACCCTGGCCATCATGCTCTCTCGGAAGTCGCGCATCGCCCTGCTCAAGGCGCTCTGCTCCTCCAGCTGCCTGGTCAGCTCCATTGCCGCCTTCTCACGGCGCTCCAGCTCCTCCAAGGCCGAGCGCTTGGCCGACTCCTCGGCCTTGATCCGCTCCAGCCGCTTGTCGGCTTGCGCCACCTGGCCCGAGGTCCTCTCCCTTTTCTCGAGCAGTGAGTCCAGCTCGGACTGTGCTTGCTTCCTCTCTCCTTCCTTGTATCTGAGGGACGCGACCCTGCCCTCGATCGCCCTCTCCTCCTCCTCCAGCTCCGACAACCTCCCTTCCAGGGAGCGGAGCTCCTCCTGCCAGCGCGGCAGCGCCTCCAGTTCGACCATCAATGCCCGATGCCGCTCCCAGTGCGGCCTGAGCTCTTGAAGCCTAGTTCTGATCGAGGCATGCTCCTCCTCGCTATAGTCCTGGACCTGCGAACCGGTGAGCGCCTCGGACAGGCGCCCCAGTTCCTCCTCCATCGAAGAGCATTTATCCTGGGAGGAGCGGAGCGCTTCCTGCGCCCGCACCTCCTCGTCGCACTTCGTGCGCAGCTCCCTCCTCCTCTTCTCCAAGGCCTCCAATCTTTGCATCCTCTGGTCCAGCTCCAGCTTGACCTTGGAGAGCTCCGCTTTCGTCTCCTGAGTTTGGGTCGCTAGGTCGGAGAGCTCCCTCTCCAGCTTGGTGACGAGGAAGGAGTGCTGGTCGCAGAGCTTGCGCTCGCAGGTGGGACAGGCGCTCTCCGGGCCCAGGCGACGGATCTCCTCGAGCTTCTTCTCCCTCTCGATCGATTCCGCCGTGGACCTTTTGATGTTCGCCTCCAGCAGCCGCGTACTCTCGCGGAACGAGTCCCTTTCCTCGGTCGCCGTGGTAATGCTGTCCTCGACCGTCTGCAACCGCTTCTTGGAGTCGATGCAGGCCGTGGCCGTCCGCTCCCGCTCTCCAAGCTCCTGCCTGGCCTTGGTCAGCCTGCCCTCTGCCTCAGAGCGCTGATGCGAGAGAACCTTCCTTCGCTCGAACGCCTGGGCCTGGGAGTCGAGCAGCTCCTTCCTCCGGCCCAGCTCCTCGTAGGCTGCGTGGTCAAGTGCCAACGCCGTCATCTCCTCTTTCTTGGCTCCGAGCTCCTTGATGCGCTGTGCGGCCCGGCTCACGTTCGAGCGCGCCCCCTCCGCGTCCTTGCGATTGGCGATTCTTTCAGCTTGCAACTTGGAATACCTCTCTTCCAGGCCGCTGAGCGCGTCCCGGCGGGCCATGGCCGATGAGACCTCCCTTTGAATGGCGATCAGCGCCTTCTCCAGGGGGCCAAGCTCGCCCTCCACCTCCGCCTTCGTCCTGGACATTTCTGAGAGCTCGGCCCGGACCGCCTCCGACCTCTTGCCTCCGTCGGGGGCCAAGAGGTCCTGTTGCATCCCGAACAGGCGGTCCTGCACCGCTTTCCGGTCCCGGTCGATCTCCTCCACCGTCTTGGTCAAGGACTCGATGCCCAGCATCCTTCGGACCACCTTGCCCCTCTCGGCCGCGCTCAGGCTGCTGAGGGCGTTGAGCTCCTTCTGCCTGGCGAAGACCGAGATGAAGAAGGACTTGTAGTCCATGCCCAGGATCCGCCTGACCTCGTCGGTCACGCCCTTGTCGGTCTTGGCCAATTGTTTGCCGTTGACCGAGAGCTGGGCCTCCATGGTCTGGGACTTTCCCTTCATCGCCCTGTACAAGCGATAATGGTCGCCGGCGATCTCGAACTCCAGGATGACGGAGCAATCGTCGTTCATGCCGGCGAAGGAGGAGCGGACACCCTCCTTCTTGCCGTCCCTGGTGATCGATTTCTCGTTGCCGTAGAGGGCCCAGGCCACGGCCTCCATCAAGGTGCTCTTGCCCGAACCGTTGGAGCCCAAGATCCCCACCACGCCATCGGGGAATTCCAGCGAGGCCTGGCGGAACTTGCGGTAGTTGCGCACCTCCATGTACCTCAATCGGATTCTTCCACCCCCTTAGCGAGGTATTCAAGTCCTCGGGAGCGCACCTTCGATTTGTCGACTCGTCCCATCGGATAGCCGTCCAGGAAGGCGACCCACTCCTTGTCCAGGGCGCCGATGCTCGTCCCCTTCCCCTGCAAGGAGAGGTCCTGGGGCCTGACCTCGAACTTGGGCTCGAAGTGCATGGCCTTGGCCGCCAGCTGCCTGAGCCAGTGGAAATTGACGTTCTTGTAGTTCTCGTAGCTCACGTTCCTCACCGAGACGCGCACGATCCTGCCCTCGACGTCCTGGGACCCGATCCTTTCCTGGAGCGAGGCGCGTAGCGCATTCAGGTCGAGGTCCCTGGCTTCGATCGTCCCCAGGTCCAGCATGGGCCGGGAGGGCATCTCGATGAACCTCCTCCTCCCCCTTTCCAGGTCGACCTCGATCATGCCCTTTTCCACCCCCGCTTCGGCGAAGGAGAGCCTCTCCGAGGAACCGGAGTAGCAGGCGTTGGGCGTAACCTCGGCGAAGTTATGGTAATGGCCGAGGGCGATGTAATCGAACTCCGGCTTGAGGCAGGAGGCGGGGAGGATCTCCTCGTTGAACTCGCCCATGCGGAAGACCTGCAGGCTGGATATGCCGGCGTGCAGCATGGCCACGTTCCACTTGCCTTCCTGCGGGGACATGCGGGAGGCCTCGGACGCCAACCGCTCCCCCTCACAATGCGGCAGGGCGTGGACCACCAGGTCCCCCAATTGCACCACCTCGTACTCCTCGCGGAAGACCGGGTGGATGTGGTCCAGGTGCTCGAAGATCTTGAAGACCGAGCCGGTCTCCCTCAGCCTTGGCGCGGAGTGGTTGCCGGCGATGACCACCACCGGGATTCTCGCCTGGCTCAGCCTCAGGAACTGCTCCAACGCGAAGGAGATCGCCCGGTTGGTCGGTCGGACGGTATCGAAAAGGTCCCCGGAATGGAGCACTGCGTCGGGCTCGAGCTCCAAGCACTTGTCCACTATGCGCTCGAAGGCGCGGTAGAAGTCCATCTCTCTCTGGTTCAGGCCGCTCTCCTCGTCCACCTTGGAGTAGGCGCTGTAGCCCAGGTGCGTGTCGGAGACATGGACTATCCTCATCCTCTGCCCTCTTCTTGCTCGCTATCCAAGAACCATCCGGCGCTTAAAATGGATTGCTGAGACCGTAGCGAAAGTGCTCACTTGGGCCCCTCTTTCTCGTCTATAAGGTTCTTGGTCAGGGCGTTCGACATCTTCTCATGGGAGGATCGCACGTAGTCCCAGATGAGGTATCCCAGGACGGCGCCAAGGACGATGAAGAGGACGATGAACGCCCCGTGCGTCTTGTCGACCGCGTAGGTTATCGGAGCCAGCGAGAACAAGAGTACGATCACGATGGTGACCCTTACCAGCCTCTTGAACACGCGGAAGACCAAGGACCTGCTGGCCACCTGGTAGGCTTTCGTGTCTAGGACGGTGTAGGCCAAGGCGGCCACCAGCTTCTTCAGGTGCGAGAGGATGTCGTAGATTACGGGAAGGGCCAGCGCCACGCTCACCACCAGGGCCACGGCCGAGACGCTCACCCCAAGGACCTCGGCCACGCCATCCAATAGAGTGCTGGCGGCAAGGATGACAAGACCGAGGAACTGGATGAGGACCAAGATGACGACATCGATGAACAACCAGAAGAGCTGCCTGCGGATTTCCGCCCTCCTCTCCGCCGACGCGGAGAGCCGTCGGCGCAGGTCCATGCGCACTCCCTCTATCACCGTCAGAGAGGACAGCAGCCGTTTTGGCAGGTGGCGCACGATAAAGTCCAGCTCCCTTGGCCCGGAGCGAATGGAAATGGGGAGGACGACCATGGAGATGATGGAGGCCCCGATGATGGAGGCGTAAAGCTCGCTTGAGAGCACCCCCGCCTGCACCCCAGAGTTGGCCAGGACGAAGGAGATCTCACCCATGGCCACCATCGCCGCCCCGGCATAGAACGACGTCCTCGCTGGAAGGTTTGCCAAATAGCAGCCGATGGTCACGCTGAAGGTCTTGCCAAGCACGAAGACCAAGGCGATGACCAGGGCGACCAGGAGGCCCTGGACCACCAGGACCGGGTCCACGAGCATGCCGATGGAGACGAAGAACACCGCCAGGAACATCTCCTTGATGGAGCCTATTTTCTGGGTGACAGCCTCCCCATGCTTGGACTGGGAGATGAGCACGCCCATGATGAATGCGCCGATCGTCAGGCTCAGGCCGAGGCCGACGGCGAAGAGCGCGAAACCGAAGCAAAGTCCAAGGGAGACCAGCAACAGCGTCTCCGAAGAATGTCGCTGGGCGACCCGGTTGATCAACCAGGGCACCACCGCCAATCCCAGGACCAGGCTGAGGGCGATGAAGCCCACGATGGCCAGGAAGATGCCGACGGTCGTAGCGATATTGGGGTTCTGGCCCGAGAGCAAGGGGGAGGTGATGGTGAGCAGGATGACCCCCGCCAGGTCCTCTATGATGAGGATCCCGATCACTGGCTCGACCCACTCCTTGCTCATGTTCCCAGTGTCCACCAGGACCTTGAAGATGATGGCGGTGGAGGAGATGGACACGATGGCGGCGAGGAAGATCGCCGCGGTGCTGCTGAGCCCCAGGATCAAGCCCAAGGTGTAACCGAGGAGGAGCATCAGCGTCACTTCCACCGTTCCGGCCAAGATGGCGAAGCCTCCGATCTTCTTCAGGCGCCGGAGGTTGAAGTCGAGGCCGATGGAGAACATCAGCAGGGCGATCCCGATATTGGCCAGGAAGTCTATTACCTCGGTGTCGAAGTAGACAAAGCCCCCGATTATGGTCGGGCCCAGGAGCATCCCGGCGACGATGTAGCCGATGACCGCGGGGAAGCGGAGCTTGGCGAAGACCACCGAGCAGGCGCCAGCGATGATGGTGATCAGGGCGATCTCCAACATGAACTGGGTTGTGGTGTCCATCTCGCGTCTCCTAGTTGCTAGAAGAACTTACTGTCCGTTTGAACCTTCTTAGGTGCCTTCGCCTCTTCCTCGTTCGAGACAGCGTTCATCGCCCCCACATAATCCTCGAAGAGGTGGATCTTGACCGGCACGGCGAAGGGGGTGAAGGGCGAGGCGATCAGGGCCTCCCCCGGCATCAGCATCTGGATCTCATTATCGAGCATGGAGATGTCCTGCTTGGCGCTGTTGCGCAGTATGTCGCGGTCCCTTTTATCCGCCAGGCCGAGGATGAAGAGGGTGTTGAACTGGGAGATGACCTCCTCGTTGATCAGCTTGGGCTGCTGCGAGATGGCGCATAGGCCGACCTTGAACTTGCGTCCCTCCCGGGCGATCTGGGCGAAGATGGTGCCCTTGGATTGGGAGAGGACGCGCTGCGCCTCCTCCATGGCGATGAGCAAGGGCGGAAGGGCGTCGAACTTCTCCTTGTCCGCGTAATGCGCCTTGTTACGTTCGAATATCGCCCTTGCCAGCACGGTGGAGACCAGCAGCTCCTCCGCCTCGAACATGTTGCTGGTGTCCACCAGCACCACCTTTCCCGCGTGCAGGCAGGAGATGACCTGGTTGGTGATGCTGAACTGCTTGTCCTTGGTTATGAGCTCGAAGCGGAAGATGTTCTCCAGGCGGCGCTTGATGACGTTGATGGAGCCCTCGTGGAAGCGGCCGTTCAGGTCCAGGGAGACGGCCTCCGCGTCCTTGCCATGCAGGTCGAGGAGGTAGGTGGCCCCGTACCTCCATTGCGCCGCCTGCAGGCACTCCAGCTGCGCCGGGGTGAACTCGTAGAGGTTGGCGAGGTCGTCGATCTCGATCTCCGTCGCGGAGATGCGCAACGGGTTGTAGGGTCCGTCGAGCTTGCGAGACGAGAAGACCTCCAAGGCCTGCTTGCTCGCGGCGTGCCGCAAGCCCTTCCTCCCCGCCTCGCCACCGTCGTAGTACTCGCCGTGCGGGTCGAGGATGAGGAAGCCGTACTTGCGCAGGCGCATGCAGCTGAGGGCCAGGTTCTTCATGAGGTTGCTCTTGCCCATGCCCGTGGTGGCGAAGATGCCTATGTGGTAGGGCAATGCCCTCCCCGAGAAGCCTACCGGGCGTCCGAGCACCTTATCGCCCGAGCGCAGCCTGCCCACCTCAATGTTCCCAAGATAGGGCTGGAGGAAATCGTAATCCTCCTCCATCGTCCTTCGCACCCTGGAGAAGTGGATGGGGATGGACTTGGCCTTCTTGAAATCCTTCCCTTGGATGTAGCCCAAGGGAGTCGCCACCCCGACCTTGTACAAGTTGGACGAGAGCTCTACGAGGTCCACGGCCTCCTCACCGAAGTCCTTGACGAGGAGCTCGCCCGCCTCCCGCTGCATCCAGTCGGGGGATTCCATGTCCGCTCCATGCTCGATGTCCATGACCCGGACCAGGTACTTGGAGCTGGCGGATTCGTCCTCCACCACCAGCATCTCCCCCACCTGCAGCTCCTCGCGACAGGGCGCGCGGAAGCGGATCTCCATGACCCTTTCACCGAAGACCCTTCCCAGGTACGGCTGGTCCCCATCCTTGTCTGGCACCATAGCTAGCTTCCCTTCAAAGGGTAATCAACAGTGCCATAATAAACGATTCCGTGGACGGGCCAGGGATGCCCCTCACACCTTCGGCACCGAAAGAATATTACAACTTCCGCCCCATTGCCTACCCGATGGGTCCAGATGTAGCGCGACTCGGTTCGGCGGAGACCAAGACCCGCCCGCGAATCAAGTTGGTGGGCATCGGCGGAGCTGGGTGCAACATCATCTCCGACTCGGGGATGGAGGCCGTGGCCGTGCTCAAGGCCGAGGAGGGCGTGCACCAGGTCAAGGTGCCCAAGAAGTGCGTCCTGACCCCTGACCACGTCAAGCTCTTCAAGACCACCTCCCCACAGATGTTCCATGCCATCGGCGGCAACCTGAAGACCGGCGTCTTCGGCTGCATCGGGGACGCGGACATCATGTTCCTGTTCACTGGGCTAGGCGGCGAGACGGGGAGCTCTGTGACCCCCGCCCTGGCCAACATCTGTCGCAAGGTCTGCAAGCTGGTCGTGGTATCGGCCGCGCTCCCCTTCTCCGTGGAGGGTGGGGAGCGCAAGTACGCGGCCGCCGCATCCATGGACAAGGTCATGGAGCATTCGGACATGGTCATCACCTACAGCAACGACTCGCTCCTCAAGATCGCGCCCAACCTTCCTTTGAGGAAGGCCTTCGGGGCCATGGACATCATCATGATGGCGCCAGTCATGGAGCTGGCGAACGCGCTGACCATGGAGGACCTGCTCCAGGTCCGGTCGGACTTCGGCGGATGCAAGCACGTGCGCGCGGGCATCGGCATCTCCAGCGGCCTGGACCGAGGGCTGAGGGCGGTGGAGGAGGCCTTCACCTCCCCCTGGTTCGATTTCGACGTCAGGACGGCCAAGACCGCGCTGGCGATCGCCACCGCCAGCGATATGGACGACGTGCAGCTGCAGAAGGTGGTGAGGGACGTGTCGCTGCGCCTTCCCAACACCAGGATCAGATACGCAGGCCGAACCGACCCTTCGCTGGGGGAGAGGATGAAGCTCGTCTTGCTCCTCGGGGTCGGCCCGCTGAAGCCATGATCATTCCCTAGCGATCTCCGGAGGGGCGCCTGCCAGGCGCACCAAGGCCTCCGCCTCCATGAAATGGAGCTTGCCCGGGATCACCAACGTATGAAGGGGCGGCCCCAGGTCCTGGTCCCTCAGCTTCGATGGATAGCCAGCCACCAAGAGCTCCGAGGACGACCCGACCCTGGCACAGCCGACCATCAATGTGTCCTCCTTGATCAGTCCACCGCCGATCCTTGACTCGGCGTCAGTAAGCCATATCGCGCCCTCGGCCGCGCTCATGTACCTTCCCTCGCTCTCCCTGATGTCCAGCAGCACCAGGGAGTGCAGACCTCTCTTGAAGTTCTCCAATATGTTCTCATAAGGGCTGGAGGGCGAGTAGCCCTTCTCCTGGAAAGGCAGGGTGATGGTCCGGCCGAACTTGTAAGGCTGGAGGCCAAGGGCGGAGGCGCAGGCGGTGAAGATCGAGACCCCATGGATCAGGCGGGTGGGGATGCCGAGCTCCATGGCTTGCAGCCTCAGGTCCACGTGCGTGGTAGCGGCCATGGTGTCCCCTGCGGTCACGAAGGCGACCTTCTTTGACTTGGCCGCTTCGATCAATCCCTCGCCCTCCTCCACGTCCACGCGGTCGAGCTTCTTGATCCTTTTACCAATATAGGCTTCCAGCTGACCTACGTCCGAGTCGATGAGCTTGGAGGTGTAGAACTCGCCGTAGACGACATCGCAGGCCTTGAGGGCGTTCAAAGCCCTCACGCTCATGTCCTCCACGCCTCCCAGCCCTAAACCGACAAATAGCAATTCGCCCATGGCATCACCGTGCGCTCCCTCTGCTTGAAGGTGCCCAAGGGGAAAGGAGAACAGGTGCGTAAAAAGCTTTTAGAGGGCGACATGCTGGACATCACCCTAAAAGTAAGGAGGGAGGGCGACCACATCTTTTTCCCGGTCATTTCCAAGAGAGCGGCCAGCCTGGGCTACGAGCTGGGGGAGGAGGATTTCGAGCAAAGGGAGCTGGCAGAGACCGATTACAAGGACATGGTCGAGGTCCCTGAGGACCTCAGATCGTTGCTTCCCACCTCGTTCGACGTGGTCGGGGAGGTGGCCATCATCAAGATTCCCGACCAGCTGCTCCCTTACAAAGAGCGCATCGGCCCGGCGCTCATAAAGGCCTTCCCCCGCTTGACCGCCGTGGCCTTGGACAAGGGCGTGAAGGGCGAGCTGCGGGTCCGAGACCTGCAGGTCATCGCGGGAGGCCCAGGGACCGAGACCATCCACACAGAGTATGGAATCAAGCTACTGGTCGATCCTTCCAAGACATACTTCAATCCCAGGCTCTCGAACGAGAGGTTCCGCGTCGCCAAGCTGGTGAGGGAGGGCGAGGTCGTCATCGACATGTTCGCTGGCGTTGGACCGTTTTCCATCATGATCTCCAAGCACGCTTCGCCAAGGATCATCTACGCCATCGACCTGAATCAGGACGCCGTCGAATACCTCAAGCGGAATATCGAGCTCAATCGAGCGCTCAGTGTCAAACCGATTCAAGGGGATGCGCGCGAGGAGATACGCAAGCTACCGGAAGCGGACCGGATCATCATGAACCTACCCCACTCGGCCAGGGAATTCCTTAGGGACGCGCTGATGCACCTGAGACCGGACGGGACCATCCACCTGTACCAGATCTGCGACCGGGGCGAGTTCGGGGGCATGGCCGAGAGCATCATCGACGAGGCGGATGGGCTCGGATGCAAGATCTCGCTGGCCCGGCTCGAGGAGCTCAAGACCTACTCCCCGAGCATGTCGGTTTACGCGCTCGACCTACTTCTTCTCGAGCGGAGCTAGGGTGATCCCCTTCTGCCCCTGGTAGTTGCCGGAGCGCTTCTCGTAGGTCCGCTCCACTTTGGAATGCATGGTCTCGAAGCACATCTGGACGAAGCGCGATCCGATGGGGATTTCCACTTCCTTGTCAGAGGCGTTGAAGCCCGTGAACGTCAGCGTGCCATGGAACCCCGCGTCGATCTTCCCCAGCCCGACGAGGAGCCCTTTCCTGATCCATGACGTCCTTGTCCAGAGCTGCGCCGCCACGTCGTCAGGTAGCTCGACGTACTCCACGGTGGACACGTAGAACATAGCCTTTGGAGGGATCCTGGCCACCCCCTCCTTATGGACCTTGCCCTCTGCGGGCAACGAGAGCTCGGCGACCCTGAGGTCGTAGCCGTTCGGGGTCAGCGATTCATGAGAGAAGCCGCGGATGCCCAGGCTCCCCTCCCTGATGCGCTTCTCGATCTCATGGTCCGGCAGAAGGCACATGCTCACCAGATAGCCGTCATAGTTTAGAAACGCTCGGTTTGTCCGAGCGGAACATATAGGGTGAGCCCTCAAAACATCTCAGTTGTTCGGCAGCCTCCCTCCAATGGAAATAGGCAAACATTATATCATCGTGGCTGAGATGCTTTCCTAATCTACTAATTAACGGGAGAGAGGAGGACCTTTCGGAATGTCGCTCTCCCCTGTTCTTAATCAGGGGGAAAGTTAGATGATTGACTATAGAAGGAAGCTGAAGATAGCCATCAGCGTCGTCATGGTCGCCGCATTTTTGGTAACCAGCCTGCTCGCCGTCGCGGTGGACGTCACCGCATCGGGGAGCGAGGCGCCGCTGAGCGGCGATGGATTGGGAGCGGGCACGGTGCCTACCGCGCCGCGCAACCTTGAGGTGGACCAAGGACCCGGGTTCAACTGGCTGTGGTGGGAACACCCCAACAGCCAAGGCTCGGATCTGATCAAGACCTATGAGATCTGGAGGGGAGAGACCTCCGGTGGGGAGACCCTACACGACTGGATATACGTAGGTTCGACCGAATACGAGGGAACATACCTTGGTGGCCTCGAGTTCTATAACGACTCTACTGACATCGTCCTGGACACCGAGTATTTCTACCAGATCGTTGCGGTCAGCGACGCCGGTAGCAGCGCGCACTCGAACGAGGCCACTGCCACGCCAAGCATGACCGGGGACACGCCGAACGCGCCCACGGTCACGGGCTTGAACGGTATCTACTCCGCCGACCTGAGCTGGACCTGGCCAGGCGTTCCCTCGGGGAGCCCGCCGGCAAGGTTCTTCTTCACCTACCGCGACCCAGTCATGTTCTGGTCCACCGCGTGGGATGAATGGCTGAGGGTCACATCCGCCTCCGACGAAGAGGGCTTTTTCACCAAGCTGGGGGTGTCCTACACCTACACGGTAAGGGCCGTGAACACCTATGGCCAGGGAGCGGAGGGGACCGCGACGGTCATGATCCAAGGCACAGGGAACCTGCCATCGGCGGCCAGGAACCTTACCGCCTACGGCTTGAACAACTCCGTCATGCTTTGGTGGGACTATCCAGCGAACCCTTCCGCGATCGGGTTCGATGGGTACGAGGTCTACCGCGCGACCAACGTGGCGGGACCATTCACTAAGATCAATGAGACGACCGTTTACTATGGGTATGGCGGCTTCTACTTCGACGATGCGGTCACCAACGGAGAGACATATTGGTATAAGGTCAGGGCCTTCAACACCAATGGCGAGGGAGAGTACTCCAACGTGGCCGAGGCCACGCCCAATGAGTACATCCCGCCCTTCGAGATATCGTACCTGGACGCTTATCCAGGGAACAACCAGGTCCTCCTCCTCTGGTCATCGGCATTCGGAGCGACCGGAAACGACATCTATAGGTCCGAGAGCTCTGGAACCGAGACCCTGCTGACATCAATAGGGGTGAGCTCCTACCACTTCGACACCACGGCGCTGAACGGGCACACCTACTTCTACTATTTGAAGCCGAAGAAGGGCAGCACGGTGGGCCCCGCCTCAGAGGAGGCATCAGCTTCGCCGTCCACAGGAGCCGTCCCAACGGAGGCCACTGGAGTGATGGCGACGCCGGATTATGATGGCGCCATGGTCTACATGCCTCAGCAGACCGTGACCTCCATGCTCATCGGCTACGAGATCTACCGTAACGCTACGACACCCGGCACCTGGGTGCTGGTGGACACGGAACAGAACTTCTGGGCCGAGTATGGGTTCTCCTGGTCGGACAGCAGTCGCATACCCGATGTTAACTACCAGTACACCGTGAAGCTGAAGAACCTTTACGGCACGGGACCATCCTCCCTTGCGGTGACGTCCTTCGGCAGCCCGACCGGCGAGCGGCCGGACGCGGTCCAAGGCTTGACGGCTACAGGTCAGCCGGGAAGCGTTCTCCTGGAATGGGACGCGCCCTACGCCGGGACGGCGACCCTGCTCACCTATCATATCGAGTGCAACGGCACCGACGGCACCTGGGACATCATCGGGACCATGGACAGGACCCAGTCCAGCCTGAACTACCAGGACACCTGGGCCATTCCGGGCGTCACGTACCAGTACCGGGTGCAGGCGTCCAACAACTATGGGGACGGGGAATATTCCAATTTGGTCTCCGGCACAGCCAGCCAGGCCAGTTCGGTGCCTAGCGCGCCCTTGGGCCTCTCATCTCAGAGCCTGGTCGGCTCCGTGGTATTGAGCTGGGCACCACCGACAAGCCAAGGCAGTTCGCCCATCACCGGCTACCAGGTATTCCGCGGGACGACCTCGGGAGGAGAAGGCGCCACGCCCATCGGCACGGCGGGAGCGAGCGCGGTATCCTACACCGACACCGTCGCTGCCGGCACTTACTACTACATAGTAAAGGCAGTGAACGCGGTCGGGGTGAGCCCCGCCTCCAATGAGGTTCAAGGCTCTTCTGTAGCGGCACAGCCTCCAGGACCGCCAACGAACCTGGCGGCCGCGGGTCATAACGGGTACGTGATCCTGACCTGGGACGCGCCCAGCAGCTCTGGGTCGTCCAGCGTGATCCGCTACGATGTCTTCCGGGGTACGACTGCTGGTAGCATCAGCGCCACGCCCATCGGGAACGTTGGTGCTGGTACGCTGACCTACAACGACACCACGGTGACAAACGGCCAGGCGTATTTCTACCAGGTCAAGGCAGTGAACACAGAGGGCTCCAGCCCCGCCTCGAACACGGCCACGGCCACTCCTTCCGGCCCCTCCGCGCCCACAGCGCCTA
>CAYHAO010000043.1:0-13580 GCA_964354665.1 uncultured Methanomassiliicoccaceae archaeon | reverse complement strand
GAAGTCGATGTGAAAAGGATTCATAAGGCGGTAACCGATCTAAAAGGGAAGATGACATTGGACGATGCGACTTAGCCAGATCGGAATCGAGACAATACCGGTTCGGGCTCGCGGGGGCCGCGGCATGGCTCCACAGGAAACGAAGGGGTCCCCCTCATTTCACGCCAAGCTCTTCTTTCTTCTGCGCGAGCCTCTTCCCGAACCGTGAAGGCAACCTCCAAACGATGTACTCCACCTCGTCCTGCTCCCTCTTGAACTCCGCCCGACTGGCGATCTTCATGTAACGGTCGAACTGGGAGGTGAGTTTAAGATAGCTCGCGAGGAGCCAAATGCCGATGATGAACAAGAGAAGGCCGATGACGACGGTCCAATAAGCCCAATCACCCAGGCCGATGTTGTGTATGGTCAGGTCAATTATGCTTAAGACCGATAGCACCGCACCGGCCACGGTCACGAGGATGGCGATTTCCCGTGCGCGCTCCACTAGGAAGGGCTTCGGCATGTAGGGGCGAATGCCTCTTAGGTTATACAATAATTTCTCGGGACCAAGGGCTAATTGTAAAAGCTAGCAAGAAAGGACGACGCACAAAATCCCTACCCATGCGCACCGGCTCAAAGTGGTTGTTCCTTGTTGCGACGTCCGCAACCCTTCTCCTCATGCTTCTCTCGGACCCGACTCCGCCTGCAGCGGAAACCTTCGCACAGGCATCCAACGCGAACGGCACGATCACCCTCATCTGCCAGGTCGTAGCGGTGCAGGAACGGCCAAATGGTACCACTCTGACCCTCGTCGATGCCACGCAAGCGCAGGCCAAGGCCTTCATGCCGCGGTCCCTGGGACCGCCACCATCCGTGGGCCAGGTCGTAAGGGTCGCCCTCGCGCCCTCCGGACGGTCCGCGTTCTACTTTATCGAGGGTCTCGCCTATCCTTAGGCTCCGGTCAAGACCACCGATAGAAAAGGGTTTAGGCCCGTTCGCCCTCCTCGCCCTCGTCATGTATGTCGCCTTCGACGACACCGACTCCACCAGCTCCATGTGCACGACCTTCTTGGCCACCGAGGCGGTCAGGGCGCTGAACCATTACGATCTGATAGGGCATCCTCGGCTCGTTCGGCTCAATCCGGCGGTCCCTTGGAAGACGAGGGGGAACGGGGCCTTGGCTTTAAGGTTCGGCACGGGGCGGGGAAATGCCACGCGCATTGGCGTAATCGGTGGCAAGGACGTGCTTTGCTTCCCTGGATGCAAGACCGGGGCTGATGATGAAGAGGTGCTGGAAACCTGCTCGCGGCTCATCGACCGCTGGTCAAGGACCCAGGAGGACGCCAGTCCTGGGCTAGTCGTATCTGAGGGAAAGCCATCTCCCGCATTATACTGGCAGGCGGCCAGATCCATCGTGGAGAGGGAGGCGGTCGAGGGCGAGCTCAAGCGCATCGGCGCGCGCACCTATCAGCTGGCTGGAGGCAGAGGAATCATCGGGGCCGCTGCAGCATTGTCCTGGAGGCCTAGGGACAGGACCTATGAGACCCTCGTCTATCGTAGGAAGGAGATGTGGGGAAAGCCAAGGACGGTGAATGCGGCCGACGTTCGACGCATTGACGAGCTCTTCCCCTCTACCTTCAACAACTTCGATCGGGAGGAGGGGCGCACCGCCATCGTGCCCCACTCCACCTGCCCGATCCTGTTCGGGGTCCGAGGCGATGACCCAGTGGAGACGGCTCAGGCGGCCGCATCTGTGCGCTCCGAGCCAAAGGACCGCTGGCTGGTATTCCTCAGCAACCAGGGGACCGACGACCACATCATTCGGACGAGAGGCGATTTGCGGCCTTGGAGCTCGTACCTCGTCCGAGGCAGGGTGCTGACGGCGCCCAGGACCATCCCTGGGGGGCACGTGCTCTTCAGTTTGAAGACCGATGCCGGCGAGAATCTGGACTGTGCGGCCTACGAACCCTCGAAAGGCTTCAGGAACATCGTCCGTAAACTGATCCAGGGGGATGTGGTGGAGGTCTTGGGAGAGCTGCGCGAGACGCCCCGGACATTGAACTTGGAGAAACTGCATGTGATCAAGCTTGCCGACGATAGGAGGAAGGCCGCCAACCCCATATGCCCCGAATGCGGCAAGAGCATGGGCTCCATGGGCCGGGGAGGCGGGCACCGCTGCAAGCGCTGCAGGACAAAGGCCATGGCCGGCGAAAAATGGGAGATCCTAGCCCGCGGGATCGCCCCGGGCTGGTATGAGCCGCCGGTTTGCTCCAGGCGCCATATAAGCAAGCCATTGAAGCGCATGGGCGTTGCATAACTTCGCTCATGGTCGTAGGCAGGCATCGTCAATTTTTTATACGGATACCTGCTTCGACGCCGTAACGAAGGTAGATCCGTGATGACGAACGAAGCGGTCATATTGAGCGCCAGTCGCACGGCCATCGGCAAATTCGGCGGCACTTTGAAGGACGCACCTGCGCCCGACCTGGGCGCGGCCGTGATCAAGGAGAGCGTGAGGAGGGCGGGGCTGGAACCCAAGGACATCCAGGAGTGCATCATGGGCATCGTGCTCTCGGCCGGCGTAGGGCAGAACCCGGCGCGCCAGGCCGCGGTGAAGGCCGGCCTTAGGCCAGAGATGGGTTCGCTCAGCATCAACAAGGTCTGCGGCTCAGGGCTGAAGGCGGTCATGCTGGCAGCCAATTCCATTCGCGCCGGGGAGCACGAGGTCATCGTTGCTGGCGGAATGGAGAACATGAACATGGCGCCCTACCTTCTTCAACAAGCCAGGTACGGCTATCGCATCAACGACAACAAGATAGTGGACCACATGGTCCACGATGGCCTGTGGGACGCGTTCACCAATATGCACATGGGCATGACCGGCGAAGTGGTGGCCGAGCGCTACCACGTGACCAGGCAGGAGGCGGACCAATTGTCCGCGGACAGCCACATGAAGGCGCAGGATGCCACATCCACAGGCAAGTTCGACAAGGAAATCGTGGCCTTTAAGATCCCTTCCAAGAAGGGGGACATCGAGTTCAAGGTGGACGAGGGGGTCAGGGCGGACACGACGGTGGAGGCCCTGTCCAAGCTCAAGCCGGCGTTCAAGGAAGGGGGAGTGGTCACCGCAGGGAACGCCTCGCAGCTGAGCGACGGCGCATCCGCGTTGATCGTGGCCTCGAAGAAGTTCGCGGAGCAAAGGGGCATCAAACCCCTCGCCACCATCGAGGGCTATCACACTGGCGGGGTCGAGCCCAAGCTCATCATGGAGGCGCCAATCCCCACCACCCGGGAGCTGCTCAACAAGCTCAAGCTGACCATCGACGACGTGGACCTGTTCGAGCACAACGAGGCCTTCGCCACGGCCTCGGTGGCGGTGAAGCGGGAGCTGGGCGTACCCGACGACATCTTCAACGTTCACGGTGGGGCGGTAGCTCTGGGGCACCCCATTGGCTGCAGCGGGGCCAGGGTCCTGACCACCCTGATATACGCCATGATGGACCGGGGCGCCCACCGTGGCCTGGCCACGCTCTGCCTGGGCGGGGGCAACGCCGTTTCCATGACCGTGGTGCGCTGATCCAAAGGCCAGGCATCGCGCTCGAGGCACGTTTTCCTTTATGAGCCCCATCGAAAATAGATTTTATAATCGGGAGTATATCCCAAAGCGGGGTAACGATGCCATCCTTGGAAGAGATCATCTCCACGGTGGAGACGTACCGGAACGACATGGTGGACGCCCTCACCGAAATGTTGAGGATCCCCGCCATCGGACCAGAGAACGGCGGGGAGGGCGAGTTCGAGAGGGCCCGCTTCGTCAGGGAGCTGGCCGAGAGGTGCGGCTTCGAGGACATCGAGATGTACGACGCCCTGGACGAGAGGGTCCGCCTTCGCCTGAGGCCGAACGTCGTGGCAAGGAAGAAGGGCCAGTCCGACCAGATGGTGTGGATAGTCTCGCACATGGACACCGTGACCCCGGGCAACCTGGATGCCTGGACCTACCCCCCGTTCTCTCCCAAGGTCATGGATGGGAAGCTGTACGGGCTAGGAGCGGAGGACAACGGCCAGGCAATGATAGGAACGCTGTTCGCCGCCAAGGCCCTGAACGAGCTGGGGCTGGTGCCCGAGAGGGGGATTGGCCTGGCCATGGTCTCCGATGAGGAGACCGGTAACACCAAAGGCATCAAATTCCTGATCGATAACAACGTGTTCCACAAGAACGACTTCATCTACGTCCCGGACTTCGGCGTTTCCGACGGCTCGGTCATCGAGGTCGCCGAGAAGCACATCCTCTGGCTCAAGATCAAGGTCATGGGAAGGCAGACCCACGCCTCCACGCCGGGGAGGGGCATCAACGCCATGAAGGTGGGAAGCCAGATGATCGACTTTCTGGTAGACCAGCTCAACGGCAAGTTCGGCGCGCTCGAGACCGGCTTCCTGCCCCCTACCTGCACCTTCGAACCGACCAAGCGGCTGCAAACGGTGGGCAACGTCAACACCGTTCCGGGCGAGGACACCTTCTGGATCGACTCCCGGATACTCCCGCAGTACAACCCCGAGGACGTCCTGGAGACAGCGAGGGGCGTGGCCCGCATCTTCGAGGAGCGCAGTGGGGCGCGCATAAGCGTGGACATAGAGCAGATCAACCGATCCGGGCCGCCATCGAGCACGGAGAGCATAGCGCTCATGACCCTGGCCTCCGCCATCAAGAAGACCAAGGGCGTGGACGCGGCGCCGCGCGGCATCGGGGGCGGGACTTGCGCCAACCTATTCCGCCTTGCCGGGTATGACGCCTATGTCTGGCAGACCGTGGATGAGATGGCCCACTCCGTCAACGAGTATTGTCGGGTGGACAACATGGTGGATGACGCCAAGGTGTACGCCACGGTCCTCAGCTCGCTCTGCTTCTCCCTGGGCTGAGCCGGCCCGTTGGCCACAAAAGAATTCGTGGAAGGCACCGGTTACTGAGCGGTCTCAGCGAATAACCGGTCCACCATCCACTTGCTGTCGAATTTGACCATCTCCTCGTATTCCTGGCCAGTGGAAACGAAGGCCAGGGGCTTCTTGATGGTGTAGGCGATGGACAGGGCGGCGCCCCCCTTGGCGTCGGCGTCGATCTTGGTCAGGATGACGGCGTCGATCCCCACCGCGGCATCGAAGGCCTGGGCCTGTTCGATGGCGTCATTGCCTGCCAGGGAATCGCCCACGAAGACGATCAGGTGGGGCCTGGCGACCCGCTTGATCTTCTTCATCTCGTCCATCAGGTTGGCGTTGGTCTGCATGCGCCCCGCGGTGTCGACCAGGACCACGTCCTTCTTGCGAGCCTTGGCGTGGTCGACGGCGTCGAACGCCACCGCGGCCGGGTCCCCGCCCGCCGAATGCTTGATGACCTTGGTGCCCAGGCGCTCCCCGTGGATGCTGATCTGCTCGATGGCCCCTGCCCTAAAGGTATCCGAGGCGGACAGGACGGTGGAGATGCCCATCTTGTGCAACCGGTGGGCGATCTTGGCGATGGCCGTGGTCTTACCCGTGCCGTTTATCCCCACGAACATGATGACCGTGGGCCGTTCCTGCCTCTTTATGAATTCATCGAAGTCGAATGTGCTTTGCTGGAGGACCTTCTCCACCGCATTCCGGAGGGCCAGCTTGACCGCGTCCTCCA
The DNA here is from genome assembly GCA_964354665.1 of uncultured Methanomassiliicoccaceae archaeon. GTDB lineage: Archaea > Thermoplasmatota > Thermoplasmata > Methanomassiliicoccales > UBA472 > JAJRAN01. Next base: position 7,942 of record CAYHAO010000043.1, on the reverse strand, counting down.
CCGTGAAGCGCTTGTCCACCCTCTTACCTACCAGGTCAGCGCGGACATCCCTTTTGATCTCCTCGACCACCGGGAGGGCGACATCCGCCTGCATCAGCCCGAGCTCGAGCTCCCAAAGGATCTCGTCGAGCTCCTTCTCATCGATCTTGCGGCCCGTGTCCCCGACGACCATCTCGGCCTTCTCGGGGAGCGCCTCCTCCGTCTTCTTTCGACCAAAGAGCTTCTTCAGGGCCTCGAACATACGTCCCTCAGCCCTGCTTCTGGAGGCGATCGTATTCGGCCTGGACGATTTGAGTTAGCTGGGCGGAGCGGCCCTCTAGCATGGTGAGGCTCTCTGTGACCTTCTTGGCGGCCTCGGCCAGCTCGTTGATCCTGGCCTCCAGGGTCTTGATGGCCTCGTCCAAGGGTTTCTCCACGGTGACCCCGGAGCCGACGCCGACCAAGGCCTTCTGGTTGTCCGCGACCTTGGCGAAAACGAAGGAGTTTCCCCCGACCGGCACAAGGAGCTCGGCGCCTTCCGCCGCGTCCTTCCACTTGCCCAGGGTGTCCCGCGCCCGGGAATACTCCTCCAATGAGAATGAAATGATCTGCTGCTGTTCGGTCAGGCTCTCTGCCTGCGTCTTGTACATCTCCAAAGTGGCCAGTGCCTGCCTTATCTCCTGCTCGTTCACTTGGCACCACCGACCTGGTGTTTGACCACCGGGTCCGTGATCTCCTCTTCCTTGAGGGGCACCAGCTCCTTCAAGATGATGTTCTTGCGGACCACGCGGTGCCGGCTGCCAAAGGTGGAGAGGACCTTCTCCGCCGCTTCCTTCTCGTTCTTGGCGGCGACCTCCACCTTGAACTCTTGGAGGTCATTTCGGTATTCGCCCTTCTTGACCCTGTATGCACCGATCGCTCTGAACGCCTTCATTGCCTATCGCCCTCGGCACCGAAGCAGAACATACGAATAAAGCTTTTGCCCATTCGCACATTGATGGCGTCCGCTCCTGGAAAAGTCACATTCTATCGTCCAGGGAAGTCCTTCCCGGGCGTCTCCGTCACCGGTCGGCAATGCGATCTCGGGTGCGACCATTGCCGAGGCCATTATCTCGAGGGCATGATTCCAGTGGACTCGGGGGAGCGCCTGTTGGGGCTGGCCCACGAGCTCGATGCGAGGGGGGCCAAAGGGTTCCTCCTCAGCGGGGGCTGCGACCATGAGGGCAAGGTGCCTTTACAGGGCTTCCTGGGCGCGGTGGCGAAAATCAAGGCGCAGACCGCCCTGACCATCAACGTGCACACCGGCCTTCTAGATAGTTTTGAGGAGGCGCGTGCCCTGGCGTCGAGCGGCGCCGACTGCCTGTCGGTCGACATTGTCCAGGACCCTAATGTCATCGCCGGGAAGATGCACCTGGACCGGGGCCCCGAGGACTACATTAGGACGCTGGAGCTGCTCTTCTCGGCGGGGGCGGTCCGGGTGGTCCCCCATGTCTGCATCGGGCTTTCGGGCGAATCGACCGACGGCGAGCTCGCCGCCCTGCGTTCGATCTCAAGGTTCCCCGTTAGCGCGGTGGTGTTGTTGTCCTTCCTTCCCGCGCGAAACACCCCATTAGCGGCCGAGGACCGCCCGAGCCCCGAGCACGTTCTTGAAGTGGCTAAGGCAGCGGTCAGCATCTTGGCCGTTCCAGTCATCATGGGATGCATGCGCGCCCGGGGCGATTGGAGGCTGGAGGTGGACCTCCTCTGCTCGGGCGTGGAGGCCTTGGCAATGCCCTCCCCACATACCGTCCGATGGGCCGAGGGGAAGGGAATAAAGATAGAGTGGCGCGAGGAATGCTGCGCGCTTCAACGGTAGATGGCGGCCTCGGAGTACTTCCTCTTCAGCGGGGTAAGGTAGATCAACCATCCCGCGTACGCCACCGCAAATAGCATGGCGTAGAAAGGCACGTAGCTGAGGAAGGTCGGCGAGATGGCGCTGTAAATGGTGTAGGAAATGGATGACGCGTCGCTCGCCTCGGTATCGAAGATGAGGTAGTAGACCCCGTATGGCAGGCTTTCGACCTGGATGGTCAGGGCCGGGTCCGCTATGTAATCGTAGGTGTTGATGCGGTAGGAGGCCATGGCGCTCAGGTCGTTCTTATGGGCTTCAAAATACTGCTCGGAGACGAGGTAGACCCTAGCTTCGCCTCCAGTCGATGTGACCTTGATTTCGTTCACCGAGGTGAGCCCAAGCGGATCGCGGTCTTTGAAGCTGTAGTATTGGGTCGCGGCGGTGGACCCGTTATTGGTCATCGTCCCATTGGTGGCGGTGGCGTCCTCGATGGCGTTGTGGATGAAGGGCAGCCAAAGCAGGAGGATGACGACGACGCAGATGAGGATGGCGATTATGGCCGACCTAATGCCCATCTTGCAGATGTAGAAATTGGTGCTCGCGCTCTTGGTGAAACGCATCTCCAGCGCGCGGAAGAAGAAGCTCTCGACCACGATTATGAGCCCCATCAGCAGTATGAAGTAGATGAAGGAATTGATGGGGAGATAGAACGGGACGAGGGACGCCCGGCCCTCCAAAATCACCACCAAGATGACGGCGACGATGAGGATCACAAGCTCGACGAGGTACAGGTTCCTCTTGGTCCGCCTGACGCTAGCCAGGCGATAACCGCCGCTCAACTCCTCCTTTCCACTAAGCATAATGTCGGCGAAAAATGACCTGTTCAAGTTAAATACTTTTCCAGATGGCTCGCACTCCAGAATATGAATCCTAGGCGAGCTCGGCCTCCCTGCGGCAGAGAAGGAACAGCGCGGCGAACTCGGGCACCTCCACCTCCCCCTCCAAAGAGAAGCGCTCCCCTTTCAGTTTAATCTCCGTCCTCTTCATCATCTTCAACTTTATGGGGGTGTCATCCAGTGTCGCAGGTACAGCATCCCGCAAAGGGTCGAAATCGTCCAATTCGTCCCGGGTCATCTTCTGGACGCGTAGGCCGGTCTTCCCATGCAGCGAGAAGGGAAGCCGTATCAGCCTCTTGATGTCGCTAGTCACTGGCTCGTCCACCTCCCCCGCAAGCCGGGGCCGTAGGTCCTGCTCGATCAGCCGCGCGAACAATGGCACATGCCGGTCCTTTAGGTCTGCAAGGTTCCCCTTCTGCAGGATAAGGTCCCCTCCCCTCTTCCCTTGAGGCCCACCGAAGAGGTCATCGTAGAAGGCCACCACCACCTCCTGTTTCTCGCCCCCCAGCGCGGAATACCGCGCCCTCGCCCCAACGGCCCCCGTCGACTCCAGCTCGTCCAGGAAGCCGGGGAGGGCGCGACCTAGCTTGCCCTTCCAGCCACCATTGGAAGAGGAGGGTAGAATGCGGGTCTGGATGATCTGCACCCTCCCAGTGGAACCATAGCGTTTCTCGGCCACCGTCCTCTCTGGCACCAACCAATCCATATTGAGGTCGGTCCCGATGATGTAGTCCACGATCTCGCGCCGCTCGTGGGATCGCAGCATCTGCACCCTCGGGTCGGAAACGTGCGCGTGATATCCCCTACCTCCCGAGAAAGTCACCTTGAGACAGGGCTCCTCGAAGCCCAGGTCCCCCAGTATGTAGTCATCCAGGAGGCGTATCATTTCCTGCTTCACTCGGGCCAACATCTCGGTGTAGGAGAGGGACTCGGCACCGGGGATATGGTCGGCGTCAAGGTCGAAGATGAGGTCCGCGCCTAGCCAGGTCTTGTCCTCCATCTTCTCGGCTCCAGGGTCCTTGTAATATGCAGAAGAGTAATAGGAGTGAGAAGGGACCCGGTCTCGCAAGAAAGAGTGGAAGTCGGCCTCTTTGGCGAAGCCCAGGTGCCTCTGCACGAAGGTCTTGTCGAAGAACATGAACCCGAACTCGCGCCTGCCGAAGCGCTCTGGGGGAGGGGGAGGGGACCTGGCGTAGTAATCATGGAATCGCTGCATGATGAACTCCAACTCTCCCGCCATCGTCCACGCTCCTGGCCCGCTCGCTCCCTATCTCCGTTCCACCTTCATTAATCTTGAGCCAAACCTTAATTATCGTAGACCAAATATTTGGGCCGTCTATGGGGTATCGTCCATGAAGGCGTTCATCAAGGTCATTCATTTCAGCGACGGGAAGTCACCTAAGGAAGTCGAGGGCATATTAAAGGCTCAAGGTTTCTCCAGGGCAAAAGGGACAAGCGTCTTCGAGGCCGAGGCCGCGGACGAGGCCGATGGGTTCGTGCAGATCGAGAAGGCGCACAACGCCCTCAAGGGCATGGGCCTGATGTACGAGGCCAACGTTGGCAAGCCCCCCGAATCCGGAGGGGTTGGCGTGCATGGCTACAAGGAGAAGATGGTGAAGTGGAGGGACATCGGCCTGGACGTGGATGAGCTGGCCGACCTCCTGAAGTACGACTCGGACCGCTTCAAGCTGCGGGGCATGGAGATGTTCCGTGTCCAACTGGACAGGATCGTGGCCGAGCGCGACCGCGAGATCCGGGAGACCGAGGCCAAGGAGCGCATCGAACGCGCTCGGGAGAAGATAATGTCCGCGGTGAGGGAAGAGGGGGGCAAGACCTTCCATCAGCTCTCGTCATTGTCCGGCGTGGACGAGGACATCCTGACCCAGATGCTCGACGAGATGACCGAGAAAGGCCAGATCGTGGCCAAGCAGAGCGGTCGGCGCGTGGCCTTCGTGGCCGTATGATGGTGGGCGCAAAGGCAAAAAACAGCCCAATCTGCCATGGTCAAGACAATCTTCTGATTATCTGATTCGAAGATTCCGACAATTTTTAATAGCAGTCCTGGCGTAGCGCAGCGAGGTGAATCGAAAATGGGAGAGCTGGGTGCGGGCTTAAGGACCGTCTTCATGTTTCTGTTCATGTTCGGCCTCTTCGCGGCCATAGGCTGGATAGTTGGGACTTTGTTCTTCAATGACTGGGTGACCGGGGCGATATTCTTCTTGCTCATCGCATCGGCCATGAACCTCGTGGCCTACTTCTTCTCCTCCAAGATCGTGCTCTTCACCTACAAGGCGAGGATCGTGGGCGAGGCGGAGGCTCCTAGACTCCACCGCATAGTCCAGGGCGTGGCACAAAAGGCCAACCTGCCCATGCCCAAGGTGGCCATCATTCCCTCGCAGACGCCCAACGCCTTCGCTACCGGGAGGAACCCGAGGAACGCCGTGGTCGCGGCCACCGAGGGCATGCTCAAGCTCTTGGACGACGAGGAGCTGGAAGGGGTTATGGCGCACGAGATGTCGCACGTTCGCAACCGCGACATGCTGGTGATGACCATCGCCGCCACCTTGGCCGGGGCAATAGCCTTCGCCGCCAGGTTTGCGCTGTACAGTGCCATGTTCGGGGGCCGGAACAACAACGGCAACGCGATCATCCTGTTGTTGGTGGCGGTCACCGCGCCGATAGCCGCCATGCTTGTTCAGCTTGCCATCTCCCGCAACCGCGAATACAAGGCGGACGAGTCTGGGGCCACGCTCATCGGCAAGCCACTATACCTGGCAAGCGCGCTGCAGAAGCTGGAGGTCGCCAATGCCAGGAACCCGATGAAGATGGGCAGCCCCGCCTCATCCAGCCTGTTCATCGTGAACCCGTTCCGCGGGGGCACCTTCGTCAGCATCTTCATGACCCATCCCCCGGTCGAGAAGCGGGTGGCGCGCCTGCGGCAGATGGCTGGCAAGATGGGGTAGTACTAGAACAAATCCCTTACTGTTCTTCGATTTCTAGCGTATGACGAGATCGTCAAGAAGATGCATCTTTTCCAGGAAATCGTATCCCTTGGCGATGTTGGACACCTCCGTCAAGGTGCGATGGGCGTCGGTGCCGACCGAGACCCGGACCTTGCCTTTGAAGGCCTGGAAGTGGCGCTCTGCATGCTCATAATACTGCCTGCCGTCCCTCTGGTACAGCACCGCGGTGTTGGCCTCCACGAAAAGTTCGTAGGATTGCAGCAGGTTCGCCAGGTCATCAGGGGAGATGCCTCCGAACACTCTCTCTAGGTCGGTGTGCACCAGGCCGCAGGGGACATTGAGCTGGGATAGCAAGGGATCGAGCTCGGCGATGCTGCTACCCCCGTTCGTTTCGTCGTTGACGTATTCGAAGAGCACTAGGTCCAGCTGGTTGAGCTTCTCCACTGGGAGGGAGTCAATCTGGCATCGGTCAGGATTGGTGTCGATCTCCACCCCCGCGAGCACCTTGATCCGACCGTCGGCCCTTCGCCTCGCCGCCCCAATCTCCTCCAAGTAATCGTCGATGGACCCCGAGGTCACGCAGCGCTTGACCTTCTGGGTCTCGAAATGGTCCGTGACCGCGATCGCTTGAAGCCCGCCTCGCATCGCCTCGGCCACAATGTCATCTATGGAGAAGCTCCCGTCCGAGCGCTGCGAGTGCACGTGCAGATTGGCGCGGAGGCACATCCGGCCCGAACATCCCTGAGGTCATAGATAACGGATGCGTCTCCTTTCACGGATAATGAGAATCATCCTGGCTCAGCGGACCTGCTCCCACTTCTCCAGCTCCTGGACGCTGGAGAGCGTCCCGCCCCGGCGTATCTCCTCACGGATGCGGTTCTCGCGCTCCAGCACGTCCACGGCCCGATTGGCCACCTCCACCGCGCCCTCCTGCGGGACGACGATCACCCCGTTCTCGTCGCCGATGACCCAATCGCCGCTGCGCACCAACTGCCCGCCGCAGACGATCTCGTGCCCAATGCCCCCATATCCCTTGGGCTCGCCCGCATGCGGCACGACCAGCCGCGAGAAGCAGGGGAAATCGATGTCCAAGATGGTCTCGATGTCCCTGGCGGCGCCGTCGATCACCACGCCCCGCACCCCTTTCAGCTTGGCGCTTATGGATGCCAGCTCGCCCCAGACCGCCACGTCGCTTCCCCCGGCGTCGATGACGATGACGTCGCCGTCCTTGGCCCGGTCGATGGCCTCCACCGGCTTGGCCCAATCCCCCTTGGCCGTCTGGACGGTGAGCGCCCGGCCGACCATGCGTTGGCCGTGGGCGATGTGAGGATAGATGTCGGACATCACCCCACGCTTGTGCTGGGCGTCGGCGATGTTCGGTGTGGACACCTTGGCGAAGGCCTGGTACAGCTCGCCCAAGGAATACTTCTTGGAGATGGCCTTGGCGGCCTTGCCTCCGGAGACCATGGCCTTCTTCACCGCCCTGGTGGCCGAGCGAACGTCCTCGGCCTTGATGATGGCTCCCCCAACGATAATGATGCTAGCGCCCGCCCGCACGAAATCGCGGGCGTTGGCCTGGTTGATGCCACCGGCCACGGCCACTGGTACCTCTATGGACTGGACAACGTCCTTCACCAGATCCAACGGTGAGGCGTGTCCGTGCATCTGCTCGTCGATGCCCACATGCAGGCAGACGTAGCTCGCGCCCAGCTCAGCTGAGCGTTGTGCCCTCTCTTTCTTGTCCTGCACGTTCATCAGGTCGACCATCACCTTGGCTCCATACCTTCTGGCCATGAGCACGCTCTCGGATATGGTGGCGTCATCCGACAGCCCCATGACGGTAACGACGTCCGCCCCGGCCTTGACCGCGATCTCCACCTCGAATCCGCCCACGTCCATGGTCTTCATGTCGGCCACGATGGTGCGGTCAGGGAACGCCTTCCTCAGCGCACGGATAGCCTCCGCACCCTCGCTCTTGAGCAGCGGGGTCCCGACCTCAACCCAATCGGCCCCGCCCTCCACCGCCTCCCTGCCGATGGCTAGCGCCCGCTTCAGATGCATCATGTCCAGTGCGACCTGCAGTACCGCCGTCATCCTCCCGCACTAGGCCATCCCCCGACTTAATCTTTTTCGGAGGCAGTGCGACTTTGCACTTCAAGCCGGCATCATCCGATCGCGACTCGTCCGGTGCTCCCTGACCTTCCGCTCACCCCGTGCGCCCCGGCGCTACCCGGGGAGTAGAGGAGGATCATCACATCATCGGCCAGGGCGTC
>CAYHAO010000042.1:0-13747 GCA_964354665.1 uncultured Methanomassiliicoccaceae archaeon | reverse complement strand
AGCAGACCGAGGAGCAGTAGGGATTGCCCACCTTCTCGTCCCTGGAGCCGACGCACTGCAGGAAGGCCACCTTCTGCGGGGTGACATGGTCGCTCGGCCTGACCACATGGCCCTGGAACGGGCCCGTGGCGGAAAGGATCCTCTCGAACTCGAGGGAGGAGAGGACGTTCTTGAACTCGCCGTAGCCATACTCCTTCTTCAGACTGGCGTCGAAGACCTCGTAACCGGGTGCGAGCACAATGGCGCCCACGTGGACCTTCTCGATGACCTCCGTCTGCTCGAAGTCCACCGCGTCCGCGGGACAGACCTTCTTGCAGTTGCCGCAGCGGTTCTTAGTTAGGTAGAGGCACTTCCTGGCGTCGATGGAATACTTCATCGGCACCGCCTGGGCGTAGGGAACGTAGATGGCCTTCCTCTGCACCAACCCCAGATCGTACTCGTTCGACACCTTCGAGGGGCACTTCTCTGCGCACAGGCCACATCCGACGCAACGGTCCTCGCGTACGTAGCGCGGGTGCTTCTTGACCGTCACAACGAAGTCCGGGGCCTCGCCTTCGACGCCGGCGACCTCGGACAAGGTCATCATCGTGATCATCGGGTTCCTAGCCGCTTCGACCAGCTTCGGCGAAAGAATGCACATCGAGCAGTCGTTCGTAGGGAATGTCTTGTCCAGCTGGGACATGACACCTCCGACGCTTGGCGTTCGCTCGACGAGGTAGACCTTGAACCCGGAATCCGCCAAATCCAATGCGGTCTGGACGCCGGAGATGCCCCCTCCGACCACCATCACAGAGCCAATCTTTTCCGTCATTTGAAGCACTTCCAGCTACCTCTTGTAATTAGGAGAGGTACCTTCTATGTGATAGGCCGATGACCCGCTCCTCAAGGCCCGCTATCTGCAGCTCGCAACCTTCGCAGCTTGCGAAGTCGAAAATGGCAACCTTTGGCTTCATGGTCCGGACCCCTTGTCAGGCTCCGCTAATTTCTCCCCCAGTATAAATAATGCACTTGAAAATATGACATGATTCAACGTTAGGTTGGTAATTCCAGATGGTACTGGCAAGAGCAAATATCGTGCGTGGGTAGAGTTGAAAAAAGGTGGTTGAGGCGAGACACACGTCAAGGTCGAGAGGGGGTTTGGGGAGGGGGGCAGGGAGCACCCCCTCCCCTGGGCGCTGCGCAGCTCCGAAAAGTGCGCCGCGCCCCGTCCTTCCGCCTTCAAGCGTCGAAGTAAAGGAAGAACTCGTAGGGGTGAGGCCTCAGCCGGACGGCGTCGTTCTCCTTGTGCCTCTTGTAGTCGATCCAGGTCTGGATGAGGTTCTTGGAGAACACGTTGCCGCGCAGCAGGAAGTCATGATCCGATTCCAGCGCGTCCAACGACCTGTCCAGGCTGCCCGGGACCTGCCTGATCTTCTTGGCCTCGTTCGACTCCAGCTCGAACAGGTCCATGTCGTGCGGTTCGCCGGGGTGGATCTTCCTCTTGATGCCGTCCAGGCCGGCCATGAGCATGGCCGAGAACGCCAGATAGGGGTTGCAAGTGCAGTCCGGCGGGCGGTACTCGATCCTCTTGGCCTTGCTGCTCTTCGAGTAGACCGGGATGCGGATGGCCGCTGAGCGGTTCCTCATCGAGTAAACCAGGTTAACCGGGGCCTCGTAGCCAGGCACGAGCCTGCGGTAGGAGTTGGTCGATGGAGAGGTGAGCGCAAGCAGGGCTGGGGAGTGCTCCAACAACCCCCCTATGTAGTAGAGGGCGGTCTCCGACAGCAGGGCGTACCCCTTCTCATCGAAGAAGACGTTGTCGCCCTTGAGCGCCAGGCTCTGGTGTACGTGCATGCCCGTCCCGTTGTCGCCGTACAGTGGCTTGGGCATGAAAGTGATGGTCTTGCCCTGCTCCCTGGCCACGTTCTTGAGGATGTACTTGTACATCATGACCTGGTCGGCCATCTTGGTTAGGGTCTGGAAGCGCATCCCGATCTCGCCCTGCCCTGCGGTGGCGACCTCGTGGTGGTGCACCTCGCAGTCTATGCCTGCGTCCATGAGCCTCATCACGCATTCGGAGCGGAAGTCCTGGAGCGTGTCGACTGGGGGCGCAGGGAAGTAGCCTTCCTTGTTGCGAGGACGGTGGCCCAGGTTGGCGCCCGAGCCATTGTCCGAGCTCCTGCCCGAGTTCCATATGCCCTCATCAGAGTCGAGATAGTAGTATCCGTAGTGCTGGTTCTGGTCGAAGCGCACGGAGTCGAAGACGAAGAACTCCAGCTCGGGGCCGAAGTAGGCAGTGTCGGCGATGCCCGTCTCCTTGAGATAGGACTCGGCCTTGCTGGCGACGAAGCGGGGGTCGCGCTCGAAGCGCTCGCGGCTTATCGGGTCGACGACGTCGCAGACCATGGATAGCGTCGGGACCTTGTACACCGGGTCCAAGACCGCTGAGCTGGCGTCCGGCATGAGCAACATGTCGCTCTCGTTGATCGCCGAGAAGCCGCGGATGCTCGAACCATCGAAGCCGTGACCGTCAGTGAACTTGTCCATATCCAGCTTGGATGCAGGAATGCTGACGTGTTGCAGCGTTCCAGGAAGGTCGATGAACTTGAAGTCCACCATCTTCACCTTGCCCGAGCCGACCATGTCCATTACGCTGGCGACCGGGTCGTATGTCTTCTTTGCCTTCCTCGAGGGAAGGCTTGACACCTTCAAAGCATCATCGTTCGATGTTGCCATCTGTCCTCATCTCCCTGCCTTTTGGAATCGATTTGATGTTTTCGCAAGGGCTTCCTGCCCTCACGGTTCGCGTCTATAAACAAATTGCTAATTAAACCTTTCTTTACTAGATAAATATCGAATATAATTGAAATATATTAGACATATATAACAAAGGAATCAAAATGTATTAGCAATGTCAAATCCCTCATTTTAGCCAGACGTTCCTTGGATGAAACTCATGAGAATGCTGGCTGCCATCATTCTTTAAAGAATCTTAGGTAGAATTTTCTTGATCCCTGCCTACCTCTTACGAAATGAAGGAAAGAGCCATTCCTGCTGGACCTCTTTCCCGTGTCAAGAAATAACATTCAAATAAGGAGCATATCATCCTCGGCTGATTAACATGGACGCAGAGGCGCGGTACGAGCTCGTTTCCAGGAATGCGGAGGAGATCGTCACGCCAGAGGAGCTAAGGGACCTCTTGGCCAGAAACGACTCGCCCCGCGGATATATCGGATTCGAGCCGTCTGGCCTGGTTCACGCTGGCTGGATGATATGCACCAGGAAGATCACCGACTTCGTGGAGGCGGGCTTCCATTTCACCATATTCTTCGCCGATTGGCACGCGTACATCAATGACAAGTTCGGCGGGGACATCGAGAAGATACGTCTGTGCGCGACCTACATGGAGGACTGCTTCGAGGCCTTGGACGTGCCAAGGGACAAGGTCAAGTACGAGTTCGCCTCGAAGCTGATGGACGACATCGACTACTGGGAGAAGCTCATCAACATCGGCAAAGCGTCGTCCCTGATGCGGGTTAAGCGGGCCATGACCATCATGGGTCGGACCGAGGATGAGGCCGACGTCGACTCCTCCAAAGTGCTCTATCCTCTAATGCAGGCCTCGGACATCTTCGCCATGGACCTGGACGTGGCGTACGCAGGCATGGACCAGCGCCGGGCGCACATGTTGGCCAGGGACGCGGCCGACAAGCTGAGGTGGAAGAAGCCCATCGCCCTGCATACCCCCTTGCTTCCCGGCCTGAAGGGCGCCAACCGGATGGACCCCACCGCGGGCAAGATGTCCAAGAGCGACCCCGACTCCGGCATCCTAGTTCACGACAGCCCGGAGGACATCAAACGCAAGATATCCAAGGCGTTCTGCCCTCCGGAGGCAGAGGGGAACCCGATCCTGGACATGGCCAAGATGATCATCTTCCCGCGCAAGGGCAAGCTGGTCATCGACCGGCCAGCGAAGTTCGGGGGACCATTGGAGTTCGACTCATACCTGGAGCTGGAAAACACTTACCGCGGAGGCAAGCTGCATCCCATGGACCTGAAGAACGGAGTGGGGGCGGCCATGGTGGACGTGCTGGAGCCGGTGAGGACCTACTTCAAGAATAAGCCCAGGAACCTCGAGGCGTTGAGGGAAGCCATAAAGTGATTTCCTGGCCGCAATGCCTCATCAAGCATTGCTCATTTTTATGATGGAGGCAAGTCACCTGCTCTTCCTGAGGAACGCCAGCCCCCTGGACATGCACATGTTCAGGATGGCCTCGACGTCGCCCACTCCCATGAGCCCTGCCGCCCCGCCGTGGCCGCCGCCGTCGCTCATGGTCTCGGTGCCCACGTCCTCCAGCAGCTTGCCCAGGTGCAGTCCCATGCGCACCACGTCCATCCGGGCCCGAGCGCTTACCCGGAACTGCTCTCCTCGCTGAGAACCGACGAAGGCGATGTCCGCGCCCATGGCCAGGAGGGCCTTGCACACCGAGGATTCGTAGGCGCTGCCCAGGGAGATGGCGACCAGCCGGTCCCCGACCCGCTCGAACCTCATCCTCTGCGCCCCCTTGAGCTGCGATATCCTCTCCGATATGTCCTGCTCCAGGTCCACCAGGTCATAGACCTCGTCGATCTCGATGTGCTGGGACTCCATGATCTCCGCGAAGGTCTGCAGGAGCGAGGGGGTTGCGAACTTGAAATGGCCGCTGTCCGTGAGCATGCCCGTGAGCAGGGCCAGGCCGACATCCCTTGACATCTTGGCCTTGCTCACCTTCAACAGCTGGTAGACGATCTCGGCGCAGGAGCGCTTGCTCTCATCGCAGTAATACATGTGGCCGTCCCAGCGCGCGTTGTGCGCGTGGTGGTCGACCACGATGCAGCGCTGAGGCAGCGAGACCATTGGCGCAAGTTGATCTGGCGAAGATGTGTCCAGGACCACGACCTTGTCGAAGGCCGCGACGTCCGCCAGCTCCTTGGGCAAGAAGCCCAGCTTCTCCGCGATGACCTTGGAGACACGGTCCAATCCCCCCGGGGTCACGACCGTTACCTGGGGGAAGCAGGAGTAGAGGGCGTAGGCGCAGCCCAGCGCGTCGGGGTCGGCGTTTCCATGAAGAAGAACGAGCTTGCTGCCCTGCCGCAGCTCCGCCCCGATGTCCGCGAGCATGAGGGCGGGAGAGGAAGCAGACCATATATGGACGTTTCGAGGAAGCCTCACTGCAGTGGTTAGGGCGATTACATCCGTGAGATAGTTACTTGGCAAGGTGCTAGCATGATGAAATCGTGGCCCAACGGAAGGATGAGCACGACCCTCGGAGGAATATGATGAATTCGAGGGCTGCAAAGAGTATAGCTCAATCAAGAGGCATCGACATTGGAAGAAAAAGAGGGTCGACCAGGATCAAAGAGTATCCCTTGTCCTTGCCTGATGAAGTGGCAAGGGAGCTAACTCGCCAGCCAGATTTGATTGAACCGATTCTCGATGCGTTAATCAAATTGAACCTCCTCCTACCAACACTAGGATTGGATAAGGTGAGTGGTCTCGAAGTCTTTCGAGACCCAGATGCCTTCCCTAGACCCCGATTCCAGATTACCGTTGTTTCAGCTAGGCCAATGCCTTCGGAGCAATGGATGAGGACATGGGGTGTGCTTTCTGAGGCGATCACCGAGCCCATGCGAACAAGGGAACTGAGGAGGAGAGTCTTCGTATATCTCGACCCAGGCTGGTAGATAGCATGGATCCAGGTGAATTCATCGTGGTTGCACGGCGGCTCATCAATGAGGACGCGGTGGGCCATGCCGAGGCTAATATGCGGACAGTGGTAAATCGAGCATATCTTGCCGCACTTCTGGTCACTGCCTTCTACCTCCAATCAGCTCAAGGGGTCTCTTTTCCGAATTCCTATAAATATTACTCAATGGTAGAAGATGAGTTGGCAAAACAGATTGGTGAGAAGGGAAGTGACTTATTGAATATGCTAAGACTATGGCGTTCAGTGGCGGACTACGAAATGCTGAGCACAATCGACGAAGCCACAGCAAATGAGTCCATCCAGGTGGCTTCCGAGCTCATCAGTATGGTCAAGAAGAAGATGTAGAATTGGAAAGGATTGGGAAGACGGGAAAGAAAATCGACCAGGCTCAGTTTTCGTCGGATTGAGCCGGCGCGCCCTGCCCCAATGCCTTGGAGATCTGTTCCTGCATGGCGTTGTACTTGTCGCGCATGGTCTTCTCCTGTCGGTCGAGGGACTTGATCCTGATCCCCAGGGTCTCCTTGTCATCCTCGACGTCCTTGAGCACCGAGGCCTTGTCGCTCGCCTTGATCAGGAGGGAGCCGACGTTGCGGTATATCGTTACGTCCTCAGCGGACTTGTTCAGCTCGTCGATGGTCATCTGCACCTCGCGAAGCTGCGCCTCCATGCGGAACTTCTGCGAGAGCACGGACTGGAGCTGCTGCTGCAGCTGTTGGAACTGGGCGATCTGGTTCTGCAACTTGGGGGATATCTCGTTCATCTCACGCACCTGCCATTCGATTCATGTCCTCAGCGATCTTGATCCAGCGGAGGTAGGAGTTCAGCGCGGCCCTCAGGGCGGGTAGGTCCCGGGCCTCGATCCGCAGCACCATCCGCTCCCCCTCGAGGTCCGCCTGGACCCTGGTGCGGGGGATCTCCCTCCCTGCCTCCGGGGATATGGCGCCGAACACCGTCGGCGCCCCGGGGCCGGAGAGCGAGAGGATGGCGCTGGGCATCCTGCTCACTTCGCCTTTATGGTCTTCTTGACGTTCGGTCGCTCCTTGTAGAATATCTTGGAGCCGCAGTTCTCGCACTGCATGCCGACCTGGTTGGTGTTGGAGCGGATGGGCTTGCCGCAGCTGCCGCACTTGTACATCTACTTCGACTCCTCTTCCTTAGATCCCGCCACTACCTCGGCGGTGATGTTCTTCTTCACGGGCGAATAGGCCGCTGCCGCGAACTTCGTCTCGCAGCGCCTGCATTCCCAGATGCCGGAGGCCGTCCGCTTCACGGACTGGTGGTGGCAAGTGGGGCACTCATGCCTCGCCCTTTCGGTCTTCTCTATGTCCCTGGTGAGCTTCCTCACCACCACGCCGTAGCGGGCGCCGTAGCGTCCCGCGGTCCCGGCCTTTACGGTTCCCTTTGCCATCGATGATCACCCGATCAGTTTCCTCAGGTCGTTCCCCAGCCGTTGCGAGGTCTCCACGCACTTGTAGATCTGTTCCAGGCTAAAAGCCCCGGCCAGGCCCTTCTGCATCGCCCTGAGGTCGCCGTTCTCGTCGGTGGTGACGGTAAGCCTTGCCTCCGCCACCTTTTCTTCGTCGAGAGTCGGGTCGACCAATATAGAGTTTTCTATTTGCACGGCGGTGACGGAGATGGGCATGTGCTGAATGGGCAGGGGGTAGTCGTCGCCCCGGTCATTGGCCTTGGCCGGCACCATGACGTTATTCAGCGCTGCTATGGCACCGAGGAAGGCGGCATCGAACAGGTTGCCGTCGTAGTCCAGGACGTAGATGTCCGTGAACATGATCCAGACCTCCTTCTCCGGCTCGATGCACAATGCCTCGAGGTCCACCATCTGGGACTCGCGGATGCCGCGGTCCACGACCCGGGCCAGCTCGATGGAGTTCTCGTCTGGCGGGCCGCTCTCGAAGTTCGGAGAGGCCATGGGTATGAGCTCGGCGTTGGTCGAGAGCACGCCCTTGTTCGGGGTGTCCGCGAACGGCGCCCCGATGGCCATCTTCACGCCGACCAATACGTCGGTGTTGCCGATCTTCACCCGAGCGCTGCCCTCGGCGGTCTCGATGTAGCCGGGCTGAATGGTGATGGGCCTGAACTCATCCCAGGCCCGGTTGTCGACCCTCCTGCCCTTGGCCAGCAGCTTGTGGATATGGTCCTTCTTAATCTCAGACATGACTGCGCGCGCCATCTTCAGCCCTCCTGGGTCTCGGCCGGGGCATCCTCAAGCTGATCTTCCTCGGTCTTCTCTACGGAGTAGCGGCGGGCCAAGGCGTCCTTCTGCAGGTCGTAGATGCGCTTGCACGCCCCCACTCCCATCTCGATGGCCTTGTCGAACTCCGCCCGGGTCATGTGCCCATCCATCTGCAGGAGCAGTACCTCGCCGGTCCTAGGGATCATGGCGATGGGCAGGTCCGCCTGGCCAAAGTTGTCCTCCTCCTTCTGCAGGTCCAGGACCACTTGGTCGTTGACCTTGCCGACCGCGACCGCCGGCACCAGGTCCTTCATGGGTATGCCCGCGTCGGCCAAAGCCACGCTGGCGGCGGTGAGCCCGGCGCAGCGCGTCCCGGCATTGGCCTGGAGCACCTCGATGTAGACGTCGATCGACGTCCTGGGGAAGTTCTCGGTGAACACCACGTAATCGAGCGCCTCGGAGATGATCTTGGAGATCTCCACCGACCGGCGGTCGGGCCCGGGGCGCTTCCGGTCTCCCACGGAGAAGGCGATCATGTTGTACTTGCACTGGACTATGGCCTTGGCCGGGTTCTGCATGTGCCGGGGGTGACATTCCCTCGGCCCGTAGACCGCCGCCAAGACCTTGTTCTTGCCGAACTCCACGTATGCGGAGCCGTCGGCGCGCTTGAGCACGCCGGCCTCGATGCGGATGGGACGGAGCTCGTCCACCTTCCGGCCATCGACCCTGATACCGTCATCGCTGATCAATTTCACGTTGCTGTTTCCGCCCATTGTCATCACCTTGATTCCGAACCCTCGGCCGGCGCGGGCTTGCACACGGACTCCAGGTACTCTTTCACTCTCTCGGTAAGCCGCATGGTCTGCGCGTTCTCCTCGATCATCTTGATCGCCCGTATGGCGAAGACGATGTTCTCGATGTCCCCGTCCAACCAGATGCGGCCGTTCTGCCCGACGAAGATGCGGGTATTGGTCATGTTCTTGATCATCTGGATCATCGAACCGCCCTTGCCTATCACCCGCGGCACCTTGCTGTAGGAGATCTCGACCACCTGACCTCCCTGCAGCTTCCTCAGCCCCTGTTCCTTCATGGTCACCTGCACGCGCTTGGTCTCATCGACCATGAGTATTTTGGCGAGCAAGGTGTCCCCCACGTTCATGAACCTCGCGGTGTCCCCGAAGTCCACCCTCCATGGGACCTCGTTGACGTGCAAGGGGGCAGGATAGGGTGAGTTTATGTCCACGAGCCAGTTGGACGGCCCGATGTCCACGACCTTCCCGATTACGCTGTCCCCCGGGGACGGGATGTACCGCCCCCCGAGAGGTATGACATTCACAAAGTTCGATTTCACGCTCTTGATCCCCACCTGAGCGGCGTATACCCTGCCATCCTGCACGTACGTGCCCGAGCCAGCCTTCATGCGGCCGCCGGAGTCGAGCAGGTCCCCGGGCAGCACGATCTCGCGCGAGGATCCCATTCCTTCCTTGTTCATATTCTCACTCACTTTCGATTTTTTCCCTTCTGGACTTGCATTCATCATTCTGGCAGGATCACGACTTCAGCTGCTTGGTCTCCGCGTTCCCCTTGGTCTTCTCGTTCAGCTTGGCGTAGAAGTCGTCCCTCATGCCCGCGGGTATCTCCACCACCCCGATCCAGGAGCCGTTGGCCTGCCATTCCTCTTTCTGTATCCTACCGAAATGGATGATGTCCTCGTAGCAGCGACCGTACTCCTCGCCGCTAAGCTTGACGGCGATGCGCATCTTGTCGAACCGGATGGGGATGATGGGCCTTAGCTTGTCGAGGACCTCCTTGACCTGCTGCTCAACCGGCTTGAAGGCGTCGATGTGGACCTTAGCCTCCTCCATGGCCATTTCGATGCGCTGCGGGGTGTGCGGCGCGCCGGTCTGCGGGTTGATGGCGTTGCGCGCGATCTCGGAGATGATGCGCGCCCTCTTCAGCTCCAGCATCTCCTTGCGCTGCTCCGCGGTCAGGTGCACCTCGCCCTTGAGGACGATGACCTTGGCCACCTCCTGGACGTCGGTGGTGCCGAAGACCTTCTTGATGTCGTCCTCGGCCGCCCGTGTGCCCTTGTGCGCGTTCTTGAATATCTCGTCGATGACCATGTGGTCGTAGAGGTTGACGTCCTTGCCTTCCTTGAGGGACTTCACGACCTTGGGGTCGATGAGCACCTCGAAGGTCTCCCCGTGCGACTCGTACCGGGCTACGATGGCATCCTCGATGTCTACCATCTGGACCTCTACGCGGCGTCAGCCTTCTCGATTAAGGCCTCTACCTCGGAATCGTCCATGCGCCTGAAGTCCTCGCCCCGGACCACCACGCCGATCTCCACGGCCTTGGAGTTTAGCTTCTCCTCTTCGGTGGCCTTCTTCAGGGCCTTGAGCCCGAGCAGCACCGCGGACTGCATGTCCATGCCTTCCTGGTAATCCTCCTCGAAGACCTCCATGACCGCGTTGCGCCCGGCCCCGATGCTTCCGGCCTTGTAGGAGACCAAGGCCCCGCTGGGGTCGGTCTCGAACAGATGCTCGCCCTGCTCGTCCACCCCGGCGACCAGGAGCGCGGTGCCGAACGGGCGCACACCGCCGTATTGGGTGTAGTTCTGCTTGTAGTCGCAGATGCGCTTCACCAGCTCCTCGACGCTCATGTCCTCGTCGTAGGTGATCTTGTTTATCTGGGCGATAACTCGGGCCTGGTCCACCAGTATCCTGGCGTCTGCCACCAGCCCAGAGGTGGCGCAGCCGACGTGCCCGTCGATCTTGAAGATCTTCTCGATCGACTTGGGCTCCATCAGGCGGCTGGCGATCCTCTTGTCCACGATCAGGACGACCCCGTTCTTGAACTTGAGGCCGACGGTGGTCGTGCCGCGCTTGACCGCCTCTCTGGCATACTCCACTTGGAACAATCGCCCGTCAGGGGAGAAAACAGTTATAGCTCTATCGTAAGCCATCTGTCCGGGTTGCATTAATTCACCTTCTCTGTGCTAATCCGCCACCTAGAGAAACCATCCAATATATATCTCTTGGGGGAATCGGAAAGCCTTTCTCCGGGACATCTGGACGTTCGAAAAACTAGCCCTAGGCTGCCTAGGACCTTCGTTCCCTCCCTTCCCCCCCGGGGAGACCGAGGCGCTCGCGTAGGGCGTGCAGCGTGCCCGAGGTGCTCAAGGTGCGGATGCTCGAGCCTAGCCTGTTCCCCGCGCTCACCAGCAGCTCCTTGGTCCAAGCCAGCTCGCGCAGGTCGCAGCGCACCACCCCCACGTGCCCATCGAATTGTATCATCTTGGGGGGCTTCCTTCCCGAGGATAAGGATCTCATGGCGGAGAGGAGGGCCTCGTCGCTCAGAAGCTCCTCCGAGGTGACCTCGAAGGCCACGTAGCGCCTGCGCCCCCGCTTCTCCTTCACCACCATGGGGGCTCAGCTCTTCCCGGAGGAGTAGCGGCTGAGGAAGCTCTCGGACTTGACCCCGGTGACCACGACCATGACCTTGACCTTGCCCGCCATCTCCGGCTCCACGGCGCAGCCCCAGATGATGCGAGCGTCCGGACGGATGCGAGCCCCGACCAGCTCGGCCGCCTTCTCCGCCTCGCTCACCGTCATGTCCGGTCCGCCCACGATGCGGATCAAGGCGCCGCGCGCCTCCCGGGTGTCGATGTCTCCCAGCAGCGGCGAGCCCATGGCCTCCCCCACTGCCCTCTCCACCTTCTCGATGCGGCCGTCGTCCTTGGTCCCCTCTCCCAATCCGATCATGGCCACCCCGGCGTTCTTCATGATGGTCACCAGGTCGTTGAAGTCCACGTTTACCAGGCCGGGCTTGGTTATGGCCTCGGTGATGCCCTTGATGCTCTGCATGAGCACCTCGTCAGCCACCTTGAAGGCTGCTTCCAGGGGCAGCTTGGGGACCAGCTGCAATAGGCGGTCGTTGGGGATGATGATGGTGGTGTCGCAATGCTCCCTCAATCGGTTCAGCCCCCTGAGGGCGTTCTCCATCCTGACCCTTCCCTCCGCCTTGAACGGCATGGTGACTATGCCCATGACCAGCGCCCCCTTCATCCGGGCCATCTCCGCCACCACCGGGGCGGAGCCGGTGCCGGTCCCACCGCCCATTCCTGCGGTGACGAAGACTATCTGGCGTCCATCGATGTACTGCATGATCTCGTTGCGGGACTCCTCGGCGGCGGCCGCCCCCACCTCGGGTATCGCGCCCGCTCCCAGCCCTTTGGTCCGAGTCCTCCCCAGCAGGATCTTGTTGGGCACGTGCACCGAGAGCAGGTGCCTGGCGTCGCTGTTGGCCGCCACCAAGGTCACGTCCTTTATGTCGGACTGCGCCAACCGACGGACGGTGTTCGACCCTCCGCCCCCGCAGCCGACGATGGTGATCTTGACGCGCAGCTGGTCCACCAGCTTGCGCAGCTCCTCGTCTTCGGCCGTGTTCCCCGGTCCCGAGGCGTTCAAGGCGCCGCTGCTCTGCGCCGATCTGGCAATCGCGCTGTCGACAATGGATTTCATGTGCACCCATCCTTGGCCAGGGGTATGCGAGAGAGAATATATAAATCCATTTTTGAGCTGGAAGGGTTAGACGAACTCGAAGGCCGTGCCGCAGCTCGAGCAGCGCTCGTCATCAGGACCGAGCGGGGAGCCGCATTCGGGGCACTCCTCCCCGGCCAAGCCGCCGCACTCGCAAACCTCTTTCCCTTGCTCAAGCAACCTACCGCAGATGGGGCACTGTGGCTCGTCCACCGCCTCGAAGCTCTCCTTGCAGGCGGGGCAGGACATGCGGTCGGGCGGCACCTCCGTCCCGCAGCGGGGGCAGTTGAAGCTCTCCCCCGCCTCCACGACAATGGCCCCGCACTCGCACTCGCTTCCGCCCTCGAGCAGTGCCGAGCCGCATATGGGACAGGCCCGCCGCTCCGTCGGCTCCCAGAGCATGCGGACATCCGCCCTCCGCCTCGCCAAATCCTGGGGCGAGATCTTGGGCTTGACGATGACCCCGGGGTCTAGGTCCACCTCATCGTAGGAATGGTTGCAATAGGGGCAGAAGCCGGTCCGGGTCAGGCACACGATATGGAACTCCTTGCCGCAGGGACACTTGGCGTACTCCAGCCCCTCCTTGACCCTTCCCAGGCAGATCTGGCACACCACCGGCCTGACCTTGGGGCCTTGGACGACCACCCGGGGCCGGTCCCCTCCACGAGAGGGCATGCGCATCACCCTCCGCAGGTGCTTAGCCTGCGACCGCATCGCCTTTCGCAGGTCCGAGGGCCCGGAGCGTCCGAGCCGTTTCCTGACCTCGATCGCGCTCGCCAGACCAAGAGCTCCGAGGGCGGTCGCGATGAGCAGCTCGGCTAACACGCCTCAGGTTAGAACCCCAAGGCCTTAAAACACAGTCAGTGCAGATTACCCGCGCTGATAATCATGAGATTTATCGATCTCGACTTCAGCCTCGTTGAGGCTCGGGTGCGTCCGAGCAAACACAGTTAATGGCCACGCTGGCGATTTTCCTTCTTTCTTCAGGTTACGAAACATAAAAGGGGACATAAACGATGATTGCACTAAGTAAGCGGGAAGCATGCATCAATGACAACGCATGTAGCTTACAGAACGTTGAAATACGGTCGCCATAATCAAGAGAACAGCCCCCATAGATTAATGGCTGGGCTTCCTACCCCGGTAGCTTGGCTTCGCGTACAGGGACAGGTTGCACCAAAGAGAAGGAGGAGCGCAGATGGATAAGAAATCTGGTGCAGTGATGGTGGTCGGGGGCGGAATCTCCGGAGTCCAGTGCGCCTTGGACCTGGCCGACTCGGGCTTCAAGG
>CAYHAO010000041.1:0-14422 GCA_964354665.1 uncultured Methanomassiliicoccaceae archaeon | reverse complement strand
GGCAACATTTGCATCGTCATGGGCAAGAGGGCGGACCGGGCCTTCCAGCTCTACCGGGCCTTCAAGGAGAGCGGTCGCGAGGTGGCGGTGTTCGCCCGCATGCACCCGGAAAGGTTGGAGAGGGAGTTCGGCATTCCACCTTCCTCCGTGACCTGGCTCTCGAACGTCAATGGCCCCCGGGTCATCGCCCCCCAGAGCATGGGCATCCTCACCGACAGCATCGTCCGACTCTATGACGAGGACGCGGGGCCGGTGGTTATCCTCGAGGGCATCGAGTACCTCATGGCCCAGAACGACTTCGGCAAGGTCCTGAAGATGTTCGACTTCATCTATGAGATGGTGGCCATACGCCAAGGCCTGTTGATACTGCCCTTGGACCCGCAGGCCTTCAGCGAGAAGGAGCTCGCTTACATCACAAGAGAGGCGCTGGTGGTCAACGAAGGCGACGAGATGTCAATGCCCTCCTGAGCACCCAGGCAGGGTTTTGATTCCCTTAGGAATGGGTTGCTGGTCGCCGTTCAAGAAGCTATAAATAGGACATCCACTTTCGAGGATGACAAGAATGGTATGACGGCCATAGCGTCGGGGTCACACCTGGTCTCATCCGAACCCAGCAGTTAAGCCCGGCCGCGTTCCTCGTTGTACTGTGGTGCGCGAGCCCACGGGAAGCTTGGAAAGCTGTCAGCCTTTCTTACTTTTATTTCCTTCGACCTTCGTCATTTTTCCCGAGGACGTTTCGGCGAATAATACCTGGAAACGAACATTTTAAAAACATGGATTCCCAGTATCCAGGAGTTAGCGGTGACCTAATGGCTGACCTGCTTGGCGACCCCATGTTCTACTTCACCCTAATCATCCTGGTCATTCTCTCAGTGGTAACCTACTTCGAGCTGAAGTTCGTGAAGCGGAAGCGCCTGGAACGCATCGAGGCCAAGGTGCGAGTGGACGACATCTACAACCAGATCGTGACCTCACGGGCAGTGTCCAGCGCCATCAAGGGCCAGGGCAGGAGCACCAAGGAGGCCGATCTGGCCATACTGGAGGCCGACACGGCCTTTAGCCGAGGTAACTACACCGACGCCAAGGCGGCGGTGGAAAGGGCCAAGGAGCTGTTGCGGAATGCGAAGAAAGACCCCGACCCCTCGTTGCAGTTCGACGCCATGCCGCAGCAGCCCGCCGAAAGCAAGCTCGCAGAGGAATGCGAGGTGCCTTTCCAGGAGACGAAGAAGCTGCCCAAGAACTACCTGGAGTCCAAGTTCCTGATCGGTTCCGTCAAGGACCAGGCGGAGCAGGCCGCGCGCACCGGCGCCGACGTCTCGCTGGCCGAGGACAGCCTCAAGCTGGCCGAGGAAGCCTTCGCCAGGGAGGATTACACCGAGGCGCTCAAGGACGCCCTGAAAGCCAAGAAGAGCTTGGAAGGAGGGGAGCCCGCCCTCGAGGAAAAGGCCAAGACCAAGGAGCTGGCCTCGATAGAGAAGGTCCCGGCGGCCGTGGTGGTCAAGCCCAACCTCTCCAAGTGCGAGAAGTGCTCGATGGAGCTCGACCCCGACGACATGTTCTGCCCTAAATGCGGGGCCAAGGTCGAGCGCGACATCCGCTGCCCTCGTTGCGCGAATAAGTTGAGGGTGGAGGACGCCTACTGCCGCAAGTGCGGCCTCCCCTTGAGGTCCGACTAGGCCATGGAGATGTTTTAATAATCTGGCACGCATCCTCGATGCATGTCCGTCGCCCTGATCAAGCTGGGTGGCAGCGTGATCACCGACAAGTCGCGCTACCGCGCCTTCAACCAAGAGAGCACGGACCGCCTAGCGAGGGAGATAGCCTCCTCGGGCAAGCAGGTCATATTGGTGCACGGCGCAGGCTCCTTCGGCCACCTTCTGGCGCACGAGCACCAGCTGCAAAAAGGATATATCAGCGATTCGCAGCGGCAGGGAGTGGCCAGGGTGCAGCAGGACGTCAGGGACCTCAACCGGGAGGTCATGCTATCGCTGGATCGAGCTGGTCTGCCCGCGACCTCCATTCCCCCGGGGGCGTGCGCGCTCATGGACGGAGGGCAGCTCAAGAGGATGGACCTGGACCTTTTCCATCGCTATCTTGACCTAGGGATCACCCCGGTCACCTTCGGGGACGTGGTGCTTGATTCCCAACGGAAATTCGGCATCTGCTCCGGGGACCAGCTCATGCACCTACTGGCAAGGGAGTTCCATCCTAAGCTCATCGTCTTCTGCGCCGACGTGGACGGCATCTTCACCGCCGACCCCAACCTGGACCAGGGCGCCACCCTGATCGAGCAGGTGGACCGGTCCACGCTGGAATCGATCCCCCGCACCTCGCGCGTGACCGATGTCACGGGAAGCATCTACGGCAAGCTAGAGTCGATGCTCTCCCTGGCGCAGCTGGGCAAGAGCACCATGGTCATCAACGGCCTGGTCCCAGGTCGGCTCGCCTCGGCCCTGAAGGGCGAGAAGGTTAAGGGCTCGTTGGTCGTTGGAGGTCAAGGATGAGGCAGATCGAGAGGCGGAAGGCGGACCACATCGAGGTGGCGCTCAAGGAGGAGGTCTCCACTGGCTACAATTATTGGGACGATGTCAAGCTCGTCCATTGCTCGCTTCCCGAGGTCGATCTGGAGGAGGTCGACACCTCGGTAAAGCTGTTCGGAAGGAAGCTGTCCTTCCCTCTCATCGTCACCGCCATCACCGGCGGCTATCCCAAGGCCAAGAGGATCAACGAGAACCTGGCGGCCGCCTGCGCCGAGCTGCAGATAGGCATGGGCGTGGGGAGCCAGAGGGCCGGGCTGGAGCACGGCGACGATGGAAGCTACAAGGTGCTCAAGGACCACGATGTGCCGTTGCGCATCGGGAACGTGGGCGCTCCCCAGCTCGTAGCCCAGAAGGGGAAGGCGCCCTACGACGCCGAGGCCCTGAGATCGGCCATGGAGATGACCGGGGCTCATCTTATGGCGGTGCACCTGAACTTCCTGCAGGAGGTGGTGCAACCGGAGGGCGACACCCGGGCCAGGGGATGCATGGACGCGATCCGAGCCGCGGCCAAGGAGTTCCCGCTCCTCGCCAAGGAGACGGGCGCGGGCATATCCCAGGACGTGGCCATGAGGTTGAAGGGGGTCGGGGTGCGAGGCCTGGACGTGGCCGGGACGGGAGGGACGTCCTTCTCGGCGGTGGAGAAGCACCGCGCGCTGAAGGCGGAGGACATGCGCTCGGCGATGCTCGGCGATACCTTCCACGAGTGGGGCATACCCGCCCCGGTGTCCGTGGTCTGGGCCGGCGTGGGCATCCCGGTGATCGCCTCCGGCGGCGTCATGGACGGATTGCAGGTGGCCAAGGGGATCGCCATGGGGGCGAGCTGCGCCGGCATGGCCCGGGCGGTGCTGGCCGAGGCTATGGAGTCGAAGCAGAAGGTCGTGGAGAGGCTCAGCCTGGTGCAGGCGGAGCTCCGCGCCGCCATGTTCCTCACCGGAAGCAAGGACGTGGGGGCGCTGGGCAAGCAGAGATGCATTCTGACGGGCGAGACCCGGGAATGGCTTACCCAATAGGTGATGCAAATGGACGTGATGAAGGAGATTGCGCAAGGTGCGAAGAAAGTGGACGTTTCGTTGCTCAAGTACCTGGAGGTGGGCAAGTACGAGAAGCTGCGCAAGGCCATCCGCCATTACCCCGAGGCAGGGGGCAAGCGCCTCCGGCCGCTCATGGCCATGACCGTGGCCGAGGCCGTGGGCAAGAAGGGAGAGGACGCCATGCCCTTCGGATGCTGCCTGGAGATCATCCACAACTTCACGCTGATACACGACGACGTCATGGACGAGGACCCGATGAGGAGGGGCAGGCCGACCGTCCACGTCCTGTACGACGTGCCGACCGCCATCATCGCTGGCGACGCTTTGTTCGCTCTCGCTTTCAAGGTGCTGGCCACAACACCGGTGGACGGGGAGCGCCTGCGCCGGCTCCTGGAAAGCGTCTCGGACACCATCTACCTGGTGGCCGAGGGCCAGCAGATGGACATCGACTTCGAGAGCAGGACGGACGTTACTGTCGAGGAGTACATGGAGATGGTGGAGAAGAAGACCGCGGTGCTGTTCGCCTGCGCCGCCGAGGGCGGGGCGATAATCGGAGGAGGCACCGAGGACCAGATCCAGGACATGTACGAGTACGCCCGACTCTCGGGCATCGGTTTCCAGATCTGGGACGATGTGCTCGGGCTGATCGCCGACGAGAAGGTGCTGGGGAAGCCGGTAGGGAGCGACATCCGCAACGGCAAGCGCACGCTCATCGCCGTCCACACATTGGAGAAACTCGGGGCCAAGGGAAGGAAGGAGCACGCGCAGGAGCTCAAGGCCTTCGGCAACGCCAAGGCGACGGACGCCGAGGTCAAGAAGGTCATCGCCCTGTTCCAGGAGCAGGGCAGCATCCAGCACGGGAAGGAGGTGGCCTTGGACTACGCCAGGAGGGCCAAGGAGAAGCTGGGGTGCCTTCCCGAGAGCCGAGAGAAGCAGCTGCTGTCCGAGGTGGTGGACTTTTCCGTAGGCCGGGAGAGCTGAATTTCCAGCTCCCTTCGCCTCATATCGAGATGGTGAAGGTCCTGTCCATCCCGGAGACTATCTCTCCAGCGGGTACTAGCAGGAGGCTGTTATCCCCGTTCCAGAGATAGATGCTCTTTAGATCCTCGCCCTCGGCTCCCCTATCGTGGCATACTATCCTGAGGGTGTCGCCCTGCCGCGCGTAGAACCCGGATGTCCCGGCGATGTACCCATGGCCGACCGAGTACATGTTCCATTGCGACCCCGAGGCCATGAATCCTGTGGACTTGTCCTGGTCGAGAACGTAGTACATGGTCTGGGGGAAGTACACCTCCACGTACGCCGAGGCATTGCCCAGTAACTGCCATTCGGAGCCCTGGACCAGGTACACGCTGACGGTGATCCTGTCCTTGTCCCCGTCCGCACCTAGACCATTCCCAGAATAGTAGGCGTAACGGCTGCTGGACTGGTAGCTCATCTGGGTTGATGGCCAGTCCTGGCCGAAACCTCCGAAATTGCCGGTGGTGTTCCAAACGTAGATCTTATCTCCCGCCGGTGCGCCGCTCGTTACCGCTTCGAGTGACGCCGCTTCCTGCTTCCTCACCTCGATCATGGCAGGATAGCCCAGCTCGATGCTGACCGCCTTATCCTTTATGGTGATGTTGGACCGCCCCTGCCCGACAGCCATGATCCCTGATTGCGGATGATTCACCCAGACCTGAAGGGTCACGTGCTCCACCGCCCCTCCTTGGGCGTCGTGGTTTGCCTTGAAGATCACGTAGGAGGCGTTGGACTTACTGATGGTGGATACGCCTGGGGTCGACTCCGGGTCCTTTCCCGCCTCCCATAGTAGTCCATTTGCCCCGTCCGTATCCCAATGCCACGATGGGATGAAGCCAGAGGGCGTTCTTGAGACATCGGGCGTGAGGATGACCTGACCGCCGGGGGCGCAATCACCTTCATCGGGGAAGATCTCTGCAATAGGGTAATTAATCTCGATTAATGTCGAGGCCTGGCCGTAATGATAATACTTACCGCTCAACGTAAAATCGAAGGTGATGGTCACGTTGAGCCGCACCGTGGCTGACGTGCTGAGGGGCGCGTCATCAAAGGGTTGGAAGTAGACGCGCGAACCGTCCTCTGGAGCCCCGTTTATATAAAGTACGTCAACGTACGCGTATGCAGTCCCTCCTCCCTCGTTGGTCGTCACCCACAGGAAGCCATTATTGCTGGATTCCGACCATGTGGCACGATAAGCGATCACGTCCTGAGGCATGGGGGACGGGAAGGAGAATGTCAGCTCCGTCCTCCCATTGGGATATGCGTAGTTCGGGCCGTTGATCGATACCTTCGTGGTGTTTACCACCACCGCATAGGTGCTGAAGCTCGAGGTGAGGCCGCATACTTCATCATAGGTCTCATTAACCCCGCTCGCTCCCAGCGTCGTCCACTTTCCATTCTCCAGCCTAGCCAGGGACAGGTCGCTCTCGCTGTGACCGCCAGGTATCTTCGAAGGATCATAGGATGTCTTCAGTTGAATCGACTTGAGGAACGTTAATCCGGTGGGCCCAAGGTCGAAGGCGGTCCCCGGGATGAAGGAGGAGTTCGACGGTGTCGCCCTCTTGACGCTGATGATCTGTTGGGTACCCAAGGCTCCATCTGGTATGTTCAGATCGACCGTGGACCCGAAGGCACTGAAATTGCCACCCTGAGAGCCGACAGTGAACTGCTCCACGGTCTCAGTGGGATCCGTGCTGTTCGATAGGAAGGCGAAGGCGCCTATAATGGAGGCAATTACCACGACTGCTACGACCAGGATGACCAATAAAGACTTCTTCAATGAATGCCCCCTTTTTATTACGCAGAAGTTAGGATAAAATGATTTTGATAGAAAGCTGTCGCCCTCAAGGCCGGGCAATGCCCCAGTGTAACCATCGGCCGTCAGCACTCGATGCCCTCTCGGACCAGCCGGAACTCCGCGCTCCTGCCCTCCTCGATGTGGCGATGCTTCATGAGCACCGCCCGCCTCCTGCCCATCGACACCTTCTCCAATTTCAGGAGGGTCTTGGCGTTGTGCAAGAGCGAGTGCCCGCCCAATGGCTCGAAGGTGCCCTTCTCCACGTCGGTGTAGACCTGGGAGGTGATGAGCACGGGGATGTCCCGGCCCCTCGCCACCCCCAGGAGCTTGAGGCTTTGGGAGGTGAGGGACTTGCGCTCCCCCTTGTCCTCCCTGCTCGTCAGCCGATAGTACATGGAGATGGAATCGACCACGATCATGCCCACGTCCACGTTCCCTTCCGCCAGCTTGATGGCGCGGTCCACCATCTTCTCCTGGTCATCGAAGGAGTGGGCCTCGAACACCAAGGTCGACTTGAGCACTGACTCATAGTCGTCACCGCATACCTGGCGATAGCGCTCCAGGCTCAGGCCTTCGGTGTCAAGGTAAACGACCTTCCTTCCCCGTCGGGCCACGTTCCTTGCCAGGACCAGGCAGAGGTTGGTCTTCCCCGTCCCGGCCTCGCCGTAGATGAGGGTGACGCTCCCTGATTCCGCTCCTCCTTCCATTAGCTCATCCAAGGAACTGCAGCCGAAGGCGACCTTGTCCACGTACAGGAAACCTCCTGGGGAATGATAATCTTTGCATCTCTAGCTCAGGAAGCTGAATCCCGCGAATGATAAAAATACCAGCCAGCCTCGCTTCCTTATCTTGCAGTGGGTTAATGTGGATTTTAACCCACCCGAATGACTGGCTCATGGTTGAAAATGCCCGAAATCGAGCCGATAATCGCTTACGACCCAGATATACCTTCATTTGAACATCAGACAAAGGAACAGAACATACAGGGATGCCGTGAGGTTCGGATTATGAGGTCAGGTAAAGGGAGGCCGAATACCTTTTTCGGATATTATCCAAGAAACCCTTGTAATTTAGACAAATACCATTATATTTTCAGGGAGATTTGAACAACTTATCTGTCAAGGAGGTTAAAAGATGACCGACAATGGAAAAGGATGGCTAGCGGTGGCGGTGGCATTCACAATTGGTATCGCCATCTGTGCAGTCACTTATTATTACACTAATTATGTGTTATGAGCATTAACCTAGGGAAGTAGGGATGCCGTGAGGTTCGGGCTAAAGGATACGCCCAGTCTTAACCTTAGACCTGCGCGATCTTGCGAACCAGATGAGCAGGACGGCGGACAGCACCTGCATCAGCGCCATGATGATGAACCCTGCGTTGTAGCTGCCAGTGGCGGCCACGGCCATGCCCAGGATGATGGGGCCGAAGACTCCCATTCCCACGGCGATGCCGTTCATCAGCCCGGTCGCGCTCCCCATTAGCTCCGGGGGCGCGATGCCCTGGAGCAGGGTGAAGGCGTTCGGGGGGAAGAGCGCGATGAAGAAGAACAGGATGGCCAGCACCATCATGATCGCCGCCGCGGTGGCCGTGCCTATCAGCAGGAGCACGGCCAGCGCACCCACCATCTGGAAGGCGAACGTGAGCCATATCACCTTGCCGGTCTTATCGCTGAGATAAGAGCCTATCAGAAGGCCCGCGATCCCTCCCAGATAAGGGAGCGAGGCGACCCATATCACCTCCGTCTGGGTCAATCCGATAGCGAAGAGATAGCTAGGCAGCCAGAGGGAGATGCCCCACCATACCAGGTTCCCAGCTGCATCCGCCGCGGAAAGGATGAGGATGCCTTTTATCTTCGTCGCGGCCCTCAGGTCCCTCATGGCCTTGCGCATCAGCTCCCCGAGGGGTTGTTCATGCTCGTGCATGCGAATGCGCTCGCACTCGGGGCAGTCGCGGAGGTAGAAGAAAACCGGGATGAGGACCAGGGCGCAGAGCAGGCCCACGGCGAAGAACGCGTACCTCCAATCGGTGAGGATGATGATGGGGATGAGGACGATCGGGACCAGGAGGTTGGACCACTCCATGGCGCTGAGGTGCAGGGCGTTGACCCTGGAGCGCTGCCTGGGTTGGAACCAGGCCTGGGTCACCTTGCTGGCGCTGGGGTAGACGATGCCCTGCGAGAAGCCGAGGAGGATGCGGGCGATGATCAGGAAGGAGAACACCAGACCCACCAACCCGGTCAGGAAGGTCAGGACGCTGAATATCGCGACCGCCACCAGCAGGCTCTTGCGCGGCCCGAAATGGTCCACCAACGGGCTCAGGAAGATGTTCGATATCCCGTAGCCCGCGAGGAAGATGCCCAGGAGCAGACCTCCATATATAGCCGCCTCCACCTTGTCCCAGCCGAAGTCCTGGCTGATGTAGGGAAGGGCCACGCTCACGTTGACCCTGGCGATGTAGGCGGACAGCGTGACCGCGAACACGATCAACGCCATGCTCCAGGCGGTGCGGTTTCCCTTGGGTGGCGCTTGGGCTCCATCCATATTTGGTCCGGCGGATTATGGTAGGGCAATATGTTCTTTTGCAGGAAGCTTACGCTTAGCGCCAAGCTATTCCTGGCGAAAGACAGGGTTCCATAGCCGCATGGAAGCCACCGAGCCTGCCTGCCAGGAGCGGGCTGATACCGACCTGTTCCCCTTCGAGAGGGCCCGCAAGGGCCAGGACCAGTTCCTGGAGGAAGCGCGCTCCTGCTTCGCCAGCCGCACCCACCTCCTGGCCCACGCCCCCACCGGCATGGGCAAGACCGCCGTCTCCCTGGCCGCGGGGCTGGAATGCTCTTTGGCCAACCAGGGATTCCTCTTCTTCCTGACCTCCAAGCATTCCCAGCACGCCGCGGCCATCGAATGCCTGCGGCAGATCTGGAGGAAGCGGAAGCTGGCGGCCGTGGACATCGTGGCCCGGGAGAGCATGTGCCTTGCTCAGAGAAGGGGCGGCCGGTCGCCCTGCCAGGACGGGACGCAATGCTACTTCAGAAACGTGCGCGTCGATGAGGCGGCGGGGCGATTGCTGGATTACCCGCTCCATGTGCAGGAGGCGGTGGGCCTTTGCCTCAGGCTCGGCGCCTGCCCCTATCTCGCGTCATTGAAGGCGCTGAGGATGGCGGACGTGACCGTTTGCGATTTCAACCATGTGTTCACCATGGGAGACGGGCTCATGGCCCGCACCGGGCGCGAGCTGGCCTCCACCTGCCTGGTGGTGGACGAGGCCCACAATCTGACGACCCGGATCATGGACAACCATAGCGCCGAGCTCAACGAGCGGTCCTTCTCGCTGGCATTGAGCGATGCGCGCCTGAGGCGCCTAAGGTGCGACGTGGAGGTGGTCCGTGACGCGTTCCGAGAGATCTGCAAGCAAGGGCAGAGGCGGAGGGTCGATCCCTGGGAGCTGGACGAGAGCATGGAGGAGAAATGCGGGACG
The DNA here is from genome assembly GCA_964354665.1 of uncultured Methanomassiliicoccaceae archaeon. Classification (GTDB taxonomy): domain Archaea; phylum Thermoplasmatota; class Thermoplasmata; order Methanomassiliicoccales; family UBA472; genus JAJRAN01. The sequence goes on along the minus strand of CAYHAO010000041.1, from coordinate 4,555 downwards.
GGATCCTCGGGGCTCGCCCAGGAGCTGGCGGAAGAGGTGGGGGAGGACGGCCGGTCCGGACCCCAGGAGCTGGCCAGGTTCCTCGCCCTGTGGTCGGCGTTCGGCAAGGGGAGCGTGCGCTTCCTTCGAGGGGACCCGGCCTCGCTCCATTGCCGGCTGCTCGATCCGTCATTGGTTGCCGCGCCCGTGCTGGAGAAGGTTCGCTGCGCTCTGTTGATGAGCGGCACCCTGCACCCGCCGGAGATGTTCGCGGAGATGCTGGGAATGCAGGAGCGCTCCGCCTGCCGCAGGTACCCCACCCCCTTCCCGAGCGAGAACCGGCTGGTGCGGGCTGTGGCCGGGGTCAGCTCGCGCTTCCAGCAGCGGTCGGAGGGGATGTACCAAAGCATCTCCCGGAGGCTGAAAGAGGTGTGCGATCATGTGCCGGGGAACCTCGTAGCGTTCTTCCCTTCCTATGAGTTCATGTCCGCGGTGATGTTCCAGCTGCGCCACTCCTCCCTGGGCAAGAAGGTGTTGGCGGACTCCAGGGAGCTGAGCAAGAACGAGCGCGAGGCCATGGTGCTGGAGATGAGGCGCGAGGGCGGCAGGGCGCTCTTCGCCTCCATCGGCGGCAGCTTCACCGAAGGAGTGGACTTCTACGACAACCTGCTCTCGGCCGTGGTCGTGGTCGGCCTTCCCCTCTCCCCACCCTCGGAGGAGCTGGACGCTCTCACATCGCGCCTGGCGGAGAAGTTCGGGCCGTCCAAGGCCAAGCTCTATGCGCAGACCTATCCGGCCATCGCCAAGGTGCTCCAGGCCTCGGGGAGGGCCATCCGCTCGGAGAAGGACCGGGCGGCCATCGTCCTCTTGGACGAAAGATACCTGCTTCCACCCGTGTTCAACGCCCTGCCCGAGGAGCATCGCCCTGTCTGCTCCCGGGACCTGGGGTCCGAGCTGGACGAATTCCTCGGCCTCGCCCCCAGAGACGCCAGCTGAAAAGATTATTAGAGGCGGAGCGTTTCTTGGCCCCGTGGAAGTGGTCAGGCGCGGCGCCGAGGCGGAGATCCGCCGAGGGGTCTGGAAGGGAAGGAAGGTCATGGTCAAGAGCCGGGTGGTCAAGGGATACCGCCACCCTGGCTTGGATGCGAGCCTGAGGACCTCGCGGACCAGGAACGAGGCGCGCCTGTTGCAGGAGGCGAGGAGGTGTGGAGTACCGACCCCCATCATCTACGACATCGACGTGCAGCAGGCGGAGATGGTGATGGAGGAGATCGAGGGGGAGAGGGTCAAGGACGCCCTCCTCCAGGTCGACGACGAGGAGGCGGACCGCATCTGCGAGGAGATCGGTCGCCTTGTCGCCTTGATGCATCAGGCAGGCATGACCCACGGGGACCTGACGACCTCCAACATGATCCTGAGGGACGGCAAGATCTGGCTCATCGACTTCTCCTTGGGCGGGAGGAACGCGGAGTTCGAGGAGATGGGCGTGGACCTGCACCTGCTCAAGGAGGCGTTCCAGTCGGCGCATTCCGAGCGCGTGCACAAGTTCGACGTCGTCCTCGGTTCCTATTCCAAGCATTTCCCTGAGGCCAAGAGGGTCGTGTCCAAGATCAAGGACATCGAGGAGAGGGGGCGCTACACTTGAGGAAGGTGCAGCTCATCACCTCCAACCTCGGTAAGCTGAGAGAGTTCCGCGCCGCCCTCGAGCCGCTAGGCTACGAGGTCGTTCATCTTCTCTTGGAGGTGGAGGAGGTCCAGGCCGACACCTTGGAGGAGGTGGTGGTCGACTGCATGAGGCAGATCCGCGATAAAAAGGTCAAGGACTTCATCATCGATGACTCCGGTCTCTTCGTCGACGCGCTGAAGGGCTTCCCTGGCGTGTACTCCTCCTACGTCCTCAAGACCCTGGGATGCGAAGGGCTGCTCAAGCTCATGAAGGAGGTGAGCGTTCGTTCCGCCAGGTTCGAGTGCTGCGTCGGCTGCAGCCTGGAAGGTAGGAAGGACATCATCCTCACCGAGAGGTGCGATGGGCGCATCATCGAGGCGATGCGCGGCCAAGGGGGGTTCGGCTTCGACCCGGTGTTCGCGGCGGCGGGGGAGGAGCGCACCTTCGCGGAGATGCCCCTGGCCGAGAAGAACCTCGTTTCGCATCGTGGAAAAGCCATTAAGAGCTTGGCAAGACAATTGAGATGAAGGGAGGGAGGAATGCCAATGAAGCTGAGAGGACGAAAGGTGCTGGTCACCGGCTGCGCCGGATTCATCGGCTCGCACATGACCGAGGAGCTGTTGCGCCTGGGCAACCAGGTCGTCGGCGTGGACAACCTCTCCGCCGGCCGCAAGGCCTTCATGGAGGGGGCCCTGGCTAAGGAGGGGTTCACCTTCGTGGAGGGCGACCTGCTCAACCTGGACCTGAAGCACCTGCTCATGGGGGTCGAAGTGGTATGCCATTTCGCCGCCAACCCCGACGTCAGGCTTGGGGCCTCCAACACCCACGTGCACTTCGAGCAGAACATCGAGGTCACCTATCGCCTGCTGGAGGAGTGCGCCAGGGGCGACGTCCTGGACGTCATCTTCCCTTCGACCTCGACGGTCTATGGCGAGACCACGGTGATCCCCACGCCCGAGGAGTACGGACCTTTGGTGCCGATCTCCATCTACGGTGCCAGCAAGCTGGCCTGCGAGGCGCTGATCGCATCCTATTGCCATACCTTCGACATGAATGCGGTGTTGTACCGCTTCGCCAACGTGGTGGGCACGAGGAGCACGCACAACGTGCTTCACGACTTCATTCGCAAGCTGCGCGAGCAGCCCGACTACCTGGAGATTTTGGGGGCGGAGCCGGGGACCAACAAGTCCTATGTCCATGTCTCCGACTGCGTCGATGCCATGGTGGTGGGCGCGGAGCGGGCCAAGGACCAGGTGGAGATCTACAACATCGGCTCGCGCGATCGCATGAACGTGCTCAGGATCGCGGACATCGTGGTGGAGGAGATGGGCCTGCAGGACGTCAAGTACCACTGGACCGGTGGGGTGATGGGAGGGCGCGGATGGGTCGGCGACGTAAAGGACATGCTGCTCTCAGTGGAAAAGCTCGCTTCCGTCGGCTGGAGCCCGAGACTCAATAGTGAGGCGGCGGTGAGGCGCGCCGTCCGCGAGATAATCGGTCGGCCCGCGAACCGATGAGCGGGTCCTGTTGCCTCAAGCGATCCTAGAACACGCTGAATGGCGAGGAGGATGTGCCGGTGGCATCGATGGTTATGAGGAAGTCCGAGTCGGAGAAGGTCCACGTCCCTGGCCATGGACCAGGGGACGCATAGCTGCACAAGGCGGGCAGGCCGCCGACGTACGGCTCACCGGTGGTGTCGATGACCATCCAATACCCCAGGTCATCGATGAGGTAGTTGATGCGAAGGGAGCCAGATGGCGTCCAATAGTAGCTATTGACCGAGGTCTCGACCGCCGCCAGGCCGCTCTGGTTCTGGGCGACGAACACGGTGGGGAAGGCGTGGCCGTTGATCACGTTGACCCGGGCGTTGCCCCCTAGCCCCTTGACGATGCTGGCCATGAGGATGGCATGGTCCTCGCAGTCCCCGCTCATGGCGGTCATGGTCTCCTTGGCGCTCTGCCAATAGTCGCCAGCCTCGCCGGCATAATCCACATTGGTCCGGACCCACTCATACGCCTCGCAGATCTGGAGGACGTCGTAATCTCCTGGGTAACTTACATGTATCTGGGCTATGACAGAGCTGACCGCAGTCACGCTCACCCTTTGGTTGACCTTGTCATAGTAGCTGATGGGGTTGACGTCGGTGTTCCAACCGGCCGATACTGGAGTCGACTGAACGTCGAAGTAGTTGTTGTCCGCGGCCAACAGGTTCCCCCAATCGTACCAATAACCTGTCGCGCTCTGCACCGCCACGCTCAGCCTTATCTCATACGGATGAGGGCCTGGGTCAAGGGGCGCGCCGAAGGGCAATAGGCCCACTAAGGTCTCCTCCCCGCCGACAGCTAAAATTCCGGTCTCCTTGGAATAGGTGGCATTGGTCCCAGTCCAGGTCAAAGACATCTTGTAGACCCAAATGTCCCTGTTGTCATAGTTGTTGAGAGATAGCCATAGAATACCTCCAAAACCCGAGTAAACGCCATCCTCGGGTATCTCCCAGGTAACTCCCCAATTGGCCATCTGGCGAACGTCCGTGGCAGGGTATGGCGCGTGGCCAACGGATCGGGTGATGGTGGTTGAATTAGGAGTCACGAGATCATCGGCGGTGAACCCCATCTTCACGGCCAGGTTAAGAAAGCCCGTAAAGGCGATGATGGCGATTATGGCCACCACTATTGCGATGACCGCGACGACCAGCTTCCTCATCCACTCATCGAAGGCTAAGAAGCGATTAAAAGGATTCGTTCGCGTTCCGAGCAACGATAATATAGGAGGGGGCGCATCTTCCGAGGGCTGAGAGCGATAGGCCAGGGAACCTGGCTATGCTGGATGCATGGGTCTGTGGGGTAGCTTGGTCCATCCTTCGGGCTTTGGGAGCCTGAGACCCCGATTCAAATTCGGGCAGACCCACCA
>CAYHAO010000040.1:1410-15344 GCA_964354665.1 uncultured Methanomassiliicoccaceae archaeon | reverse complement strand
TCGTTGACCATGGAGATGGCCACGCCCACGCGCTGCTTCAGCCCCCCTGAGAGCTTCTTGAACCAGACGTCCCTCTTCTCGCCTAGGTCCACAGCTTTTATGAGTTCGTCGGCCGGCAGGCTCTTTCGGAACATGCCGCCGAAGTAATCGATGTTCTCCTTGACGGTCAAGAAGTCGAAGGCGTTGAATTCCTGGGGGAGGACGCCGATCCTGCCCTTGATCTTCAAGGCCTCCTTGTTGACGTCCATTCCCAGGATGCGAACCTCTCCCGAGGTCAGGCTGCGCAGGCACTCTATTATCTCCACCGTGGTGGTCTTCCCCGCCCCGTTAGGCCCGAGCAGCGAGAACACCTCGCCCTTCATGACCTCGAAGCTTATGTTGTCCACCGCGGTGAAGCTGCCATACCGCTTCACGAGGTTGCGCACCTCAATTACCGCATCAACCATCTTGAACCCCTGGCCTCAATTATATGGAGGCTATTTAACCGTTTCAGCGAATTCCCCACTTCACGCTCCATGAATTAATGGCCCTAACCTCCAGGAATCCTCATTACTAATTATTTTATAATTATCTGATTAGATAATACTAAGAATTTTGTTGAGTTAGTTTGTGTTAAACATACCTTATCAAGGGATGGGACGAACGGCAGAAATATAAAAGGTGTCGATATGATTAAAATTAGGCGTTGACTTCTCATTAACGTTCGAGGGTGAGAATATCGAAGAGGACTCGGGGAAGGGGGAGAAATTAGGCGCGAGCCTTAACGACTGCCAAGAGGAAATCCTATTACTCCTGGGCGATGGCCCGAAGCCCTTAGCGGAAATCGATGACACCCTTGGCAGGGACCGTGGCCAGGTCTCTCGCGAGGTCACCGACCTCGAAAAATTTGGTTTTGTAGAGAGATATAAGGAGGAAGATCCAACCAGAGCGATGATGGAGAATAAGAGGGGAGAGGCAACCAAAGTGATGGTGAGGGCCACTCAACGTGGGTTAAAGATATGGCCTGATCTGAGGAGAGCTAGGAACGCTCGGGAGTGAATCGAGCTGTACTGAATAGAAAACAAATTGGCGTGCTCCGACACGCACTTCGGCCACTTTACCATGAGCGAGGCACTCGATTTCAAGAGTTCGAACCTCACGGCATCCCCACTTTCGCCAGATTCCCCAGGGTTGGCCGATGTTTCTGCTGCAAGGGGAAGGCAACTACAGGTGAAGCGACCGACCAACAAATAAATCAATCCGAAGCTGCACTATTTACTCTGGATTGCGCTAATTAAAATCGTTGATGTTCTGCGATTAGTCAGCTCCAATCGTTTTCTTATGGCTAGAGGTAGAGTGTTATCAACTTAGATAATGGTCCGATCATAATTATCTAATTTGATAGCCAGCAGGTAAACGATATAGCATCGCCTTTCCTCGATAATATCATGGATGCTACTATGAATGGGCCTTCCCACCATTATGATGAAATCTGTCGATTCATGGCCGATGAGTACGTTTCGAAAGTCATGAGCGCCACCTATGGGAGGCCTTTGAGCATTCAGCAGATTAGCGAGATCTGCGAGATACCGATCGCAGTCGCTTATCGTCGAGTGAGCAAAATGGCCAGTATCGGACTGCTCGCCTTCATTAAAGAAGTGGAAGTGTACCGAGGGAAGAAAGAAAGGTATTACATTTGCGCCGTCGATGAGTTACGATATACCTTCAACAAGGGCACCTTTACTTGCCAAATGCACCCAATAGCATATCCAACCGATCTCCAGATGGAGACAACTCCTCGTAACAATCATGGTGATGGCCGGTTTGGTTGATTAGATATGGTAAATATGGTGTAAATAATGCCAAAGATAGCTGCTTGCTGCCATAGAATGGAGGAATTGATATCAAGGGAATACCCTCCAATATGGATTGACATCGATGATACCCCTCTGGCATATATTGGTGAGTCGAAATTTCAGATAGATTTCTGCCCCTTCTGTGGAAAGAAGATAGGAATTTATTATTAGGTGTGCACTCAGCATTCCATCTTTACTTATTACATTCTTAAAATTCAAGCGATATTAATCATTATCATTTTAGATAATGGTGATAGCTCACTTTCACCCCCTCCTCTACTTATCTTCTTTAAGCCAGAGCATCAAGATTTATACTGAAAATAATTTGGTGCTTAGGTATTTTTCACCCCGGTCAGGAAAAATGGTTACAATAACACCTGACTCTATTTGCTTGGCCATTTCGATGGCAGCGTACATTGCGGCACCGCTGCTCATGCCAACGAAGATTCCTTCCTGCTTGACGATCTGACGGGTCATCTCGTAAGCCATTTCAGTCTCGACCATGATGGTGGTGTCAATTTGGGTGGGGTCATATATGGCCGGGACGATGGCTTCTTCCATATTCTTCAATCCCTGGATATAGTGTCCTTTGACAGGGTGGGCGCAGACGATCTTTATTTTCGGATTATGTTCCTTTAAGGCCTTGCCTACGCCCATTATCGTACCAGAAGTGCCTATCGCAGATACAAAATAGTCTACTTTGCCTCTGGTTTGCCTCCAAATCTCATCGCCGGTCGTCTTGTAATGTGCATTCTTGTTATATTGGTTGGAGAACTGGTCCGGCATGAAGTACTTCTGAGGGTTTGCCTTGACTAATTCCCTTGCTTTCCTAATGGCACCGTCTGTGCCGTATTTACCTTCGCTCAAGGTGACGGTCCCGCCGAATGCTTTGATCATTTGCCGCCTCTCTACCGAGACGGCGTCGCTCATTACTATTTCCACATCATACCCCTTGATCGCACCGATCATCGCTAGAGCCACTCCGGTGTTTCCCGATGTTGGTTCGATGATGATCTTGCCCTTAGTGAGCGAACCTTCCTCTTCTGCCTGATGGATCATGCTCAGTGCGATCCTGTCCTTTATGCTTCCTGTAGGGTTGAATCCCTCTACCTTGGCGAATATCTCCGCGTTCTTGTTCGGGTTAAGCTTGTTTATCCTGACCAAGGGGGTATTGCCGATTGTCTGGAGGATATTATCTCTGAAATCAGGCGATGGCGTTTTCATGTGATCTTCTCTTGGTGAAAGGGGAGAGTGATTAAAATAATTATATCAACTTGTTGGAGGAGTTATTCTAGGCTTCAGCGGAGGGCACGAACTCACACCCTTCAGACTTAGCTTGGGTGCAAATCCATCACATCTCGCTCGTGAACCTATGGTCTGAGCCTCACGCATCCTTCAACAATGACCTCAGTATCCAAGTGAGTCGTCCTCAATAGATACCTGTGTTTTTGATTTCCCTACCTCGGACTTCTTCCTCACGACCCAATGGCAGGTACTATCGCCCTTGGACATCATCCAATCATATGCGAACTCGTAGTCAGGGTTTATGGCCTCGCAGACGCCGTTGAATACGCCTTCGAACTGCTTGCATACTTCAGGCGGAGCACCCTTCAATGGACAATCAGTGATTTCCCTTTCAAGGCTTGAGCCTGAAATAATTGATGGCATCCCATTTTGTTGGATTACGGAACCAAGGAATTCCATCTTCTCCTTGATCATGGGGAGGTCACCTCTACCATCCGCTCCACCCTTCATCATGGTTCCAACTCTTAGCCCGGTCTGCCTTGCCATTGGTACTAACAGATCCAAGGTGCGTTGAGAGCCGACCAAATCTTTCAATACAGAAGTGAAGTTGAATAGTTGTGACATTACCACCATCCTAGAGGACCACGAAAGCCTTTCCTCCATGGACAAGTCGAGCGGAATGGTCTTCTTTAATCTTCCAAGGTCATCTACAGTATATTTGCTGCTCTTTTTCTTTATTACCCAACGACAGCAATCATCGCCATTCCCCATATGGTGAGTATAAATGACTTCATAGCTAGGATTGACGAATTTACAGAAGCTTCCTGACATTACGTGCGACATCGCTATGCACATCTCAGGCGGTGCATTCATACCAGGATTGGGACAAGCGAACAGTTCAGCAATCGCACCCCCTTCCCAAATTTCTAAAGGCTTGATATGGCCCATTGAGGTGCAGCTGTGTGCATAATATCCAGTCATGGCGAGTGTCTCTAAATCGTTCGCTTGAGGGCCGAATCTCTCCTTGACCATTCCAACGACGGCCCTACCCCAGGCTTCATTGTAATGTTTTGTCGCTTCAATGGTTCGATTCAGGCCAACCTCGTTTAGTATGGCTCTGAACGCATTTATGGCGCAATCATAGGGCCACATTATTAAAGGACTGTATTGAGGTAAATTGGTCCCACCTTCAGCTACGTACTGTTCTCTGCTTTTAATTTCTGTCATTGCTTCACCATCTTGTGCTTCCTGAGCAGTTCCATGTCCCGGTCGAACTCCTCATGAGAAATCTCCCCCTTGGCGAATCTCAAAGCGAGTGCTCTGGCCGGGTCATCGTAGGATGCTTGTTCCTTGATCTTGTCGATCTCTGAATCTTGCTTCTTCCTCACGACCCAATGACATGTCGGGTCGCCCTTGGTCATCATGCGGTCATAGGCGAACGTGTAATCGGGATCGATGGCCTCGCAGATGCCGTTGAAGAAAGCCTCATATTGGAGGCAGATTTCGGGAGGTGCGCTCCCAGCGAAGGGGCACTCCTCCACTATGCACTCCACCCTTTCGTCCTCCGCGGTTATCTCCCCTTTCCTATGATGGAGTTCGGAAATCAACTGGATGATGTTATAGATCGTTATTGTTCGATTCTCCTTTCGCATTCTCTCTCTTGCTCTAATCCCAACAGAAAGACCGGAGAGTCGCATGCGATGGTTGAGGTCTTCTATCCCTTCACATCGCCCTGGGCTATCTAGAATTGCCCGTGTAGCCATTACCCAATACTCTCCAGCATAAGCTAGACCGAGATAATTTCTAGTAGGTTCGTCTAAGGGATCCCGGAAGGTCTTGTCCTCAGGGATCCGCATTTCCTCAACAGCCTCGACCCGGGCACTGGTCCCCCTCCTCCAGACCGTCCATTGGCAGTACCCATCTCCCCAGCTGAGCGAGCGCGTCAGGCGGATTTCCCAGTCTGGGTTCAACTCCTTCAGCCAGGTCAAGGGCATAATCGAGCAACAGACGATACATGCCTCCTTACAAATGCCGGAAGTGGCACAGTCGTATAACTCACCAATTCCGGAACCGTCATCCTCGCGGTAGAGAGGGGTGAATCTTCCGCCTAGCCAAAAAAACAAATAACCGCCCGCCTGCGATGCTTCATACCCATCTAGAGTGCGGTTTATTATGCTCTGGTAGACCCTGCGGGCTGCCTTCCCCGCATGTTGAGAATAAGGCTTGAGGAAGCTTAAGGCATCATCACTTCCAACTACGTCCACTAATGCTTGTGCTGCCTCCAACCACCAAGAGCGGAGCAGACCAATAGATAACTCCTTCTTTTCTTCTTCAGCCAGCTTTAAAGCTTGATCCTGCCCCATCATCCACCGAAAATACTTGGCTACAATCCCCTAATAAGGGTTGGCATTACGGGATGGTGGAGGTCTAGCTCATTTTTTTAAGACCGAACCTCACGGCATCCTCGGAAGATATTATCGCCTTCTGATTTGTCTGGGGCCAAGATAATCACATCTCGCTTGGAATTATTATGTTCTGGGCCTCATGACATCCTAAGAAAAAAGAGAGAAGAAGTTGAAAAGGTTACATTTTCGTCTTCTCATAATCACCATGGCAGCCCCGGCAACCGCCAAAATGGCAACGGCCCCGATGCCGATAGCGATATCGTTGGCGCTGCTCAGGGTCGGGGTGATAGCCTACTCCTGCTTCTCTCCCAAGAAGGAGCTCTCCGAAGCCTAGACGGCCTTCCTCTCGGAGGAGGACATTCTGTGCAGGGCCGCCAGGTAGAGGACAGCCTTCCTGGCGCATCCCGTATTCCATTTGAGGCAGTACGTCCACCGCAGGAGGGGCATAGGGCCAGCAATAGTCATCGTGGACAAGGAAGACCCGAAAAAAAGGATTGATGAATGATCAAGATCAGGCTCTTGCCAGGCTCGACCTCCACGCTTATTTTTTTAAAAGGTGAGGTGAATGTGAGCTCTGGCATGCCTCGATCAGGTCTTGGTAAGCTGGCTGTGACGAAGTAATTTAACGCAAACTGCAATACAAGTCCTCTATGGACCTCATCTCCTGGGGCATCCAGGTCGTTTACGACTTCATCGAAGCCGTCGGCTATGCGGGCATCTTCCTGCTCATGACCTTGGAGAGCATGGCCATACCGGTCCCCAGCGAGATAGTGATGACCTTCGGAGGCTGGTTGGCATACGATGGCAAGCTCGACCTGTTCTGGGTGGGGATGGCAGGGACCTTGGGGTGCGTAGCTGGGTCGGCCATTGCCTATTGGATAGGGGATTATGGGGGCAGGCCCTTCATCAAGAGATATGGCAAGTACCTTTTGCTAAACGAGTCGAGCATCGATGCCGCGGAGGTCTGGTTCAAGAAGTACGGGGCTGTGGTCGTCTTCGGCTCAAGGCTTCTCCCCGTGGTCCGGACCTTCATCTCCATTCCAGCGGGCTTCGCCAAGATGAATTTCTGGGTCTTCCTGGTGCTCACCTTCCTCGGCTCCTTGCCCTGGTGCTATGCCCTGGCCTATGCCGGATACTATCTTGGCGCCAACTATGAGATCATCCAGGCCAGCTTCAACCTCCTCACCATAATCGTCATCATTGCGGTAGCGGGCCTGCTTTTCTACTACCTTTATTTTAGGAAGAGAAGAACGAAGCCCAGCGAGTGAAGTGGGACAACATCCCGTGCTCGCCTCATGCCTTCTTCGCGATCGGCGCGCCCATCTCCACGGCGAAGAAGATGGCGCCCACGACCAAGAGGACGGCCGCCAGGCCGAAGCCGGCCATGAAGGAGACGGCTCCGACCACCATGCCGGTCACCAACGGTCCGACCGAGTGCCCTATGTCCATCACGGAGCTCAGGACGCCAATGGACGACCCATGCGCCGACGAGCCAGCAATCTCCGTCACCAGGGCGGAGGTGGATGCCGTGACCGTTGCCACCGTGAGCCCGAACCCTATGGATAGCGCCGCCAGCACGAACAGGTTGGGGGTCAGGGGCATCAGGACTATGGTGACCGCCCCGAGCAGCAAGCCACCGATGATGAACGGGACCCTCCCACGTCGATCGGACAGCCTTCCCATGAGGGGCTTGGCCAGGAGCATGGACGCCACCTGTATGCCCATGACGAACCCTATCTGCAGCGCATTGAAATGCAGCATCTTGTCCATATAGATGGGCAAGAACGCCTCGAAGGCGCCCACGGCGAAGTACTGCAGCGCCTCCATCGAGGAGGTCACCATGATCTTGCGCTCCCTCACCACCTCCTTCAGGGCCGAGACCGTCGATCCCTCGAACCTCTTGGCATTCATGACCGTGCCCTTCGCCTCCCAGGGTATCATTAGCGAGAGCAGGAGGGCAAAGATTGCCGAGAAACCGATCACCAGATAGAGCGAGGTGAAGCTCGCATAGAAGATCAACGCTCCTCCAAGGAAGGGCGCGACGAACCGGCCCACCATGGTGAAGGAAGAGTAGGTCCCCAGCGCCTGGCCTCGGTTCGATGGATGAAAGCGGTCCGCCACCGCTGCCATGGCCACTGGCATGAACATGGCAGTGGCGAACCCATGGTAGAACCTCACGAAGGCTAGCTGCCAGACCTGGGTGACGAAGATGTAGAGGAAGGGCGCGGTGGCGAAAATGAGGAGCGAGATCAAGATGAGGCGGGACCTGCCGTGCTTGTCGGAATAGGCCCCGGCCACGCTGCTGACCAGGATTCCTGGGATCGGGCTTATGGCCGAGATGAGCCCGATCTGTGCGTCGCTCGCGCCTATTTGCAGCGCCAATAGGGGCAAAGCGGGATTCTTGGACATGGTGGAGGAGAAGATGGCCAGTGCGGCCACCGATCCAAGGATTAGCAGGAAGCGGCTTGCGGTCCCCCGGTTGCGCAGCACGACTTTGCATCTACTTTTCTTTACTTATGATGTTGCCAAATCCTTGTTTATGAGCCTTGGAGCAAAAGCCTAGTATCGTCCTGCCCGTACCTTGCCCAATAGCACGGAAAGCGATTGGAATACTTTCAGCATGGGACGTCCTACACTTTGACAGAGCAAGTATCGAAGCGATTCGTGCCTCAGGGCAAGGAAATGCGTAAATTGAATGAACGCCTACTGCCAACAAGTTCGACCTTCGGGGTGAAAGAATTTGGACGAGATAATTGTCGTGAAGGACTTGAAGAAGATCTATGGCTCTGATATCCTGGCCGTCGATGGCATCTCCTTCGCCGTCAACAAGGGCGAGATCTTCGGGTTCCTGGGCCCGAACGGAGCTGGCAAGAGCACGACCATCAAGATCCTCACAACCCTCATCGGCAAGACCTCCGGGACCGCGACCATCGATGGCCTCGACATCGACAAGGACCAGGCCGCGGTACGCAGGATAATCGGCTACTCCTCCCAGGAGGTGGGCGTGGATGACGACCTCACCGCCAGGGAGAACCTGATGCTCCAATGCCGCTTCCACCATATGGACAAGCAGAAGGCCAAGCAGAAGGTGGACGAGCTCCTGAAAGTCGTCAAGCTGACCGAGGCCGCCGACCGCCGTCTGTCCACCTACTCGGGAGGGATGAGGAAGCGCCTGGACCTGGCTTCCTCCTTGGTCTCCGATCCCAAGGTGCTCTTCCTGGACGAGCCCACCACCGGCCTCGACCCCCAGAGCCGCCTGGACATCTGGGAGTACGTCAAGCAGCTCAACCGCCAGGGGATCACCATCTTCCTGACCACGCAGTACATGGAGGAGGCGGATCGATTGGCGGACCGCCTTTGCATCGTGGACCAAGGCAAGATCGTGGCCGAGGGCACGCCGACCGAGCTCAAGTCCAAGATCGGGGCGGACATCATCACCCTCCGCTTCAAGGCCGATGACCTAACGGCCTGTCAGAAGGCAGTGGACGCGATCTCCGGCTTGCAGGGGGTAAAGGAGATGGGCACCTGCACGGTCGGATTGGCCAAGGACAGCGGTCTGACGATCATGACCCAGAACGGCGCTGCCATGATCCCCCAGGTGGTGAGGGCTGTCGACAACGCCGGAGTGAGCCTGGAGCAGCTGACCCTGTCGGCGCCCACCTTGGACGAGGTGTTCCTGAAGCTGACCGGTAAGACCTTGAATGTGGTGGAGAGGAAGCAAGCCGTCAAAGGCCGAGGCTTCCGCAGGAGGAGGCGGGAAACATGAGGATGGAATGGGGCTCGGAGGTCGCCGCGATATTCGGGCGGTGGAACACGAAGCTGCTGAGGCAGCCCATCTTCATATTCTTCTCCCTCATCCAGCCATTGGTCTGGTTCCTATTGTTCACTCAGGCTTTCTCGGCCATCGGCAGCCTCCCTAACTTCGAGGAGTTGACTGGGACGAGCAGCTATACCACCTACTTCACGGCCGCGGTCATCATCCAAACCATCGCTTCATCGGCGCTACAGGCAGGCATCGGCCTGGTGAACGATCTGGACAGCGGGTTCATGGACAAGATGCGCGTGGCCCCGATCAGCAAATCCTCTATCCTGTTCGGCAAGCTCTTCAGCGACGCCATCACCATCATGATCCAGGTCGTAATCATCCTGGTCATCGGCCTGGCGCTTAACGTTCATGTCGCTTCGGGACTACTGGGATGGGTGATGATCCTGATAATCTCGGCGCTGTTCGGCATCGCCTGGTCTGGGATATCGCTGTTCGTGGCACTTACCACCAAGAGCGCGCAGACCACGCTCTCGGTCGGCCTGCTCACGACCTTCCCCTTGCTATTCCTCTCCGCCGCGGTGCTCCCGGTGGAACTGCTACCTTCCTGGGTGCAGCAGGTGGCGAACTTGAACCCGTTCACCTACATCGCGATAGCCTATCAGAAATTGATCATCGTAGGCTTCGACTGGACCGCCATTTGGCAATGCCTGGTTGCCATATTCATCATTGGTGCCATCAGCCTGACCGCAAGCGTGATCGTGTTCCGGAGGAAGATCTCCTGAGATTAAAAACTGGAGACTAGGCCTAGGGAAAAAAGGAAAGATGCGAGGGCCGAGAGTGCAAATCCAACGGATTGAAGCATCGTATGAGACATCTGGATAGATCGAAGGAGCTGTTCATCCCTTCGCGCTTCAATTGTATTCTGGTTACCTCGAACTTCTAGTCGATCAACGAGCGTGCATTTTGAAATAATTTGTTTCAAACCGGAGCGAATCCTACAGCCCGAACCTCACGGCATCTCTATTGCCTTCCAGAAGCTGGAGAAGGAAGTGTTCATTGAGCTCTGGTGATCTAGCTTCGCTGCAGGATCTCCATTTTCACGCATTTAAATATAGAGTCCTCCATTTATATCTATAACCTGACCGGTAATGTAATCCCCGTCTTCCGAAACAAGGTAGGCCACTGCACCCGCTACCTCAGATGCCTTCCCCAGCCTTCCGAGGGGTATCTGGGCCAAGATTCTGTCCATTACCTCTTTCGGGACGGATCTCAGCATGTCGGTTTCCACAAATCCTGGCGCTACCGCGTTCACAGTTACGCCCTTGCCTGCAAATTCCTTTGCCAGTGCTTGGGTGAGGCCGATCAATCCTGCCTTCGAGGCCGCATAGTTGGCTTGCCCACGGTTGCCCATTCTCCCGACTACCGAGGACATGTTCACGATTCGACCGAACTTCCTTCCCAGCATGCCATCTATGACCGCCTTGGTGCAGTAGAAAGCGCCATCTAGGTTCACGGTCAAGACCTCAGTCCACATGTTGGGGGTCATTTTGGTGAAGGATTTGTCCCTGATTATGCCGGCGTTGTTGACCAGTATGTCAATCCTGCCGAACTGTTTCAATACGTCGTCCCGCATCATATTCACCTGCTCAGGGTCATTGACGTTTGCCTGGCAAATGCAAGAGTGCTTACCCATGGATTCGATCTTGTCCGTCACTTCCTTCGCGGACTCCAACGTGTCCATCTGGTCCACCATCAGAGATATCTTTTCGAATTCGTCTACCGCGCCCATCTGATCTATGAGCCTGGATAATTTCTCAGCACGCTCTTGCGTGTACTGGTAGTTGATGGCAACATCCGCACCCTCCTCTGCCAATCTCAGCGCGATCGCGCTTCCTATTCCCCTGGAGCCCCCGGTCACCAAGGCGACTTTGCCGTCCAGTCCCTTCCTCTTCATCTTCATCTCACCCCTTTTTCATACCATGGCCACATTCTAGTCGTGACCTGCTGGAAGGACATCGCCAATCACGATTCCTTCAACCTCACCTTTTTGGTCGTTCATCCATTCCAGAGCATCTTTTACAAAAACAGGGCCAAGCCGGCCAGGGCTGCAGTCTCTCAGACTGCCCCCGGATGCCCGACCTCAGTTCTTCTTGCCGATAGGATAGATGCATCCTTCATTCTTCTTTCCTCAATCGACTAGAGCGTCAGCCCACCATCCACGCAGAGGACCGCCCCATTGACGAAGCTGGCCTCTTCCGAGGCGAGATACAGATATGCATAGGCGACGTCCATGGTCTCGCCTAACCTGCGCAGGGGGGTCTTCTCCCTCATCATCTCGAGGACCTTATTGGGCACTGCCGCGGTCATCGGAGTCACTATGAATCCGGGGGCTATGGCATTGACCCGGATCCCCTTCTTCCCCAGTTCCTTCGCCAAGCTTTTGGTCATGCCTATCAATCCGGCCTTGGCCGAAGCATAATTGATCTGACCGATATTTCCATACAACCCTGAGATGGAGGAGGCATTGATGATCACGCCGTTCTCCTGTTTGAGCATGACTCCGACCACTGCTTGAATGCAATTGAAGACCCCCGTGAGGTCGACCTCGATGACCCTGTCCCACTGCTCGACCGTCATCTTGGACAGGAAGGCATCCTGAGTGATGCCTGCATTATTGATCAGCACGTCGATTTTGCCATATCTTTCCATGGCAGCCTCGACCATCTTCCTTGATTGTTCCCGGTCGGACACGTCCAATGGAGCGAAGAACCCGTCCCCTCCCGCATCTTTGATCCTGGTTACAAGCTCCTCACCGCCCTTTTCGTTCACATCGGCGACGACGACTTTGGCGCCTTCCTTCACAAACAGCATCGCTATCTCCTTGCCGATGCCGCTAGCTGCTCCTGTGATGATTACAACCTTATTTTCAAGTCTCATTTTTCATTCTTCCTTGATTGGGGGCTCTTTCTTTTCGCTTTAGGCTTCTTCTCTCCAGGCCCGTCGAGTAGAGATCTCGGCCCTAACCACTCCGCGATCCTAGGACAGACCTCTTTCTGAGATCTGGAGCCTACGAAGATGCCCACATGTCCCGTGGGGAAGACGAGCGTCTCCTTCTCTTTGCTCGATACCGCGTCTGCCAGCGGTCTGCTCGCATCATTGGGGACAAGGTGGTCGAATTCCGCCATGACGTTCAGCAGCGGCATAGTGATCTTTCTCAAATCGATATTCTTACCATCGATTTCCATCTCATTCTTTATCAGGAGGTTCTTCTGGTAGCAGTCCTTGATGAATTGCCGATAGGTCTCGCCCGCCTGATCGGGGCTGTCGAATATCCATTTCTCCATCCTAAGGAAATTCTTGATGGTCTCCTCATTTCTGAGCTGACATTCTTTCTCTGTCTCCCCAGTTTCGCATTCAATCCGCTCGAACATGTTCACGTACTTATCAATCATGAGCTTGATAGGGTCCGTGATCAAGAATCCCGTATTCAGAAGATCCCCGGGCACCATCCCATAGTAGTCCACGATTTTGTCCACGTCCAAGTTCTTTGCCCAAACATGAAGAAGACCCTTGCTCGTGTCAAATTGTACAGGGGTCACGAGCGTGATCAGGTTCTTAATCTTTTCAGGATGCAGGGCGGCGTACATCACAGAGAATGTCCCTCCCTGGCACACTCCCATGAGGGTGATCTTGTCCAATCCCGATCGCTCCTTGACCCTCTCCACCGCGTCATTCAAATAACCGTTCACATAGTCGCCGATGGTGAGGTATCTGTCCGCGCGCGAGGGATATCCCCAATCAATGACATAGACATCGAAGCCTTCGGCCAACAGCTTCTTTATCATGCTCTTGTCGGGCTGGAGGTCCAGAATGTAGTACCTGTTCACAAGCGCGTACACAACGAGTATTGGAACTGGATACTGTTTTTCTACGGTTGGAATGTAATGCAACAGCCTCATCTTGTCTTCGCCGTAGATCACCTCGGAAGGAGTCGTCCCAACCGAGAAATCTGTGGTCGCCAGGAATACATCTATCCCTTGCTTGAATTTCTCCAAATATTCTATTGATTCTAGCTCGATCATGAGGTCTCCGCATATTAAGAAGGAATCTTTCTCTTCTCGGATAGCTCTCTTACCTGGCTGGTCAATTCCTTCACTTTCTTCTTCAGGGAGTATACCTCTTTGTTGATCTCATCGATTTCCGCCTTGGTGGGCAGATTCATCGGTTTGAGGTAATTCTCTTCAAGCATCTCCTGGTTGTATTTTTGGAAGTCAAGGGAATGCGACATGAATTTCCCTAGGTCAGAAGCAAAGCGCTCCGATCCGAAGAACTCCTTGAAGGTCTTGCTATAGGTCTCGATCCATAACTTGTAGAAGTCTCGATATTTCTCCGGACCGATCTCTCCCTCCATCTCGGTCGTCGTCTTGGCATACGTCTTGCGCATGGCTTCCATGAGCACGGATTGGAGATGGGAGTTGGACTCCATCCCGCTTGCATAAAGGTTAGAGAAGTTGGAGAAGCCTCTCATCATTTTTTCGGATCTCTCTCGCAATGGACCGACCGCAGGCATTTCGAGCAGTCTGCCGAAGGTGGTTTCGTAGCCTTCTAGCCACAAGTCATAGAACTCCTTGGTCGATTCAATGGGGGTTCCCTCCATGCTTAATTCCACCTTACCCACATCTT
>CAYHAO010000040.1:0-1310 GCA_964354665.1 uncultured Methanomassiliicoccaceae archaeon | reverse complement strand
AGATAGATGTTGGTTGTCAGCAAGAAGCCATCAAATGCCTCCTTTGAGGGTTGCATGGACTGGGAATACCGATCGTATGTCTCCTTGTATGTGCTCATCCAGAGTGTGTAGAATTCCTTGTAAGCCTCCGGGCTTGCGTCTCCCCGCGTGATCTCCTCCATCTTCTCGGAGAGCTTCTGCATGGATCCAATCCACGGTCTGTATATCTTGGCATACGACTTCTTCCATAGGTTGGCGATCTGCTCGAAGGTACCGAAGTAGATGTCTGGCATACCAGTGTTCTTCTCAAAAATCTCTTTCATGCTCTCCGTCGCTGGCAGTGCAAGAATCTCCTCGAACATTTTCTCATAGGACTTCATCCAGGCCTCAAAGACTTCCTTATATTTTTCGGGATCTGGCTCATCCTGGAGTATCTTCCTTGTCATCCCAGAATTCTGCTCCAGCTCAGCGATCCATGACTTGTAGAGTTTTACCGATTCCTCTGAGCTATCTAATAGCGTTTTGAGTGTATCTTTGCTGGATTCCGGGGTCGGGATTTGATAGAGCTTTCCGAAGCTGTTCTGGTATGTCTTGGCCCAATCGTCATAGAAGTTCCTATAACTCTTTGGCGTCGCATCCATCGAGAGTTCGACGGCCTGTCCAAACATCTCTCCCGAGGATTCGATCCAAGGCCTATAGAGTTTTGAGTAGGAGTCCTCCCACATTTTAGAAACGGCATTGTAGCTGTCCGCCCACGCCTTGAAAATATCCTTTTGTTCCTCGTTCACAGCTTTCTTCTCTTCGCTCTTCTCGTTCACAGCTTTCTTCTCTTCGCTCTTCTTCTCTTCCTTTTTTCTTACCATACTAATTCCACCTTTGCTTAATCTTGGCCGAAAACTGATAGTCCAGTTCGAATGGACTTTTAGTTCTGTAACGTTCAGAATATAAGCCAACGGTTGTTCTGTATATCAGATGATATAGCAACCTTAATGAACCAACTCTGCCTCATGGTATATAAACAACGGTACTATTTTAGAGTCGTATGGTACTCGGAAATTAATATTAATAGGATGACGGCCAGAATCCATTGAAAAGTACCCCTTTTACGGTTATCAATTTATTTCTGCCTTCTTCTATGCAATCCGCTTCTTTTCCCAAATTTTTTCACTATCCAATAAGATCGTTGCGACCCAATAGCAACAACGGATCCCCAAGAGGGGCCATATTGTTTCATCGTTATCATCTTCGATAATTAATATTTTAATATATTTATATATAATATCATAACTCTGTAACTATCAGCTCCCCTTGACTGAGCAGCCCAAGAAGGT
>CAYHAO010000039.1:0-16080 GCA_964354665.1 uncultured Methanomassiliicoccaceae archaeon | reverse complement strand
TGCGCCGTTGGCCAAGCTTGGCTACCCCTGCGTTGGCATGCGGATATACTGGTGATTGGTAAGAATCTTTCCATCAGGGCAAGGCTCTTAATCTTAGGCCGTGAATCATTTCACGATGGCGGGGAACTTAAGCGAGCTATATCCTTTAAATCCCTATCCCGAGGAGAGAAAAGGCCTTGAGCTTAACAAGTATGTAAAATACTTCCTGCATGGGCTCGGTTTTACTGCGATAATGTTCGTGATCACCATCGGTTGGGTTTTCATATTGATTCCGCTCGCCATTTGCGGCTTCTGCTTTGGGATAGTAATCGCTCTCGGCATCCTGGTGTATGTGATGGGGTGGGTCAACACCTGGCTCATGGGGGTGATTTGGGGCAAGGAGAAGACGGGTAAAGAATGGTGGGGTCCATTGATCCATGGAGCATTGCTCTTCGTAGTTCTCCTTGTTCTTTCGCTCCCCTGGTATTCCGTGAAATCGGTGATCCCGGAACTTAACGCCTGGCCTTATCTGCTTATTTCCATTGTGGTATTCCTTGTCTATTGCTTCATCGACGGAATCGCAGCGTACTATGTTGGAACCATGTTCACCGAGACATTTGTTAGAAAGGAGCCTCCAACGGAACCCACGGAAATGGCACCGCCCGCCCCGCCAGAGGAATCACAGGCACTTGGCCCACCAAGTCCATAGGTACCACATGGTTCGCCTTCGAGCCCAGCATCTTCCGAAGTAAACGAAATGTCTTTTGATTCTATCCCCTAATGGTAGTGGCCTCTACTGGCGCTCCTCCGAGGAGCGCAATCAAATTCCCCCTCTCCATCATGGACATTATTGTAATATTTAGCCCTCCCCGAAGTTCATGCTCCAATGTCGTTAGCGCTGTAAGTTTACCCTTCATGGCACCGCTGACATCTCCCTTCCCTCTACCTGTTGAGGTCAGTTCGTCCAACCGACTTAGGCTAAGGTCAGGTATCAATCGGGCGTTTGATACCGTCTTGGGATCGGAATCATAGACACCAGCCACATCGGTGGCGAAGACCAGGTCCGTGGCTTCCAGCTCCTTTGCCAAGATGGCGGCGATCTGGTCACCGCTGCCCACGCTGAAGCCCATCTCATCATCATGGACCATGTCCCCTCCCAGCACCGGGACCATGCCGATATCGAGGAAGCCTTTGACCGCATTGAGGTCCATGGAAGTGATCCGGCCTTTCTTGGCCGAGGCTATGGATGAGGTATGGAACAGATTGACCGGGATGCCCTCGTCCTGCAGGCTCGATGTAATGGCCGCCCTAAGCTCGTTCACCTTGCTCTGAGTGCGGGAAAGGGGAAGGAGCTGGGAGGGATCGATGAACCCCTTATGAAGCTTGTACTGGATCACAGGTGGATGGCCGTAGCTCCCAACGCCATGCACTATCACCAACTTTTGGACCAGGCTTTGGTCCATGCATGCCTTGATCTCGGCGGAGACAGCACGGAGGACATCCACGCGGAGACTGTATGGTTGGGTCTTGTCGGTCAGCAATGACCCGCCCAGTTTCAATACCAGCATCCTCGCCAATCTTCTCACCTCAGAACAGAGGGTATGGCCAGAAGCTGGGTGCGACCAAATAGGCTGCCAGCATCATGAGCACTACCCCGATGGATATCGTCCAGTTGTCCAGGTTCTTAGGGGATATTGCCTCGATGATCGTGGCGCCCAAGCTGAATAGGATTATTGGGACGACTAACAAGGCCAGGTCCCATTGCGGAACCTCAAGGCTGAGGGCGCCGACCAGCAACAGGCTGAATAGCATCGAGCCGATGAACATGCCGATAGAGCCCTCGATGGACTTCTCCGAACTCCCGAAGTGGTACTTATGCTTCCCGTATTTCCTTCCGATGATGTCCGCAAACCCATCCCCTCCAGCTAGGCATCCCATGACGATGAGGGCGATGGGCGTGGCGTATTCCAGCCCCTCAGCGGACACGTAGAACCACAGAAGGGTGACGATCATGACCAGGATGGCATAGTACAGGGTGCCCTTGAGCAGCTCCGAGGCCTCACCGGACCTGGACATCGAGGCGACGAAGGCCTGGTTCTTGACCTTCCCTGTGCCTATGGCAACGAAGAGAAGCACGAACATGAGGGGAACGATCGCGGCGATGTACCTGCTGAACCATTCTCCAGAATACAATGGCCAGGTGAGGATGAAGACCGGTGCCACCAGGATGTGGACGAGTTTTCGCGTGACGATCGTGGGAAGCAGCTTTCGCTTCTGCAAAATGCCATTGATCTGCACCACCGCCATCACGGCAATGAAGCTGATCACCAGCGCCACCAAGTCCCAGACCCACGCCAACTCAGAGGAAAGGGGGTTGAATACCATAGTAATCCACAGGACCAATCGTCTTATTTACGTTATAAGAGCCCCGGTCATCCCCTAACCGAGTGATGAAAGGAATTCGGCCATGGAACGAAGCGAAGATTCCCTGCTCTTCGGATACGACTTCACCTTACCGTGGACCGCTATGATGTCGTGCTCTTCCCCTGTCTCCCCAAGGACCAATCTTCCAAGGTACGCTTCCTGCTTGTCCAGCCTGAAATATAAGGCACAATCCTCGTCGATCCTCCTCTCTAGGTCTTCCAACAGGGTCCGTCGGTCCAATTCCGAAATGCGCTGGAAGAAGGATTTGATGGACCGCGAGGATTGGATGCATACATCCAGGATGACGATGGGGTTCCCATAATAACCCTCGCACTTGGTTCGTTCTATGTTCTCTACCTTCCCACCGGAGGCGAATAATAGCGCCGCCTTGACTTTCGCCTCGTCCTCAGTCGCCTGGCAGAAGGCACGGAAGCATAGGTTGTGCAGTGTCATTGCCGCCCACAACATCCTTGATGACGCTAATATCGTTTTCCTCGGTTTGACTAATGCTAGCCCTTGACACGCTGGCCGATGAAGAATAAATATGCAGAAGGGCCTAGTGGGAAGCGGAGCTGCATATGATCGAGATACGATTCCATGGTAGGGGCGGTCAGGGGGCGGTGGTCGCCTCAGAGCTGCTTGCTAGGGCGGCGGTCATGAACCGTTTACATGCTGCGGCCTTCCCCTTCTTTGGCGTAGAGAGGCGGGGAGCACCCGTGACCGCATTCTGTCGCATCGACCTCAAGCCCATACGTACCCATTCCGAGATCTACTTCCCCGATTACGTGGTCGTCCTGGACCCCGACCTGGTCAGCATGACCAACGTGCTCCAGGGCCTCAAGCCGGATGGGGCGCTGCTGATAAACAGCGCCAAGGAAAGCTGCGACCTGCAGCATGTGAAATGGGGCAAGGTGGCCACCGTGGACGCCACCAGCATCGCCCTCAAGTACGGCCTGGGATCCGAGAACGCGCCGATCGTGAACACGGCCATCATCGGGGCCTTCTCCAAAATATGTCCCCAGGTCCCGCTGGAGTCCGTGATCGAAAGCATAATGAAGGCATCCCCGGGCGACAAGCGAGCGAACGCCGAGGCGGCGAAGGAGGCCTTCGAGACGGTCAAGGGGGTTTGGTAAGTTGGAGACCTATCGCGACCTTCCTCAGTCGACCTATAGCCTGCAGACCACCGAGAGCGTGCGCACTGGTACATGGCGGACGTTCCGTCCCATCATCGATACCAAGAAGTGCACGCGCTGCTACACCTGTTGGAAGTTCTGCCCCGACGTCAGCATCGAGTTGAGGGAGGAGGGTGACTATCCCAAGGTCGACTATGACCATTGCAAGGGATGCGGCATCTGCGCCAACGAATGCCCCACCGTCGCCATCACCATGGTCAGGGAGGATTCGATATGCTAGACCTGATGACCGGGAACGCCGCCGCGGCCAAGGCCGCGATGCTGGCCCGAGTGGAGGTCATCGCCGCCTACCCCATCACCCCCCAGACCTCGATCTCGGAGAAGCTGGCCGAGATGGTGGCCAACGGCGAGATGAATGCCAAGTACATCAAGGTCGAGAGCGAGCACAGCGCCATGGCCGCCCTCATTGGGGCCTCGTACATAGGCGCCAGGACCTTCACCGCCACATCCTCGCAGGGACTGGCCCTGATGCACGAGATGCTGTTCTGGGCCGCGGGGGCGCGCCGCCCCATCGTCATGCCGGTGGTCTCCCGGGCCCTGGGGCCGCCATGGAACATCTGGACGGACCACATGGACGTCATGGGGGAGAGGGACACCGGCTGGATGCAGCTCTTCTGCGAGAACAACCAGGAGACCCTGGACCTCATCCTCATGGCCTATCGGGTGGCCGAGGACAAGGAGATCATGCTCCCCGCGATGATCATCGAGGACGGCTTCATCCTGTCCCACACCTTCGAGAAGGTCGACGTGCCAGCTATCGAGGAGATCGACTTCTACCTGCATCCCTTCAACCCAGATGTCAAGGTCAATTTCCGCAAGCCGCGCCGCTACGGCTCCCTGGTCATGCCAGACTGGGCCATGGAGTTCCGGTACAACAACGCCCTGGCCATGGAGAAGGCCAAGAAGAAGTGGGTGGAGGCGGGGATTGCCTTCAAGAAGGCGTTCGGGCGCGACTACAGCAGCCTAGTGGAGCTCTACCGTTGCGAGGATGCGGACGTGGCCCTGATAATATCTGGCTCAGCAGCTGGCACCGCCAAGGTGGCCGCGGACCGGATGCGGGAGCGGGGAAGGAAGGTCGGGGTGGCCAAGCTTCGCACCTTCCGCCCCTTCCCGACCGAGGAGCTCCTGCGACTGGGCGAGAACGTGAGGACCATCGGGGTGTTCGACCGCAGCTATACCTTCGCCCAGGGAGGAGCGATCTACGGTGAGGTGCGCAACGCCCTCTATCCCCTGGCATCGGACGTCAAGGTCAAGGGCTACATCGGAGGCCTGGGGGGAAGGGACATCACCGAGGCGGAGTTCGAGAAGATGTTCGAGGACCTACTTGCCATAGCGAGGAGCGGCAGCATGACCAAGGACGTGGAATGGGTAGCCCTCAAGGATGGGAGCTGGAGGTGGTTTTAGTGCCAAGGTTGACCGTACCCAAGGAAGAGCTGGTGAGCAAAGGCCACTCCGGATGCGCTGGCTGCGGTGCCACTCTTTTGGCCCGCATGTGCTTGAAGGCCCTCGGCCCCAAGACCGTGATCAATTCCCCGGCCTGCTGCTGGTCCGTGGTTCAGGGGGTCTGGCCTCGAGCTGCGCTCAAGGTACCCGTCATCGACAACGCCTTCGAGTGCACGGGAGCGGTGAGCTCCGGCATACGTGCCGCCCTGGATGCGAAGGGGATAGAGGACGTGACGGTGGTGGGCTGGGCGGGGGACGGAGGGACGGTGGACATCGGCCTTCAGGCATTGTCCGGGGCAATAGACCGCCGCACCGATTTCATCTACATTATGTATGACAACGAGGCGTACATGAACACGGGCATCCAGTGCTCTGGCTGCACCCCTCTCTATGCCTGGACCAACACCACGCCAGGAGGCAAGAACCAGGAATGGAAGCAGGTGAGCAAGAAGCCGATCATGGAGATGCTCATCCCCAACGGGATCGCCTACGGGGCGACGGTCTCCATCGCCTATCCAGAGGACCTTGTCGCCAAGGTTAAGAAGGCAAAGTCCATCAGGGGGACGAAGTTCATCCACGCGCTATCCTCCTGCCCTCCAGGATGGAAGATCCCATCCTCCAAATCGGTGGAGGTGGCCCGCCTGGCCACTCAGACCGGGATCTTCCCGCTCTATGAGTACGAGAATGGCGCTTACGTGCTGAGCAAGGACGTCAAGACCAAGCCAGTGGAGGAGTACCTGATGTCGCAAGGTAGGTTCAAGCACCTGACGCCAGCCATGATCGCTGAAGTGCAGAGGAGAGTGGACGAGGACTACGCCGCCTTGAAGGCCAAATGCAAGGGAGCGGGCGCTTCTGGTTGAGAGCGGGCGCAAGGCCCTTCTGCTGGCCAATGAAGCGATAGCCCGAGCCTGCCTGGAGGCTGGGGTGGCGGTGGCCGCGACCTATCCCGGCACCCCATCCTCGGAGATCGGGACGAACCTTGAGGCCCTGTCCAAGGAGACAGGGATGTATTTCGAATATTCCACCAACGAGAAGGTCGCCTTGGAGGTAGGGGCGGCCGCGGCGGCCTCTGGCCTCCGTTCCTTCGTCTTCTTCAAGCACGTCGGCCTGAACGTGGCGAGCGACCCCTTCGTGTCGCTAGGCTACGTGGGAGTCAGGAGTGGGATGGTCATACTGACCGCCGATGACCCCTCCATGCACTCCAGCCAGAACGAGCAGGATAGCCGCATCTTCGCCCGACTGGCCAACGTGCCGATGCTAGAGCCGACCACACCGGCCGAGGCCAGGGAGATGACCATCGCCGGCTTCGACATCTCCGAGAAATTGGAGGTCCCAGTGCTCCTGAGGACCTCGACGCGAGTGAACCATGCCCGGGGCATTGTCACCTTGGGAGAGGCCAAGAAGGTCAGCCTCGAGGGCCATTTCGAAAAGGACCCTATGCGCTTCGTCCCCGTGCCAGCGGTGGCCAGGAGGGGAAGGGTCAAGCAGCTGGAGCGAATGAGGATCACCAAGGAAATGTCCGAGCAATCTCCCTTCAACTTTGAATCGGGAGAGGGGAGCGTGGGCGTGATCGCCTCGGGCG
Organism: uncultured Methanomassiliicoccaceae archaeon; assembly: GCA_964354665.1. Lineage (GTDB taxonomy): Archaea > Thermoplasmatota > Thermoplasmata > Methanomassiliicoccales > UBA472 > JAJRAN01. The sequence continues at coordinate 9,459 of CAYHAO010000039.1, read as the reverse complement.
TGGCCTATGCATACGCCAAGGAATTTTTGGACGATGCCAGATTCCTGAAGCTAGGCTTCACCTATCCCCTTCCGGACCAGAAGATCCGCAAGTTCATCTCCTCCTTCGACAAGGTGGCAATCTTCGAGGAGCTCACCCCACTGGTGGAGGAAAGAGTAATTCAGCTAGCCAAGGAGGAGGCGTGCGAGCTGCGCGTGCTGGGCAAGCTCTCGGGCCACCTTCCCATGGCCTTCGAGTATTCGCCGGAGACGGTGACCGCGCTCAGGGGCGAGCTCAAGGTCAAGGAGATGGGAAGGCCAATCCAGGTCGAGCCGATCGACCTGCCCAACCGCCCTCCGGTCCTCTGCGCAGGCTGCCCTCATCGCTCCACCTTCTATGCGGTCAAGAAGGCTCTGGGGAATCGCGATGCCGTCTTCTCGACGGACATCGGCTGCTATACCTTGGGCATCAACCCTCCCCTGAGCGCGGCCGACTTCCTTCTGTGCATGGGCTCCAGCGTCGGAGCCGCGGGAGGGTTCAGCGAGAGCACCAAGCAGAAGGTGATAGCCTTCATCGGGGACTCCACCCTCTTCCATTCCGGGCTTCCAGGGATCGTCAACGCCGTGTTCAACGACCACCGCTATCTGTTGGTGGTATTGGACAACGGCACCACGGCCATGACCGGCCATCAGCCCCATCCCGGTACGGGGAGGACGCATGCCCGTCCCACGCCGCCCATGGACATCGAGGCCATGCTCAGGGGCCTAGGGGCGAAGCACGTCCAGACCGTCGACCCCTACGACCTGGCCTCCACCACCTCCGCCTTGAAGGAGGCGCTGGACCGGGACGCTTTCTCCGTCGTTATCTCTAGGCGGGCCTGCCCCTTGGCGCTGATGCGCAAGGCCAAGCTCGAGCGCCGCCTCTACGCCATCGACCAGGCCAAGTGCGTGCGCTGCAAGACCTGTCTCACCAAGTTCACCTGCCCCGCCCTGGCCTATGACGGAAAGGACGTTAGCATCATACCGGAGATGTGCATCGGCTGCGGCTGTTGCGCCCAGGTGTGCCCCAAGAAGGCCATCGAGGTGAGTAAATGACCTACAACATCCTGATAGTCGGCGTCGGAGGCCAAGGGGTCCTTCTCGCCTCCAGGGTGATCGGGGAGGCGGCCATGAGGGAAGGCCAGGAGGTGGTCATGTCCGAGGTGCACGGCATGGCGCAGCGCGGGGGGAGCGTCAGCGCGGCGGTGCGCTTCGGAAAGGGGGCGCTATCTCCGTTGGTCCCCAAGGCTGGCGCGGACCTCATCCTGGGGTTCGAGCCGGTCGAGACCTACCGTGCGCTGGCATACGCCAAGCAGGGAACGGTGGTGGTCACCGATGTCCACCGCATCGTGCCCATGACCGTCACCAGCGGTAACGAGAAGTACCCCGAGGTGGGGGAGCTGCTATCGGCCATGAGGAAATCTGGATTGAAGGTCATCTCCTTGGACGCCACCCAGGCCGCGGAGGAGGCGGGCGCCAGGGTGACGGTGAACTCGGTGCTGATTGGCGCGGTCTCCACCTTGGTTGAGTTCCCGATCAAGGAAGGGACGCTGCGCTCCGCCCTAATGTCCAGCGTCCCCGCCAAGGCCAAGCAGGTCAATGAGAAGGCGTACGAGCTGGGGTGTCGCGCGGCGTTGCATTGATGATGTTCCATCACTGGTGGGCCGAGCGGGATCACAGATCACCAAACTGAATGGCTAGAGCCTAAAAGTTACTATTCTCGGGAACAAGGCTATCCTTGCCGAGGGAAAGAGGGATGAAAAAGACCCTTTCCTTTTTCTTACATTATGATTACATTGCCATAGTAACATCTAAGGCTGATTGATACCTCGATTCTCGAAATATTGATATGCAAGCAATAAACATGATTCATGTAAGTGAAATTGGGTAGATCTCAGGGATATCGAGGGGGAGCAATAATGGTAGGTGGAACCACATCAGTGATCATAGTCGTATGTTTGCTACTGGGTGCGTTGACGCCACTCATGGGCTCACAGGAAGACGCAAACCTAACGTTTAACGTAGCGGGGCAGCTGGCCGAGCCAACCATAAAATTCGAAGCTGGCGTTCCAGTGAGGGGCACGTACCTTTTCGCTGATAATGACCCCGCTGAATGGGACGATAACGGCGACGGTACAATGGAATGGCACGGTCTTGAAGCTCCCTTGATCGTGAATCTCGCCGCAAATGGATTCGAACCAGGCGATGAAATCTTGATCAATGCTACTGGTGCAGTCCACTATGCAGCATGTGAAGACTGGAGTCTATTCTGGTCCGGCACTAGTGAACTGTGGTGCGTCTTTAGCTCTTCCAGCACCGTTCTCTGGCAAAGTCAAGGCAATGAAGTAGGACCTCTGCACAGGGTTCCAGATGCGATAGATGCGGGAGAGCCATACGAAACAGCGTCAACTTTCAACGGATACCCCACAGACATCCCAGAGGACTTTTTTGTCCCTGGATCCGGGACAAGCATCAGAATCCCGTCAGGAGCTTCCTACCTCATGTTCTCTGGAACCGCCTCGAAGTTCACTGATAACGATGGCTGGATCAAGGTCACTATCGAAGCCGTCGATAAGGACACCGATGGGGATGGCCTCTATGATTCCTGGGAAAAGAAAGGCATAGATTTTGACCTCGATGGCAACATCGACCTCAACCTTTCCGCGCTCGGCGCCGATTGGGAGCACAAGGACATTTTCGTTGAGGCTGACTACATGAACGGAAAAAGGCCTAACCCAGAGGCCATAGAAGACGTCGAAGCTGCCTTCGCCAACGCACGTGTGTCGAACCCAGATAGCATCGAAGGAATCAACCTGCACATCCTGATCGATGAGGGCATCCCTTGGAAGGAATTTACTAGTTTTTCGGATTACTACGCCCTCAAGAACACATATTTCGGTACAGTGGATGAGCGTCTGGATGTCAACGCGATCCAAGCGAAGAAGATGACCTATCGCTACTGCCTTTTCGCGGACAAGCTGTCAATTAATGGAATCGATCCCAAGTGTCCTGGAGTCGCCGAAGGCGTCGTCTGTGACGATTTCATATTGGCCTTCGGCGCTTTCTATGACGGGGTTGGAGTTCGTAAAGATCAAGCAGCCGTCTTCATGCACGAGCTGGGACATGCGCTTGGCTTAGATCATGGCGGAAATACCTCCGTGAACTATAAACCTAACTATCTGAGCATCATGAACTACGCCCTCCAATTCGACCGATGGGTGCCGACCAGACCGTTGGACTATTCTTATGGCAATTGCATCAATCTAGATGAGTCCAACCTCGATGAATATAAGGGGATCGGTCAAGCCAAGGCGACGCTCTTCATGGGACCTAACAACACCATATTATCGGACCCTAATGCAATGACGACTGATTGGGAATATAACGGCTGGATAGACAATCATACCGTTAAAATGAACGTGAATAACTTTACTAGTAAAGGTTATCCTAGCCCGCCTGGCGAAACATTGAGGGACTTCAACGATTGGGCGAACCTGGTCTATAAGTTCCGTGGGACCCCGCACTACGCGGCGAGCGCCTTTTTTGATGATTACCACATTGAGCTGACGACGGACCAGATCGCACAGATGGAAGAAGAAGCGGCGAACATGATCGTGATCGATTCCCCCATCGTCGAAGACTCTGACGCTAGTTTACCAATAGAAGCTGTCCTAGGGATCGTGGCCGTGTCCGCGATAGTCATTGTAGTGGCGGTCCTGTTCTTCATGCGCAAAAAGAAGAAGTGACACAAACCTCTTCCCACATCTCTTTTCTATTGCAAGTGATCGCCAGGATATTCGGGGATGCCACGAGGTTCGGGCTATTGGATCCACCAGTCATTCCACTCGCACCATTGTGCCGAGCCTGAATCCGACCACAACGTTCCTGAAGCCTTTGAGCTTGCGGTCGAGTTCGTCGTCACCCGTGTCCACTCTAAGAACCCTGGTCTCCTTGAGCTTGGTAGGGGCTGCGAGCACAACCAGGTTCTCGATCCCTACCTTGCGCACCACCTTGGCGGAGATCTGTTGGTTCCCCCTGCCCAGAATGAAGCCCTGTGCTCCGATAGGGGTGACGAATATTTTGGCCTTCGGGTGGGGCTTGAGAAGACCCAGGAGCACCTGCTCCGAGGCGTCCGCGGCCACGACCTCTCCATCGAGCACCGCGTCCACGCCGAGCAAGGTCTTGGGCAAGCCCAGGCGCTTGGCGACCGCCTCCAAGGTCGTCCCCGGCCCCAGGATGTAGAGGGTGCCCCGCTTCATCTCCTCCGCCACGTACGACGCGATGGATTCCTTCTCGTCCTCCACCGATTCTCCCTCGTAGTCGCCCTTTATCGGCTGCACCAAGCCCTTCTCATATGGGGTTATCACGTAACCGTAGAGGCGAGCGCTCAGCCGCCCCTCCCGGAACGCCTCCTCGTCGATGTCCATGACCTCGGACTTCTTCAGGGGCAGGCCGTTGGTGAGGTACTTGGCGATGAGGCTAGCCGCGTCCTGGGGCGTGTTGGCGAACACCGCTGAGTGCATCTTGACCCCTGATGGCACCCCAATCACCGGGACCCTATCCCCTATCGCGTCCTTGACGTCCCTGGCGGTCCCGTCGCCGCCACCGAAGACTATCAGCCTGACTCCCTTCTCGACGAACTTCTCGCAAGCGGCGCGCGTGTCAGAGGAGGTCGGTTCCTCGACGGATTCGTGTACGACATCGAAGAGGAATGGGAATGAGGACAGCAAGCGCTCGCCCATCTCCCCGCTGGCGGTGAGGAAGCGCAGTCCCTCGATCCTAGGCAGATGCGAGAGCACGTCGCGCATCCTCGCTTCAGCCACGGGCTTCGCTCCCCTCCTCTTGGCCTCCTCGAATATCTCCTTCCCATCGGTCCCCTTTAGCCCGACGGAGCCGCCCATCCCCGCGAGCGGGTTTACGATTAGTCCGACCAGCACGTCCCTTGATAGCAGATGGATGGATAAGAAACTAACATCATCTAGGTTGGGGGCCGTCTGCACCGATATAAAAATTGACCATAGGCGTGACCGCTTGGGCGGCCACGCCCTGGATCGCCTGCCCTGAGGACCAGGAGTTGACCTCAGCGCATTATCAATGTGTTATCAAGGTCAGATGGTTTCGGCTCGGCGACCGGCGAGCTCGCATGTAACGCAACCTGTTCGGGCATCGCTGAGGGGACGGACTCCTCTTCCTCGAAATGATGCATCAATTCCTCGACCTCTGGGGTCATCTGGGAGATGAGCGAGTTCGTTATCTGCAGACATAGCGAGTCGATGATGCGTATGACGCTCTTCTCCATTATCTGGAACGACTGGCTGATGGGCAGGTCGCCAGCAACATCCAAAAGTCGGTCGTTGTCTAACACTATGGTGTTGCCGACCAATCCCCTCAGGCGATTGATCCCATCTTTCGCCTTCTGCAGCCTCTCGCCCTCATGAGAGAACGGAGATATGGCGATGGCGAAGGTCACGGCATCCAGCTCCTTTGAAACCTCGGCGATGACCGGTGCCACTCCCGTACCAGTGCCGCCTCCCATGCCCGCCACTATGATCACGATATCGCTGCCGCTCAGCGCCTCCCTGAAATAAGAACGGGCGCAATCGGCGCAATACTCCCCTATCTCGGGGAACCCGCCCGCTCCTTTTCCATGAGTTATGTCCTTGCCTATCAGCAGCTTCTTATGGACATTGATCTCCTGGAGCTTCCTCTCATCGGTATTCACCGCGAGGGTCTCGATGTTGCTCCGGCATTCGCAATGCACGCTCTGCACGATGTTGTTGCCTGCGCCTCCGCAGCCCACCACCGTTATCCTGGGCTCGATGATCCCCTTGCTGAGCATCGCCACGATCTGCTCAGCCTTCGCGCCTTGTCCCATCTCCATCCCGGCCTCCTGGTCTTCCTTTATTTTTCGGGCAGGTGACCTACCGGTTCCTCGGAAACCGTGCACCCCATCCCTTCTGCCAGCCTTGCGGCCAGCCAGCCCCTTCAGCCCGCCCTTCTCAGGGAACGTATTCCAAGGTGCTCTTGCGTGTCTCGTGAGCGCGCTTCTTCACCTCATCGAGGTGTTCCTTGGTGACGAACTCCTTGCGGATCGTCTCCTCGATTGCCCCACCGATCGAGGTGTAGTACCCTTCCTTCACCATCGTACTCATTATGTGGAGGACGGCCCTTGGTACCTCGACCGTCACGCGAGTCCCCCGCTCCTCTGATGCCGGCGCGCCCTGTGCCCCTTCGATGAACGCTCGAATGGCAACACGCGCCAATCGGGAGCGGTTAGAGAACTCCGGCCTCTTCTTGACGAACTCGTCAATCAGCTCGAGGTCCTCTGGCTCCAATCGAAGCGTGATCCTTTCCCCGTCCATCTTTGTAGCTCACCAGCACCGATTTGGCAGACTTTGTCATATGTATGTCATACGACACTATTTAAATATTATCCTCATAGTCTCATTTGTCATACTAATAAATTGCCATATCATAGATAAAATCTACTGGCAAATTAGTAATTATCTCAATGGAAATCACCGAAACACTATTTAGATGCGGGCGTCATAACCCGAAAAAGGTGCTCCGATGGGCAATGGCTGGGCGGAAATCGAGGCCAAATGGCAGAAACGGTGGTACGAGGCGGGAATAAACGAAGCAAACCGCGACCATCGCCCCAAGTTCATGATGATTTTCGCCTATCCTGGAGTGACTGGCTATCTTCATGTCGGGCATATGCGAGGATTCTCCTACGTCGATGCCATGACCAGGTACCGACGCCAGCTGGGTGACAATGTGCTGTTCCCGGTAGGAACGCATGCCACTGGCAATGGGGCCATCTCACTCGCCAACCGAGTCCGAAGGCGGGACGAACGGACCATCGAATATCTACTGGCCAATGGATGTCCTGAACAGAAGTTGGAGGAACTCGAGGACCCCCTGAAGGTGGTGGAGTTCTTCAACCAGGTCTATGTCAACGATTACTGGAAGCGATTCGGCTTCCTCGCAGATTGGAGGCGCTTCACCTCCACGGCCAATCCCGATTACGGCAAGTTCATCCAATGGCAGTTCCGCAAGCTAATGGAGAGGGGGTTGCTGATCCAGAAGCCATATTACGCGCCGGCTTGCGTCAACTGTGGACCGGTGGCCATCGACGCCTCCGAGACGGACCTTCAAAGGGGAGGCAATGCTGAAACCAACGAATACACGCTTCTCAAGTTCCGTTGCGGGGATATGTTCCTGGTGGCCGCCACCCTGCGTCCGGAGACGGTCTATGGCCAGACCAATTTCTGGGCCAACCCGGACGTGGAATACGCCAAGGTCCGCTATGGGGATGAGACCTGGGTCATATCCTTCGAGTCCTACGAGAAGATGCGTTACCAGAAGGATGGCATGGAGGTCGTAGGAAAGATCGGGGGAAGGGATCTGATGGGCGTCAGATGCAAAGCCCCTGTCATACACCGAGAGATAATGGTATTGCCAGCCAAGTTCTGCGACCCGAATGTGGGCACCGGGCTGGTGACAAGCGTGCCATCCGACGCCCCAGACGACTGGATAGCCCTCAAGAACCTGCAGGATGACGCCGGGATGATGACAGCGTATGACTTAAACGTCGACGACGTCCGCGCCATAGCACCCATCGCCATCATCGAGACCAAGGGTTGGGGACCATTGCCCGCGGTGGAGATCGTGCAGCGCATGGGCATCACCACGAGCGGGGATTCCAAGCTGCTCGAGGCAAAGAAGGAGATCTACAAGGCAGGCTTCCACACGGGGAAGATGAACACCAATTGCGGGGAATTCGCCGGCATGCCGGTGGACCTGGCCAAGGAGAAGATAAGGGAGATGATGATCGCTGCCAAGGAAGCGGACGTCTTCTTCGATCTGTCCGAGGAGGTCATCTGTCGCTGCGGTGGGAAGGTGGTCATCAGAAAGGTGCCTGACCAATGGTTCATCGATTACGGCAACCAGGAACTCACCGACAAGAGCAAGGGCCAAGCGGAATGCATGCAGATCCTGCCCTCCGAGTACTACACCAACATCCACGGCGTCCTCGATTGGTTCCGGGAAAGGGCTTGCGTGAGACAAGGGAACTGGCTCGGTACCAGGTTCCCGTTCGATGAGAAATGGATCATCGAGGCGATTTCCGACTCCACGCTTTACCCGCTTTACTATCTGGTCTCCATCTATGTGAACGAGGGCAAGATTAAGGCGGAGCAGATGGACGAGAGGCTGCTCGACTTCGTCCTCCTGGGAAAGGGGGAGGCGTCCGAGGTCTCGGGTCACAGCGGAGTTCCATTGGCCACGCTGGAGCGGATGCGGGCCGATGTCGAGTACTGGTATCCGCTGGACGTCAACCTGGGAGGGAAGGAGCATATGACGGTCCACTTCCCCGCTTTCCTCATGAACCATGTCGCCATCATGCCGGAACGGCACTGGCCTAAGGGCATCTTCGTTAACTGGTACGTAGTAGGAAAGGGGGGCAAGATCTCCAAGTCAAAGGGAGGCGCGCAGCCCATTCCAGGGGCGGCCGAGCGCTATGGCGTCGACTCGCTCCGATTGTATTACGCGCACATCGCCTCTCCTTTCGCGGACGTGGAATGGGACGAGGAGTCAGTTGAGAACTATACGGCGAAGATGGAACGCATCCCCAAGACCGTTGACGAGATGAAGGCGCACACCTGCAAAGGGGAGATGGACGACATCGACCGATGGTTGGTCTCCAGGGTGAACTCCCGCATCTCCGCGGTGAGGAAGGGCATGAAGGACCTGGACCTGCGCCTGCTGGCCAACGAGGTCTACTTCGAGATGTACAACGACCTGCGCTGGTACGCCCGGCGCGGTGGTTGCAACGGCGACGCCACCAAGCGCGCCATAGACGCCTGGATCAGAATGATGGCCCCCATCACTCCCCACGTCGCGGAAGAGCTGTGGGAGGGCATCGGAGGAAGGGGCTTCGTCTCGATCTCGCCGTTCCCCGAGAAGATCGATGAGGAGCTGGACGTCCAAGTGGAGCAGGCCGAGGAGTACCTGAAGGGCGTGATGGCGGACATCAATGAGATCTTGAAAGTGACGGGAATAAAGGCCACGGTCATCTACCTCTACACCACCTCGGCCTGGAAGCTCACGGTCTACGGGATGGGCCTGAAGATGGCCCGGGGAAAGGAGATCAGCGTGCCCGGCCTGACCAAGGCGGCGATGGCGGACCAGGTCATCCGAGCTAAGGGCAAGGAGGCCTCGGACTTCGCTAGGAAGGTGGCGGAGGAACTGGTGAAACGCTCCCCGCAGGAGCTGGACCGCCTTAGCGTAGGCTTCGATGAGCTGCGTTACCTCAAGAACGCCGCTCCGTTCATGACCTCGGAGCTAGGCTGCGACGTCTTCATTTACTCGGCCGACGACCCAGAGATCAAGGACCCACAGCGGAAGGCCAAGGCCGCCAAGCCTAGGCGCCCTGCGATCT
>CAYHAO010000038.1:14345-17231 GCA_964354665.1 uncultured Methanomassiliicoccaceae archaeon | reverse complement strand
ATCATATTTACTGGCTAGAAAGATATTTGTATTAAACATTCACATTATGGGAAGCGGGATGCACTAGCTCACTGTTCCTTTCGTGAGGAACAACGGCTAACAAAAAAATGGTAATCTGGATACGGAAAAAAAGAGAAAAAAAGTTCCGATTAGACCAGTGAAACCGTCAGACAAGGGTACATTAAGGCCGCGAAAACCAGTAGGCCAGTGCACTCTCCCAGCCGTCACGTGCGGAAGAACGGGCAGAGAACCGGGGAAGAGAGACAGAAATGGTCGAGACGCTGCAGGTCATGATGGAGATAGGGATCATCATGCTCTTCGCCTTCATCGGCGCAGGGCTGGCAGCCCGGTTCAAGCAGAGCGTGATCATCGGATACATATTGGCGGGCATAGTGATCGGCCCGTTCATCCACATCACCCTCTACGGTTATGAGTACAACGGCCTGGTAACGGACACGACCTTCATCGCCTACATGTCCCAGATTGGCCTGATACTTCTGATGTTCTTCGTTGGGCTCGAGTTCTCCATTTCCAAGTTGAAGAAGACCAAGGGCCCGGCGATCATACTCGCTATGGTAAATACCGGAATCGATTTCTTCCTGGGGGTCATGATTGGCCTGATCCTTGGATGGCCAATGGTGGACACCATCTTCCTGGCAGGAGTGGTGGCCATGGGCAGCGCCGCCATCACTGGGAAGTCGCTCATGGAGTTACAGAAGCTCTCCTCTCCCGAGACAGAGTTCTTGTTGGGCATGGTGGTGGTCGAGGACTTCATTTCAATGATAGTGCTGACAGTGGTCGGTAGCCTCGTCATCCCCAGCGGAAACGTAGGCCTGGGGGCAAACAGCTTCGCCATGATGTTGGTCGGGGTGGTGGCCTTCTACATCTTCTTCATATTCCTTGCCATATGGGTGGTCCCCAAGACCGCAGTCTATTTCCAGAGGATCAAGAACGACGAGCTCTTCATCCTATTCGCCCTCGGCTTAGTGTTCATATCGGGCTGGTTGGCCATAGTATGCGGCGTGCCTGCTATTATCGGCGCCTTCTTCCTAGGCATGGTATTTGCCGAAACCAAGCTCGCCGAGCGGTTCGATGTCAAGCTGGGACCGCTGCGGGACGTCTTCGTTGCCATATTCTTCGTCTTCTTTGGAATGCTCATCGACCCAGCCATGTTCGGCTCGGTCATCACCATCGTCCTCATGGCGGTACCCTTGGTCATCCTGGGAGACATGATAACCACTGGCGCCATCGCCTACCTATTGGGCTTCTCTGGAAGGGCGGCAACCTTCATGAGCTCGTCGATGTGCGGCCGTGGGGCCGAATCGATCATGTACGCGAGCGTGGGCTCAAGCGCGGCCAACGCCACCAAGGGAGCCGAGCTCAACGCATTCGCTGGCATCTTCTGCTTCATCATGAGCGTATTGACCCCTGTATTCATGCGCGTCAGCGATAGCATCTATCGGGCCTTCGCCCGCTTACTTCCATCCTCGATCAAGCAGAGCGCGGCGGTGATGTCGCGCACCATGAGCAAGATCGTGCTCCCCAATTCGTTCAAGCTCTTCAAGCGCGGAAGGCGCATCGAGTATGGATTGACTGCCTACTTCGTCCTGCTCATGGCCGTCGCATTTACGGATGGCTTATTGCACATAGCTTTGTTCGTTGGGGCTTTAGCCCTCACCATTTGGATCCTGTACATGATCGAGGAGGAGCTCGTCCCCATCGTCCGCCACATCAACTACGAGAACTTGGGGGCGGTGGCAAGGGATGGTAGGGCCATAGCGCACCTCATATCGTATATTATTTTCCTGGGGTTACTTGCCATACTACTGATCACCTTCGTGTTCCCCTATGAATGGTGGCTTTCGCTGGCGGTCTGCGCAGGATACCTCGTGGCCATGGTGGCATTGATGACGGCCAGCGCAAAGAAGATCAAAGCACCACACCACCTCGGCCCGGGGACGAAGAGCTCCTGGACGCTGGACGCGTATGAGCCCAGCCCGGCCCGGCTCAGCACTGATATCGAGGGCTCGTCCTCATTGCCCTTCCCGCTCCCCACCAGTGTGAAGAAGACCGCCTTCAAGGCCAGTGCCCCTAAGAAGACGAAGACGAACGACGACCGCTACCGGTACCTATAGTCCAACACTGCAGGAGCCTGCGGCATTAGTTTTAAATTGGGTTGGCGTCCTTAGCGACAGCAGCCGGTTGGCGCATGACCAAGGAAAATGGCAATCTTCGCATCGGGATAGTCGCCTGTGACATACTCAAGCGCGAGATCGAGCTCATGACGAAGGACGATCCAGACATAGTGCATCGCGAGTACCTGGAGTTCGCTCTGCACGTAGACTCCGCCTACCTCAAGACCACCGTGAAGGACAAGGTGAACTCGCTCAAGGGCAAGGTGGACGCCGTTTTCCTAGGGTATGCTATATGTCAATCACTAAGGGACATCACCAAGGAGGTCGACGTTCCCACCGCCATGCTCGAATCCGATGATTGCATCGGCGCCTTCATCACCCCAATGGAGTACGAGAAGGAGAAGAGGAAGTGCACTGGCACCTGGTTCTCTTCGCCAGGCTGGGCGGAGCTGGGATTAGAGGGCGCGATCAAGGAACTCCACTTGGACTCGATGAAAGATCAGGGGTATGACCCCATGTACTTCCTCAGGATGCTCTTTGAAGGCTACTCCCGCTGCCTTTACATCTATACGGGCGTGGAGAGCGAAGAGCAGTATAAGGGCAAGTCCGAGGGATTCGCCAAGAGCCTCAACCTTCGTCATGAGTGCCGCAGATGCGACATGCGCGTCCTGGAGAGGGCTTTGGCTCAGGCCAAAGAACTGGCCCGGTCGGCACGCGGGTCGAGCGAGACCTGTGCCAAGGACAATAGCGT
>CAYHAO010000038.1:0-14245 GCA_964354665.1 uncultured Methanomassiliicoccaceae archaeon | reverse complement strand
AACATCTATGATCTGCTTCATTTTCGTGTCCGCGTCTACCATGTGCTCTGCCTCCTTGGATATTAAACTTGAATGGGATCAGTTCCCGCTCTCCTTCGCCTCTCCGGGCTCGAACTTCATCTCCCCGCGCTCTTTGAAGGTGCTAACGACCATCAAGGTCTTGGTGTCCTTGACCCCCCCAATCTTGGATAGGTCTTCGACGATGAACCTTTTCAACTGATTGTAGGTCTGGACCTTGACCTTGGCTACGATGTCCGTGTCGCCCGTGACCAAGAACACGTCCTCCACCTGCAAGTAGCCTGAAACCCTCTCAGCGATCTTGTCCACGTCCTTGGTGTCCACCTTCAGGTTGATCAAGGCTGTGACCTGGTCATCGCCATAATAGTGAGAGATTACCTCGTCCATCTCCGATTTCCCGTTCTCCTGCATACCAATGACCTCCACCATCTTCCTAGGAACGGCTACGCCCTGAATCATGGGTCGCTTCTGGCGACCATCGTGCCCCTTAAGCAAGACCTTGATGCGCCTAAAGAAGGCTCACACCGCGGTCTCGAACTCCTCTTGGAGGTCGATGATTACCTGCTCCAGCACTTCTTCGAAGCTCGAGCTGCGGTACTCCCTCATGCCTCCCAGGTCGCTCTGCACTCTGGCCATGTAAGTGTTATTGTTCTTGAGGAATTCGACATTGCACAGGGTCTCTTCCATTGGTCATTCACCTCTTGCCACGTCAAAGCGAGGGCTGATATCAAGCGCGAATGCACGGTTTAGTATATAATGATTCGTTAATCACCAAACCCCTCCACCAGCTTCAGCCAGATATTGGAAAAAATTCTCATCCTTTAGTTTTGCTCTTTATCGTCCCGGTCAAACTCTTGACCATATAGAAGGCGTCCCGCCCTTCGCCGTAATAACCAGGTATGGATCCTTTGACCTCATACCCTTTGGATAAATAGAGATGCAAGGCGACGAGGTTGCTCATGGACACTTCGAGGCAGAGGCTTCCAATCCCCATGTCCGAGCAATCCGCCTCCAGCGCTTCAAGGAGCAGCTTGCCTATGCCCGTTCCCCTCCTTTCGGGCAGCACCGCGATGGAGATGATCCTCGTAGGTCCTGGCCTGGTGAGATGGACCGAGCCATAACCTACAACCCCTCCATCGTCCGAGGCCACCAAGGTCAGGAATCCCTTCTCTCCTATCATCGATTGGAGGAGCCAACGCTGGAACCTTTCCTCGTGGAATGAGGAACGCTCGATCCTTTCCAGTGACTCGAGGTCCCGTGCTCGGGCCTTGCGTATCTCCACGGCCGAGAATCGCCCTAGTCAAAGGATAAAGCTACTGGTGGTCTCCACTCTTTAGCGCTCGGGACCGAAAGGAAAAACTAGCTGTAAGCCATGCTCATGGGCATGAGCGCTCCAAGGAAGATCGGCCAGGTGCTCTATTCTCCCGTCCCGGGACAGGACGAGACCATCCGGGGCTGGATCTATCGGACGCGCAGCAGCGGGGCCATAGTCTTCGCAGTGGTGAGGGACTCCTCCGGGATCGTCCAGGTCACCATCAAGAAGGGCAACCTTCCAGAAGGGGAGTTCGAGGCGGCCAAGTCCGCGCCGGTGGAAGCTTCCGTCATCGTCACTGGCAAGGTCTTCGAGGACAAAAGGGCGCCAGGGGGATTTGAGGTCAAGGCCTCCTCCTTCAAGCTGATCGGGGGGGCCGAGCCCTTCCCCATAACCGAGTACCAGAGCGAGGAGCTCCTGCTCGACAACCGCCATCTCTGGATCCGCTCCCGGGAGCAGACGGCGGTGATGAAGGTGAAGGCCTCGGTGCTGGAAGGCGCGAGGGCCTGGTTGAAGGCCAACGACTTCACCGAAGTAACTCCACCGATCCTCACCCAGAACGCCTGCGAGGGCGGCGTCACGCTATTCAAGCTCAAGTATTTCGATCGCGAGGCCTACCTCTCGCAGAGCGCGCAGATGTACCTGGAGGCGCTCATCTTCTCGCTCGACCGCGTATATTCGCTCACTCCTTCCTTCCGTGCGGAGAAGTCCAGGACCACCAGGCACCTCACCGAGTACTGGCATTTGGAGCTGGAGGAGGCCTGGACCGATAACGAGGGCAACATGGAGGTCCAAGAGGGCCTGGTCACGGCCATGGTGGGACAGGTCCTCAAGGACCGCCAGGAGGAACTAAGGCTCCTGGGCCGTGACCCGGCCGAACTCAAGGAGGTCAGGCCACCCTTCAGGCGGGTGCGCTACTCTCAGGCCATCGACGCTCTGAGGGCCAAGGGCTTCGACCTCACCTTCGGAAGTGACATGGGAGCGGTCGAGGAGCGTGCCCTGACCGCCGAGGAGAAGGTCCCGGTCTTCGTCACCAACTTCCCCAAGGAGATCAAGGCCTTCTATATGAAGGAGGATCCCACCGACCCTACCACAGTCAAGTGCGCCGACCTGCTGGCTCCAGAGGGATATGGGGAGATAATCGGGGGCTCGGAGAGGGAGACGGACATCGGCCTTCTGACCTCCAAGCTTAAGGCGCTGGAGATACCCCTGGAAACGTACCAATGGTACCTGGACCTAAGGCGCTTCGGCTCCGTCCCGCACTCCGGGTTCGGGCTGGGCATCGAGCGGGTGGTGCGTTGGATATGCAAGCTGGAGCACATCCGGGACGCGGTGCCCTTCCCCAGGACCGTGGCCCGCTGCTATCCCTAGGCCATCTTCCTTGCGATCGAGGAATATATGTCGATGGCGCGCTCCAGTTGCCACCTCTCCACGAACTCGTCGTCTGCGTGGGCCATGGTCATGGCTCCTGGGCCACAGACCAGTACGTTGTCGTTGGCCGCGGCGAAGACCGGGGCCTCGGTGGCGTAGGGGACGACCAGCAAATCGTTTCCGGTGACCTCCTTCGCCGCTTGGGACAGCGCCGATTCTGGATCGGCCTCGTAGGCCTCGAGCTCGTAAAGCATATGGATGTCGTAATCGCCCCCCTTGAGCTCGTCCATGATTATCGTCCTCACCTTCTGGTAGGTCAAAGGCTTGGGGAAGCGCGCGTCAATGTCGACCTCGCATCGGTCCGGGACAATGTTGGACTTGGTGCCGCCCTTGATCATCGAGATGCATAGGGTCATGTCCTCGGTCGGGGACTCCGGGGCCTTGGCCCACTTGCTCAGGCGCTCCAACAACCTCGACATCTTCTGAATGGCATTCTCCCCCAGCCAAGGTTGGCTGGCGTGGGCGGCGGTGCCGTAGGTGGTGAGGCGGAAGCGGGAGATGCCCTTCTCCTTGTAGGCGGGGAGGAGGTCGGTCGGCTCGCCCACCAGTATTCCCTTGGCCTCCTTCACCAGGTCCAGGTCCGCCAAGGCATGTGCCCCGGTCATCTTCTCCTCCTCGTCGGTGGTCAGGAACACGGAGAAGCGCAGGTCTTCGCGCATGAGCCCGATGCAGGAGTGCAGCATGGAGGCTACGGCTCCCTTCATGTCCGCCGCTCCCCTGCCGTAGATGCGGCCGCCCACCACCTCTCCCTGACCTCTCTCCCAGCCAGAGCCGATCGGTACGGTGTCCAAATGCCCGGATAGGATCAGGCCCCCCGACCCATTGGTGGCGCAGATGGCGGGCAGGCTCTCCTGGCCGTGCAAGGTCACGCTCATGCCCAGCTCGGAGAACCAGTCCATGGCGTAGCTCAGGATCTCATATTTGTCCTGGCCATAGGCGCTGGGCTTCGAAAGCAGGTCCAGTAGGGTGTTGACCACCTTGTCAGGCCTTCTCGGCATCCCAGCCCCCCTGGTCCATCTCGAGGATCAGGGATTCGAGGAGCCTGACCATCTCCTCCACGTCTTTCAGGCTGACGCATTCCACGGGGGAGTGGGTGTAGCGGATGGGGAAGCCAAGCGGCACCATCGCAGCGCCCCCCGCCTGAGCCATGGCGCCGTCCGTGCCTCCCCCCGATATGCCCATCTGGATTACAATGCCTCTCTCCTCCGCGATCCTCCTCACGAAGGCGACCAGCCCTGGCGTGGCCATGGCCCGGTTGTCAATGAAGCGGATAACTGGCCCACCCCCCATCCTTATCTGGCTGAAGTGCGATGCCACGCCCGGGATGTCACTGGCCGAGCAGGTGTCGACGATGATCGCGGCGTCTGGACGATGGCTCATGGAGAGCATCTGCGCCCCCCTCAGGCCGATCTCCTCCTGCACCGACCAGACATAATGAAGATGGGCGCTCAGCTTCCTTCCATGAAGCCGCTTCAAAAGCTCCAGCAAGACCGCGCAGCCCACGCGGTCGTCCAGGCCCCGGGCGCTGAGCACGTTGTTCCTCAGCATGGTCGGCTGCTTCTCCAGGACCACCGGCGTGCCCACTTCGACCCCCAGTCCCTGGACCTCCGCGGCGTTCGAGCATCCAGCGTCGATGTGAAGGTCCTCGGTCCTCAAGACCTTGGCCATCTCCTCGTTCGGCTTGGTCATGAGGTGAGGGGGAAGCAGGCCGATGACCCCCTTGACCGTGCCTTTGGGCGTGAGCAGGTTAACCACCCTTCCCACCAGGCACCGGTCGTCCCAGCCTCCGATGGTGCGGAAGCGCAGGAAACCGGAATCCTCGATCCTGGTGACGACGAAGCCGTTCTCGTCCATATGGGCGATGAGCATGATGTGGGGCCCCTTCCCGCCCACTTCGGCATGAAGGTTGCCCATGCGGTCCACCGAGGTCTTGGCGTACCACTGGGCCTTGGCCTTGATGACCTCGCGCACCTGACCTTCGAAGCCGGAGACTCCCGGCACCGACAGCAGCTCCAGTATCTCCTCGAGCAAGCTAACAACCCCTGACGAAGGGCGGCTTGACCACCCTGGCCTTGGTGCTGGCCCCGCGGATGACGACCTCCACCTCGGTGCCCTCTTGATGGAAGGGCGGTCGCACGTAACCCATGGCTATACCTTTCTTCAAGCAAGGCGAGAGCGTGCCGCTGGTCACGGCTCCCACCACATCTCCTCCTACCACGATCTGGTATCCGTGCCGGGGCACCCCCTTCTCCATGAGCTCGAGGCACACCAAGCGCGGATAGTCCCCCGTCGCCTGCTGTCGGAGGAGCGCGCCTTTGCCGATGAACTCGCGTTGCATCTTCACCACCCAAGCCGGCCCGGTCTCCAGGGATGTCTGGCCACCATCGAAGTCCGTTCCCGAGAGGAGGAAGCCCATCTCCAGGCGCAAGGTGTCCCTGGCGCCGAGCCCGCATGGCTTGATCCCATGCTCCTCCCCGGCCTTGAGCAGGACCTGCCAAAGCACCGGGGCGGCGGAATTCTCCACCAGCATTTCAAAGCCGTCCTCGCCCGTATAGCCAGTGCGGCAAAGGTAGCCCGTCTCGTTGAACCCCAGCTGGCCCTTGGTGTTGGGCTTGCATTTCTTCGCAATCACGTCGCAGAGGAAACCGGTGGGCTGATATCGGTCCATTATCCCCTCCGTGATCTCCGGGTCCGCGAAGAGCTCGGCCAGCTCGGAGGAGTTGCGTTTCATCGAGCGCAGGTCTGCGAACGTCAGGTCCTCGAGGATCTCCGCGGCCTTGGGGCCCTGGAGGGCGATGCACGCCACCCTCCGTGACACGTCGATGATCTCCTGCTTGTCGGCGTGGGCCCGGACCCAAGCAAGGACGCGCTCGGTGGTGGCGGCGTTCGGCACCAGGAGGTACACGCCCTCCTCATAGTGATAGGCGATGGCGTCGTCGATTATCCTGCCCTCGTCATTCAGGATGTGGCCATAGATGCCCTTCCCCACGGGAAGGTCCTCGACGTTGTTCGTCAGCAATCTGGCCAACAGCTCCTTGGCCCCCTCCCCCCGTATGACGATGTCCCCCATGTGCGACACGTCGAAGATGCCCGCGGCCTTGCGCACCGCCAAGTGCTCCTCGATGATGGAGGAGTACTGCAACGGCATCTCCCAGCCACCGAAGGGGACCATCTTGGCCCCCAGCATCACATGAAGATCATAGAGCGGGGTCCTAAGCATCGCACTCGCCTCGCCATTGATAAGCCAACAACCGCTAAATTACTTTTCTGAAAGTCAAACTGGCCGCAAGCGGCCTAGTGCATGGAGGACTCGAGCTTCTCGCGCAGGACCTTGGCGGGGATGTCTGGAAGGGAGATGTAGGTGGTCCGCCCGCCGCCGGTGGAGTCCCCCACCACCTTGGTCTCGATGAGGCCCTCGTTGGCTAGGTCCTGGAGATAGGCCCAGAACTGGGTGTGCGCCCTCGCCCTCTCCCCGAACTCCTCCGCGGCCACCTTGTAGACCTTCTCCACCTCACCGGTGGTGACGTAGGCCTGGTCCTTGATGGCCCGCGCGATGGACAACAACACCAGCCGACGCTGCTTGTCCAGCTCCTCGATCTTGCTCTCGGTGACCACCGAGTAGGTCAAGGCCTTGGCGGCGCGCACGTGCTCGGCAGTTACCATCTCCGCCGACTCCTCCTCGGCCAGCATGCCCGCCTTCTCCAGCAGCTCGATGGCGAACCTGGCATCTCCGAACTCGGAGGCGATGTCGCCTATGAGCTCGATGCACTCCTTGCCTATGGCGTCCGGGAACAAGGCGAGGCTGGCGCGCTCCGCTACGATGTCGGAGAGCTCCCTGGCGCTGTACCGGTCGAAGAGGATGGCGTTGGCCTTCTTGAAGGTGGACGAGGAGGCGGGGTCGAGCATGTCCAGGACGTACTTCTGTGAGACGAGGACGAGGGACATGGAGGCTTTCCCCCCAACCTTCTCCTCGTCGAAGCGCGAGAGATGATAGATCAGGTCCCCCGCGCCGCGGCGGATCAGGACGTCCGCCTCGTCCAGCACCACCACGAGATGGATCTTGCGCTTCTCGATGTGCTTGCGCAACGAGCGGAGCATCTCCGAGGACGAGAACCCCCGGTCCGGGAAGTGCTCGTCGAAGTGCGTGACCAGCCTCAGGAGGACGCTAGATTCCGTGTTCCTTTGGCGGCAGTTGACGATGACGAAGTCCACCGCCCGGTCCTTGCCCTGTGCCTCCTTGACCATGTCCAGGCAGAAGCGCTTGGAGGTGGCGGTCTTGCCAGTACCGACCGGTCCGATGAGGAAGGCCGTCTGAGAAGTGCCTTGCTCCAACACTGGCCGGAAGAGCATCCACAGCTTGGAGAACTGGGCCTCACGGTGCACCAGCCTTTCCGGTACGTAGTCGAAGGAGAGCTTGGAGGCTTCGCTGAACACCCGGGAGCTCCTCTCGTGATACTGGCTCTTGTTCATCCCTTGACCTCAGCCCCTCTTCACCCTCAGATAGCCTGAAAAGGGATTTATTTTGACGCCCTTCTTCTCCAGCTTATCCGCGAACAGGTTCATGCCCACCGAGTCGGAGGCCATATGACTCGAGATGACTACGTTCATATGAGCCTTCTTGGCCTCCTCGATGTGGTTCTCGGGGATGTGCATGCAGACCATGGTCCCAACGCCCGCCTTCGACAGGGCGTCGTACATCTCCTTCGGCCCGGCAGTGCCGCCTGCGAATTTGACTATGACCTTGCCAGCCTTGCGGTTCCTGTCCCCGACGTAGACCTCTGGCAGGTTGTTGCGCCTCGCCGCCAGGTCGTACTCGGGGATCTCCATGAGCGCATCGATGATGTCGCACACCTTGGTGGGCTTCTTCATGTCCATGATGCCTTGGATGAACCTCTGGCCCAGCATGTCGCAAGGGGAGTGCAGGCACATCAGGGGCACGTTGAGGAGTCGCGCCGCATCCACCGCCTGGTCGAAGTTGGCCGGATGCACCGCCCTGAGCACCTCCTTTATCCGTGGCGCCATGAGGTCCTCGATCACGTTGATCGGTACTCCATGCTCGTGATACATGACCTCCTGGACGTGCATGACCTCGGGGAAGATGCTTCTGGCCTTTCCTAGCGGATGATGGCCGATGACCGCGTCCACCCTCTGTCCCTTCTCGCGAAGGCGGTCGGCGATGAGCATTTCGCCCGGGGTTATGTCGATGCCAATGAGCGCGCCCTTGACCTCCGCGTCCTCCTCACCGAAAAGCAGCCTGGAATCGTGATAGGGGTTCCACAGCAGGTCCTGGTCGAAACGCTGCTTGGACTTGGCGTCAAGCTTCTCGAACTTCTCCTTCTGTGCCCTGAGCTCGACCTCGAACTCCTCTTTGGTCCTGGGGTCGGCCCCACGTCCAAGCTGGACCGCGAGCTTGTAGATTGCAGCAAACTTCATCCTAACCACCGAAAGAGAAGGATGAGATTATTTAACCTTGCCGAAAGTGCTGGCATATGAGGGCCATCCCCCATCTTGGAGTTACAAACTGGAGCTAAGTAAATTAATTATATCCCGGCGTTCATGGTTCAGCTGGCGAAGGGGATTGGCATGGTAGTGGACGAGATGCTGAAGAGCACCATCGGGGTGGCTAACACCGAGGATCTGATCATCGAGGCCGTGAGGGACCTGGTCAAGGATGAGATCAAGAGGCAGATCAAGCAGAAGATCAACGAAGACCCCCAACTAAAGGCGGAGATGAAGCAGGCGGTGAAGGATTTCCTGGATGCGAAGATGCGCGAAGGCTACGCCGTGGTCAAGATGGCCAAGTGTTCCGCCGAGCTCGGGCTCAAGTTCGTCCCTGAGGACATGAAGGCGCAACTGAGCAAGGACATGGCTGAGTTCATCGAGAAGGAAGTGACCCAGGTTTTTGAGAAGATGTAACACTAAGCGGTCTGCCTGGTGATCGCCAGCGACTTCTAATTCTCAGTAAGAACACGCCAAGTGGCCCTAGATAGGCATCAAAAAATGATAAGTGCGGGGCAATGCCCCCAAGGGGTTTGTGTGGCCCTCGCGACCTAGCTCGTAGGATGCCGAGCTGGGGCCGGTGGGCCGAGGATCGGTAAAGGCGGGGCGAGTTGGTGCCTTGTCCGGTTCAACCGAACAGAGCGCCGAGGCCAGCTGCGGCGTCTTCCTCGCTGACCTTCTCCTCTTTCTTCTCCTCTTCCTTCTTCGCTTCCTTCTTCTCGCCTGCCGGGGCGGCAGCGGCCGGGGCCGCGGCGACGACGGCATTCTTTATGGCCTCGTCGATGTCGACGCCCTCGAGGGAGGCGGTCAAGGCCTTGATCCTGGTGGCATCGGGGGAGACCCCGGCGCCCTTCAGGACATCGGCGACCGCGTCCTCTGTGATCTGCTTTCCAGCGGCGTGAAGAACCAAAGCGCTGTATACGTACTCCATGTTTTTACCTCCTCATATCTATCCGAATAGTGAACCAAGGCCAGCTGCGGCATCCTCCTCGCTGACCTTCTCCTCTTTCTTCTCCTCTTTCGGCTCCTCCTTCTTGCTGGAAGAGGGCGCCGGCGAGGAGGGCGTTGCTGACAGCCTTGCCTTAACACGCTCGTCCCCCAGCTCGGGAACCCGAGCCGCCAGGGCGAGCATGCTCGCCTCCGCCTTTGCCAAGAGGAATTGTACCGTGTCCTTAGTCGGGAACGCCGCCTCGGTCGAGACCGCGACCGCGCTCCTATACGCCTTAGCCAACAACGGGCTCATCGTCTCGGGGGCGAAGTACGCCACCTCAACCGACAGGGCCATGGCGTTGCGCGAGGCCTGAGCCACCAGTCCGACATAGTAGTCCGCCGGGATGTCCAGGACCTCTTTCTTATAGATCAGACCGTCCTCGAAGACCGCCCTCAGGTCCATGCCCACGGTCATGGGCAGGATCTCGAGCTTGGGCAGGACGGCGGCCAGCTCCGCAGAGATGGCGTCGCCCTGCTTTACCAGGACCTTGTCCTTCTTGATGACGATCTTCCCGCCCTCGATACCGGCGGGGATGCCCACCTTCTGCAGCTCGCCCACGATCGGGCCGGGCTTGAACGGGGTGTCCCCTGCCTTGACCTCGATGTCCTCGGGGGCGATGTCCCCGGGCCTGGCGGGAGCCGCGCTCTTGGTGGACTCCATGTTCCTGAACAGTCTGAACGGGTTCTCGTCGGTGGCCACGATCGCGCACTGCCCGCCTAGGAACTCCTTGATCTTCTCCAGGCCGGGGCGATCCTTGGCCGCCTCGTCGATGGCGATGTCCAGCAGCGTGTTGCGGGACATGATCAGAGCCGCTTTGGGGCGCATTCTCTGCCTCATGAGCTGCAATTGCGCGGACGGTATCCCGTGCAAATCGACGACGGCCACGGAGTGGTGGGACTTCATGGCATCGACGAGCTCCTTGACCACTTGCTTCTTCCAAGCTGCTACGTGCGCCATTTAGTCACCTCACATTACCTTCTCCGAGGGGCCCATGGTCGTCTTGACATAGACGGAGCCGATGCTCTGCGAGCCCCTCTCCAACTTCCCGATGATCCTCTTCAGGACCATGTCGATGTTCTCTGCTATCTGCTCCGGGGGCATGTCCGCCGTCCCGACGGGCGCGTGGAAGGTCTTGCGGTCCTTGCTTCGCACCGTGACCGTCTTCCTCAAGGTCTCGATGACCGGCTTGGGGTCCGCACCGGGCTGGATCGGCTTAGGCATCTTGCCTCGCGGGGCGAGCACGATACCCAAGCGCTTACCGACCACGGGCATCAAAGGGGCTTCGGCGATGAAGAAGTCGAACTCGCCGGCCATCTTCTTCGCCTGCTTCTTGTCGTCCGCGATCTTGCCTAGCTCATCAGCGGTGAGCACCCGGTCCGCGACCGTCTTGGCCTTCGAGACCATCTCATTCCCGCCGATGACACAAACCCTGACCTGCCGTCCCCGGCCGTTAGGCAGGATGACATCATCCTGGATACGGTTCTTGGGAACGCTCAGGTCCACGTCCTTCAGGTTGATGGAGATGTCCACCGTCTCAGTAAAATTGCGCTTCTTGTGATTCTCGAGCGCCTTCTTGACGGCGATCAATGTCTGTTTCTCAACCAATTGCATCCCTCCTGTAGTGCTGGCGAGCCTAGGCTCTCCTACAGTGGTGGAGTCCCTCTATGCACGCTTCGTTTATAAGGTTTATGCAGAAGCGGGGCGTTCAGGCCTTGAGCTTGGCGTCCCACTTTCCTTCCTTGATTTCCTTCTGCATGGTCTTGGCGTCCTTGCCCTCGACGTTGATGCCAGAGGAAACGCAGACGCCCACCACTTCGAGCACCCTCATCTTCAGGTCCTTGCCCATGAGGGAGTCGCCCTTCATGTTCGCTACCTTGATGGCCTGCTCGATGGTGATGCTACCGGCCTTGTCCTTGTTGGGGGCGCCCGAGCCCTTCTCAACGCCCATCTCCTTGAAAAGCAGCTGGGACGTCGGAGGCGTTCCTACCTTGACCTCGAAACTCTTCGTCTTGGGATCTATGATGACCTTGACCGGGACCTTCATGCCCTCGAACGACTTGGTCTTCTCGTTGATCTTGGCAACGACCTGGACCACGTTCACTCCCATCGGGCCCAGGGCGGGTCCAAGGGGCGGGCCGGGGGTGGCCTTACCTCCGTCTACCAGTACCTCAATCGTGTCTGCCATGTTATTTCCTCTCCTTCTCTAGAACGCGAACGTGATCCCCTCGGACGGTCACAGGGATGGGCACCATGGCCTCGAAGAGCTCCACCGTGATCTCCTCCTTGGTCTCATCGATATTCTTGACGCGGGCCTTCTCGCCCTTGAACGGCCCGGCGATGAGCTCGACCACGTCCCCTTCCTGTATTCCAGATACCAAAGGCTTCGGGGTCAGGAAATGGTCGATGTCGGCGAAGTTCGTCTCCCCGTCGACGAGCCCCCTGGCCCTGCGGATTCCCCGGACCGACTCGCGGAGCTCATCGGTGTTCATGCCCTCGATGAGCACGTACCCATGCAGGTTGGAAGGGGCGAGGATGGCGTAGATGCCGCTGTTCTTGGACTTGGCCTTGCTGCCCACGTCATCCGCCACGTTCCTCTCGTGGCCGATGGACGCTTTGAGGGCGACGATGGACTGCCGGGCCATGGCTTGGAACTCCATGGTCTGGAGTGATGAGCCGTCATCGAAGGAGGCTTCGAGCTTGGTATGGCCCCCCTCCCCATAACGGACGCCCTTGGGCCCCCCCATCTCCAGCTTGAGGATCTTCGGGCGGGAGCCATCCAGGTTGAACGTTACCTCGTTGGCCGAGGCGGAGGCGCTGTCCCAGATCAGGGTCGTGGCATCATAGAGATGCACTTCCCAGTCTGCTGGCCCCTCCAAGGGGGAAATGACGTTGACCGTCAGGCGGATCTTGACCTTGCGCTTGCCGCCGGACTCGTTCTTGAGCTGTAGGTTCCATATGGTGTTTCCTCCCGCGGGGACCTTCCGCTCGTCCATCTCACCAGTAAGCACTAGGCCGCCACGCTCGGGCGCGGGCGCTGGGGGATGGGGCTCCGAGGCGGCGGGGGCCGGGGGAGTAACAGGTTGCGGTGCTTCTTCATTCATGGAAAGCGCACTCCGGGGTTTTTCGCTCTGGGCATCAGTTCACGAAGGTCGACCAGATCAGGTAGATTAGGAAACCCAGGCCCCCAATCAGCATCAGGCCTATCCCTGTGATGGTGATGGTCTTGACATACTCATCACGGGTGGGTTTGCGAGCCATCTTGATGACACGGCCATACTTGCCCTTGCCAATCCTGGAGACCCGCTCATCGATGTCCTTCTGGACCTCCCTAGATTTGTCCACTATGTCCATCGCGATACTCTCTTCTAGGACTAACCCGAATCAGTTCTATATTAAATTGCTTTTGGTTCACCTTATGAAGTCGACGTCCATGCTCTTGGCCCCGCCCCGCAGCTCCTTGGGCCCCAGGATGTGCTTCGACTTTACTCCAGTGATCACGACCATGACCCGGACCTTGTCCTGAAGGGCAGGGTCGACGGCCGCGCCCCAGATGATCCTGGCATTGGGGGAGATCTTGGACTGGATGATCTCCGCCACGCGCTCCGCCTCGCTCACGGACATGTTCTCGCCGCCGGTGACGTTGATCAATGCCCCCGAGGCTCCATTGATGTCCACATCGATGAGGGGCGAGTTGATGGCTTCGTTCACCGCTTTTTCTATGCGGTCGTCCTCATCGCTCTCTCCCAGGCCGATCATGGCCACGCCCGCTCCCTTCATGATGGTGCGCAGGTCGTTGAAGTCCAAGTTGACCAGGCCCGGCTTGGTGATTAGCTCGGTGATGCCCTTGATCGCCCGCACCAGCACCTCATCCGCCACTTTGAACGCGGCGTTCAAGGGCAGACGGGGCACGAGCTCCAGCAACTTGTCGTTCGGTATGACGATCACGGTGTCAGCGATGTTCCTCAGGCGCTCCAGGCCCCATTCCGCATTCTCGGCGCGGATGGCGCCCTCGGCCTTGAATGGGGATGTGCAGATGCATATCGTCAGGGCGCCCATCTCCTTGGCGACCTGTGCCACGAATGGTGCGGACCCGGTTCCGGTGCCGCCGCCCAGGCCGGCGGTGATGAATACGATGTCCGCTCCCTGCAAGGCCTTCTTCAGCTCCGCTTCCGCCTCACGCGCCGCCTCTTCCCCGACCTGGGGAAGCGCACCTGCTCCCAGCCCGCGCGTCGACCTCCTTCCCAGGAGGATCTTATGAGGTGCGCGGATTGCCAAGAGGTGCTGAGCGTCGGTGTTGCAGGCGTAGAGTTCTGCACCGGTGATTCCGACCTCGGTCATCCGATCGATGGTATTAGTGCCGCCCCCTCCGCAGCCCACGATCTTGATGTTGGTCTTAAGGCTAGCCAGAATCCGCTCGAGCTCCTCGTCCTGGTCCGAATAGGGCTGGAACGAAGGGGCCGGCGCTGGTGCCGGTGCGGCTGCAGGTCCTGCGCGCGAAAGGGCGTCGCTAATGAACGACTTCATTGACAATACCATCCTGGGTGATTCTGAGAGAGCGTGGCAGACGAGCCGCGCTTCTCAAGGCTTATATGCAAATTCGATTTAAAAGATTTCTATGCGCCAGTTTATCCTCAGAAAGGTGAGGAGCTAAAAATAGAGCGTTAACCGGTCGCCCCATGGCAGGGGCGATCGGAACGAGATTGAGGTTTGCTGGCTCAGCGGATGAAGTCCACGTCCGTGTCCTTCAGTCGGGTGAATTCCGTCTGACGCCCAATGATCTGCTTGGATTGGACGCCAGCCACGATTACCATGACCCGGATCTTGTGCTCCAAGGCGGGGTCGATAGCCGCGCCCCAGATGATGCGCGCCGTCGGGCTCACCCGCTTCTGGACCTCCTCGGCGACCCTCTGCGCGTCAGATATGGTCATGTCTGGACCACCCACGACATTGACCAGGACGCCATTGGCCCCAGTTATGTCCACTTCTAGCAGAGG
>CAYHAO010000037.1:0-17794 GCA_964354665.1 uncultured Methanomassiliicoccaceae archaeon | reverse complement strand
GAACCGCTAGGGACAGAATCTTAAGTCCTGCGCCGTTGGCCAGGCTTGGCTACCCCCGCCTGGGCTCATCATCCCTTGCTTGATATTTCACGGTTTCCCAAAGGATGTTGTCCGCTTTTCATCCGGTCCGACCTTTTAACCTAGGTCCAAGCCTCTCTGTTATTAGCTCATCCAGGCTGGGATGCCCTATCTCATCCAGCTCATAATGGACCCTGACGATTGGCTTGTCCACCTTGATTACCCTCCTTAGATCGACGGGCGTGCCAGCTATCACAGTGTCGCAATCGATGCGCCTGATGGTCTCCTCGAGCTCTTGGGTCTGCTCGCGGCTGTACCCCATCGCGGGCAGGAGGTTCTTCAAATGCTTGTACTTGGCGAAGATGGCAGAGATGGACCCGACCGCGAACGGCCTAGGATCGACTATCTCCGCCGCCCCAAAGTCCTCAGCGGCGATGGTGCCAGCGCCATAGGTCATTTCGCCATGGGTAAGCGTTGGTCCATCCTCGACCACCAAAACACGCTTTCCCTTGATCAAGCTCGGGTCATCCACTGAGATGGGGGAGGCGGCCTCGATTATGACCGCCCTAGGATTCATCTTGGACACGTTGTCCTTGACCCTGAGGATGTCCTGCCGGTCGGCCGTCTGAACCTTGTTGATTATCACCACGTCCGCCCGGCGCACGTTCGCCTCCCCTGGATGGTAAAGCATCTCATGACCGGGTCGGTGCGGGTCGGCCACTACGATGTAGAGGTCCGCCGCGTAGAAGGACATGTCGTTGTTGCCTCCGTCCCATACTATTACGTCCGCCTCCTTCTCCGCCTCTCGCAGGATATGCTCATAGTCCACGCCAGCGTAAACTACGATGCCGTTGTCGATGAGCGGCTCGTATTCCTCTCTCTCCTCGATGGTGCAGTCGTAGCTATCCATGTCATCATAGGTCGCGAATCGCTGGATGGCTTGCAGCGATAGGTCCCCATAGGGCATGGGATGGCGGACCGCCACCACCCTGAGGCCTTTGGACCGAAGGATCTTGCAAATCCTCCTGGTGGTCTGGCTCTTCCCAGAGCCGGTGCGGACCGCGCATACCGCGATCACAGGAACGATGGACTTGAGGACGATCCGTGAGTTGCCCATCAACCGGAAGTCCGCTCCGCAGGCTAGGATCATGGAGGCCTTGTGCATCAGCTCCACATGGGAGATGTCGCTATAGGCGAAGATCACCTGTTCCACTCCATGCTGCTTGATCAGTTCCGGTAGCTCCTCCTCGGAATGGATCGGTATGCCCTGGGGGTACATCTTGCCCGCGAGGTCCGATGGATAGAGGCGCTCCTCGATGTTGGGTATCTGAGTGGCGGTGAACGCCACCACGTCGTACCTCTCGTTGTCCCTGAAGAAGGTGTTGAAATTATGGAAGTCACGACCCGCCGCACCCATGATTATGACCTTGCATCTCCGCATCGCAGACGCCTCATCGAAGATTGGATGTGTGTCTATATGTGGATTATGTGAGGCGTGCTGGCACTTAGCGAAGGGCTCGGCCAGCGGGGAATTGGAAAATTATCTGTATATATAGATGCATCCAAGGGGAGATGACCTACAAGATACCCAAGGCCGACATCTTGGCCTTGGCCATAAAGGAAGCCCTCCGAGAGCAGAAGACGGTCATCTCGCAGGCCAAGCTCACCGAGCTGGTCAATTTGAAATTGAAGAAGATGGACCCAGAGTACGCGGCGTCAGAGGAGCGCGTTCGCCGGGTGACATTGATGGCCAAGCTGGCGAAGGTGGAAATCCAGACCCGTGAGCTGGAGGACAAGAGCCTGAACTCCCCCTGCCCGGTCTGCGGCAAGAAAAGGATGCGACGGATCCAGAACCGTACCATCTTCGATGGGAGGGTAACCTTGGGCTACAGGTGCCGCAGCTGCGGCTACCGCACCGGCCTTAAGAAGAGCGTTCCGACCCGATACATTTTCAATGCCGAGGGCATCGAGCCAGTATATGTGGAAGTGGCCAAAACAGATCCTGCCCAAACTAAACTTTAAGATTTTCACAAGGGTTAAGTACCCGCCTATTTCGTCAAGGGGACCATGTGCGAGTCCGTGATCTTCCTCGAGGAGGGCGATGAGGTGCGAGAGGTCATGAAGGATGTGGCCCGCATCATCACCGATGATGGTGTCGTGACATGCACGAGCATCATCGGGGAGAGGGTCGAGCTCAAGAATGTAAGGTTCAAAGAGGCCAACTTCCTGAGCCATGGCATCGTCTTCGTGAGGGATTGAATGGCGTTGAAGATCGCCGTCTCCGGGAAAGGCGGTGTGGGCAAGACGACCGTGGTCGCGCTGCTCGCTAGGATGCTCGCGCAAGAGGGCGTCAAGGTCCTAGCGGTGGACGCTGACCCCTCGCCCTCGCTTGCAGTGGCGATTGGCATACCTCCAAAGGAGAGGGAGAAGCTGAAGCCCCTCTCCACCATGCTCGACCTGATCGAGGAACGAACCGGGGTCAAGCCTGGCTCTGGATATGGCGGTATGTTCAAAATGAACCCAGATGTGGGAGACCTGACAGAATCCCTTTCCGTGGAAGGCCCGGACAAGGTGGAGGTGCTGGTCCTCGGGACGATTCAGAAAGGTGAGAACGGATGCTACTGCCCCGAATCGACGCTACTGCGCCGGGTGATGGACCACCTCCTGTTGGAGGAGGAAGAGGTCGTGTTCATGGACATGGAGGCAGGCCTGGAGCACCTGGGAAGGGGGACGGCTAGGTCGGTGGAGGCGATGTTGATTGTCGTCGAGCCAGGGGCCCGCTCGCTCGATACTGCCGCATCCATCAAGAGACTGGCAGAGGATTTGAAGATCAAGAAGTTGGTGGCCGTTGCCAACAAAGTCTCGACGCCAGAGGAGTCGGAGGCCATCTCGGAAAGGCTGCGGGCAATGGGATTGGAGCAGCTGGGTGAGATCCCCCGCAACGACAACCTAATCAAGGCAGACCTCGAGGGGGTCGCGGTCTTCGATGCGAAGGGCATCGATGACGTGAAGGCGGCCGTTTCCGCTCTGAAGTCCAAGCTCATCAAGAGATGAATAAAAGGTGGGGTTTGGGGCAATGCCCCTAAAAGGTTTCTCGCTCAGTCCAACAGCCTGCGTGCCACCACTATGCTGATGGTGACCATTATCCCCGCGAAGATTCCCAGGAACAGAACCTCCTGCCACACGGGGAAGATCGGGTTCGGGTTGTGGAAGGCGAAGGTCCTGCAGGCGTCCGCAGCCCAGGTCAGCGGGTTCACCTTGGCAACGCTCTGAAGCCAGGCCGGCATGAAGGCTAACGGGAACAGGGCTGCGGAGGCGAACATCACTGGTAGGTTGAGCAGGTTGATCAGCCCGAACAATGTCTCCTGGTTCTCCACCGCCAGGGCCACGGAAATGAACACGCAGGAGAAGCCGACGGCGAGAAGGGTCAGCACCAAGATCATGCCGAGCAGGTCAAGCAGGCTGAAGTCCGGGCTGAGCGTGAGCCCGACCAGGCCAGGTATGTAGGCGAAGCCGAGGGCGATGACCAGAACGATTAGCGCCTGGACGGTCGCACGAGTAACCGCTGAGCCCGTGCGCGAGACTGGAACGATTCCTCTCGGTATGGGCGAAACCCTCAGCTTGGTCAGGAACCCGAATCTCCTATCCCAGACCAGGGACATGCCCGCGAACATGGTGGTGAACAGGGCGATGACCGCCAACATGCCGGTGGCCAAATAGGAGAAGTAGTCCGGTGCGCCTGATAGAAGCGAAGCAGGGTCCAGTCCGGGGATGCCGGGCGGGAGCAGGCCCAATACGTTGAAGGACTGACCGAACAGGCCGAGCCAAACGATGGGCTGGATGAGGGTCATGAAGATCTGGATCTTGACCCGGTACCAGTGCTTCATCTCTCTGATATAGAGGGCATAGGTCTCGCGGAGCATGATCAACGCCTCCTCTGGGCCGCCATGGCCCGGGCGAACCTTTGCCCCATATCAGAGGACTCGGTCTGCTCCGCGTCCCTCAATGACCGCCCCGTGTACTCGAGGAAGACCTGGTCCATGTTGGGCCTCTGCAGGGTGACGGAGCTCACCGTTCCCCCAGATTCGATGATGACCTTCAGAACGGCTGGCATGGCCGTATCCCCCTTGAGCACCTTCACGCGATACTCCGACCCCTCCCTCTTGACCTCGATGATTCCGGGGACCTGCTGTAGCATTGGTGTGAAATCCCTGCCATCATCGATCGACATCTGGATGACGTCCCCGCCCAAGGAGCGCTTCAGTGTGGCTGGTGAGTCGAGGGCCATGATCCGACCGCGATCGATGATGCCGATGCGGTCGCACAGGTTGTCCGCCTCCTCCAGGTAGTGGGTGGTCATGAACACGGTCATGTTGTGCTCCTGCTTCAGCTTACGAATGTGCTCCCACATGGTCGTACGAGTCTGGATGTCCAGGCCCAAGGTGGGCTCGTCCAGGAATAACAGCCGGGGGCGATGGATCAGGCCTTCCGCCAGCTCCAAGCGCTTGCGCATCCCTCCGGAATAGGTCTTGACCATCCGGTCGGCCGCGTCCTCGAGGTTCACTAGCTTGAGCAGCTCGTTGATCCTATCTATGGCGTCCTTCTTGTTGACGTTGTAAAGGTCGGCCTGCAGCATCATGTTCTCTCTGCCGGAAAGGTCGTCGTCCACCGTCAGGTCCTGGGGGACCAGGCCTATGGCCTGCCTTACCTTCTTGGCCTCCTTGACCACGTCCAATCCCATCACCCTGGCGATGCCGCTCGTCGGTCGGTGCAAGGTCACCAGCATATTGATGGTCGTGCTCTTCCCCGCTCCGTTAGGTCCTAGGAAGCCGAAGATCTCTCCCTCCTGGACGTCGAAGGAGATTCCATCGACCGCCCTGATGGTCTTGTCAAAGACCTTGACCAGGTCCCTAACTTCGATTATGGCTGCCATTTTCATTCCTCCGTGAGCTTGCTTTCCAATCTATCGATCTCCTTGTCCATGTCTGCCAAACCGTTTGCCAACATCTCCCGCACTTTACGGAGATGCTTCAGTCTGTCCTGCGGCTCTATCTCCTCGCCCACCAGGTACAATATGTGCGGAGGTAGGCTTTTATTCGCCGAGGAGCCTTCTTTGAAGGCCCCCATTTCTATGGCCGCATCGCTCATGACTTGGAAATAACGGGACATGAAAAGCACCTCGTTGGACATGCTCGCCAATCTTTCCTCCATCCATTTCCTGCCCTCCTCCGTGATGCCATAGTAATCCTTGCCCTCTTGAGGCTCGTAGCGCAGCAACCCATGCTCCTCCAGCTTCTTCAATGCTGGATAGACGGCTCCGGTTTGAGGCTCCCAGAGACCTGAGAACTCCTCGCGCATCGCCTTCAGGACCTCATACCCGTACATAGGGCCTTTGCGGAGGAAGACGAGCATGAGGAACTGGGAGGTGCTGATGCGGTTACCTTTATAGAGTTGACCTTTTCCGATCATGCTTCACCTTCCGTTGACGCAACTATATGCTCTTCCTCGTAACTGAGACCGTGACCTGGTCGCATGATGATGGAGACGACTGCGCCAATGAAGGCCAATACCCCGCCCAACAAGAACACGACCATATAGCCCACCTCGCCAGGGATCTCTATGGGGAATGGGCTGCCTGGCGGGAAATAGCTAACCAGAAACGAAGTTGTGATCACGCTTGCCAGGACCGGGCCGATCGAGCCGCCGACCACTCGGAAGAGGGTGTTCATCCCCGAGGCGACCCCGAACTCGGTGCGGGGCGATGCCATCGCCACCACGTTGATCATGGAGACCATGGCGAACCCAAGACCTACACCGGCGATGAAAACGCTGAGCATGACCTGGGCCAGCGTCGCATGCCAAAAGGCCATGAGCATCATCCCTACGCAGAGGATGAGTAGCCCGGAGATGAGGATCTTGTCCGCGCCGAACCTCCTTGACCACCTGCCTGCCAGGGGGGCGAAGATCAGTTGAGCGATGGCACTGGGGAACATATAGACCCCGATCATGAAGGAGTCCTGTATGTTGAATCCACCGACCTCCTCTGGCGACATGAGGAAGAACGGAAGCGTCTGGAACATGAGGAACATGGACATGCCCACGAAAAGGGCTGCGATGTTCGCCCCGGCGATCCCCCTGACCCGCATCAACTTGATGGAGACTATCGGGGTCTTCGTGCCCTTGATCTCCCACCAAATGAAAACGGCGATGAGGATGGCAGAGGTCGCGAAGAGACCCAGTATGATCGGGTCGGTCCAACCCCACTCCTGTCCCTGCGTCAATGCAAGGAGGAGGCAGAGCACTCCACCGCTGACGAGGGCAGCACCGGGCAGGTCGACCTTTTGCTTCCTCCTCACCTCATTGTGATCCTGCACCAGCCACCACACCAGCACGGTGAGGGTGATCATGAGCGGTATGACGATGTAGAACGCGTCCCTCCACGAGAACCGCGATACGATGTAGCCACCCCCAAGGAGCCCTATGCTCACTCCCACTGAGAACATGGCGCTGACCAGGCCTATGGCCACAGGAATCAATCTACGGGGGAAGGTGTCGCGGATTATCCCGAAGGCAAGCACGAACACGCCCATCCCCACGCCCTGGACCGCACGAAACACGATCAACGACCCCATGGACCAGGACAAAGCGCAACCGATCAGTCCGATGCAATAGACGGTAAGAGCGAACATCATCACTTTCTTCTTCCCGTAGATGTCCCCGAACCTGCCCAGGAGAAGGGTGGCGACCGCCCCGCTCAGTAGATATGCGGAAAGCACCCACGAGACCCATTCCTTGTCCTCCACATACTCCATGGCGATATGGGGCAGGGCAGGGACCAGCATGATCTCGATGAACATGACCATCATGGCCATGGCCGCTAGGATGGCCAAGATGATGCCGTTTCCTTTGAGGCTTAATCGTTCGTGTTTGACTGTCTCGCTCATTCGATCCCTTTAGTAGATGTATACTAGGTATCGCTCTACCTATTATTCGGGCGGGACGGCCCCTCGGATATATGTAAGTTTGTTATTGCTGCCTCGACCGAGCGGATATTCGGCTCGTTTTCTTAATCAAAATTCTTGATGGTTGAATAATACCAGCAATGATGGTGATCGCACCAGATAGGCATGACAATGTTTATCAAGCATCAGTTCCTTGGAGCGCTCTGGTCGGAAGAATGCAGATCTATGATTTCGGCAGGCTCCGCGGCAACAAGGTGAGAATCAGTGAGAGGCTTGGCCGACCTCTGGGGTTGGTGGATGGCAGCCAGGTGTTCAGCACCATGTTCAGGTACGAACATGATGGGAAGGTGAGCCATGAGATCGTCCTCTCCACCATCGGACCTGAGAACTACCGGGAGATATGCAATGTCACCTTCTACCTGGTCGACGTCCCGGGGGCTTGCGCTCAGGTGGCGAAGTTATTGGGCGAGCGGAACATAGACATCCTCAATTCCGTGTCCTTGAGCATGATCTCGAACGTCTGCATGGTCTGGAAGATGATGGTCGACCTCTCCTACTTTGGAGATTCGGCCAGCCTGCGCGAGGAGTTCGACGCCCTCAAGAAGCAGAGGTCCTCGGTCGTATCCATGGTAGACTCGATGGTGATCGAGGGTTCCAAGATCAGCGAGCGCTACACCAAGGGGGTCATCGCCCCTGGCTCTAGCGTCAGGGCGCGTGCCATTAAGAGAGCGCAAAAGACGTCCAGCATCATCCGCGACGGCGAGTACGAGCTCCCTGCCGAGTACCTGCAGGCCTTGGAAGGGGGCAAGGGCGGCTCACCGGTCATCTTGGTCGCTGACCAAGACTCGTGGGTGCTTTCCATAAGCCCCCTGAAGGAGGGAGTGGACCTGGTGCAGTTCGATTTCATCATACCTGATCGACCTGGAGCGATTTTCGAGATCGCCAGCTCCATGGCCGCTCATGACATCAACCTGCTATCGGTGAAGACCAAGGTGCTCGTGTACTACGACACGATGTCATTGTCCGTGGTCGCCGACATCAGCGGCTACAAGGGCGGTGACCTCGATACCCTCAAGACGAAGACCGAGGCGCACGTCTCAAAGCTTAAGGGCAAGTTCCAGCTAGTGGGGTTCAAGCGCATAGAGCTATGATAATGGAAGGAGCGCAGTGATGGTCATCGGTCGCCGGGTCCTGCGGTTGGAGGAGGTAACGTCCACCAACGACGTTGCCAAAGGATTGGGGAGGGAGGGCGAGGAAGAGGGAGCCGTCGTCCTGGCCAAGCGCCAGACCTCGGGCCGAGGTCGGATGGGGCGGGGCTGGTCATCCCCCGAGGGAGGCTTGTACCTGTCCGTGCTGCTTAGGCCGAAGTTGCCTGGTCAAGTACTGCTCAAAATGACGGTCTTTTC
Organism: uncultured Methanomassiliicoccaceae archaeon; assembly: GCA_964354665.1. Classification (GTDB taxonomy): domain Archaea; phylum Thermoplasmatota; class Thermoplasmata; order Methanomassiliicoccales; family UBA472; genus JAJRAN01. The sequence continues at coordinate 9,408 of CAYHAO010000037.1, read as the reverse complement.
CTGCGTACCCGTGGCCAAGGCCATCGAGGAGGTCAGCGGGATCGACGTCCAGCTCAAATGGCCCAATGACCTGATGGTCCGTGGAAAAAAGGTGGGCGGCGTACTGGTGGAGGGCGTGAGCAAGGGCACGCACCTGGATTTCGTGGTGATGGGCATCGGATTGAACGTGAACTCCCCGCTGGAGCGCATAGGCGAGGAGGGCGCCGCCTCCTTAAAGGCAGCGTTAGGAAGGGAGATCGATGCCGGCAGATTGTTCGATGCCTTGTTGCGGAATCTGGAAAACTTCTATAAGTCCCTCACGCAGGATGAGTTGGACGAGGCTGAGTACGTGTCGCGATCCTGCACCCTTGGAAAGCAGATCGAGGCCAGAGTGGGAAAGGAAACATTGAGGGGCAAGGCCCTCTATCTAGGGCCGGACGGTGCCCTGGTGTTGCGAAGCGACGAGGGTTTGGTGCTAAGGCTGTCTTGGGTCAACGAAACAAGCATCCGGACAACGAATAGCGAAGAATTGGATGGAATAAGTCTAAGAAAGGATTAATACGAATTCGAAGATTCATAACGAAAACGGCGGTGAGAGGCGTCCATGGCTGATGAGGAAAACAGGGAGCGCAAGGACATAAAGGAGCTCAAGGAGCTCAAGCGCAAGTCACGCGCGGGAGGAGGAAGCGAGCGGATCGAGAAGCAGCATAAGCAAGGCAAGATGACCGCTCGCGAGCGCATCGAGGCCATCCTGGACCCGGGGAGCTTCGTGGAACTGGACGCCTTCCTCACCCACCAGTGCCACAACTTCGGCATGGAGCGCAACCGCATCCCTGGCGATGGGGTCGTCACCGGAAATGGCACCATCGATGGTCGGCAGGTGTACATCTATGCCCAGGACTTCACCGTCTTCGCTGGCTCGGTGGGCAAGATGCATGCCATGAAGGTCTGCAAAGTGGTCGACCTGGCCGTGAAGAATGGAAGCCCGGTGATAGGCATATTCGATTCGGGAGGAGCTAGGATCCAGGAGGGCATGGACGCCTTGGCGGGGTACTCGGAGATGTTCTTCCGCAGCGCCATCGCCTCGGGAGTCGTACCACAGATCTCCATGGTCATGGGGCCCTGCGCGGCCACCGCGGTGTTCTCGCCCGGCCTGGCTGACTTCAATTTCATGGTGAAGGGCACGAGCCAGATGTTCATGGTCGGGCCGGACGTGGTGAAGTTGGTGCAGAAGGTGGAGGTGGACTACGAGGAGCTCGGTGGAGCCTCCGTCCACTCCATGAAGAGCGGGGCTGCGCACTTCACGGCCAAGGACGATGCCGAGTGCATCCGCAAGCTGAAGCGACTAATCTCCTTCCTGCCTTCCAACAACCTTGAGTCGGCGCCGCGCACCCAGCCCAAGGACTCGCCAGACCGGGTGGAGGAGACCCTGAACAGCATCGTGCCAGAGGACCCTACGAAGCCCTTGGACATCATGGCGGTCATCCGCAAGGTAATGGACGATGGTGACTTCCTGGAGGTCCAAGAGGAGTATGCCAGGAACATCATCGTGGGCTTCGCTCGATTGGATGGCCAGCCCGTTGGCATCGTGGCCAACCACCCGTCGGTTTTGGCTGGTACCTTGGACAATGCGTCCTCCATCAAGGCGGCGCGCTTCGTGCGCTTCTGCGATGCCTTCAACCTCCCCATCATCACGTTGGTGGACGTGCCTGGATACTTGCCTTCCGTCGAGGAGGAGGCGGGAGGGATCGTTCGCAACGCCTCCAAGCTGATGTACTCCTATTGCGAGGCGACCGTGCCCAAGGTCACCCTGGTGGTGAGGAAGGCCATCGGGCCATCCTATTGCGTCATGGCCTCCAAGCACATCCGCTCCGACATCACCTTGGCGTGGCCGACGGCCGAGATCGCCGTCATGTCCCCCGAGGCGGCCATCGACATCGTCTACAAGAAGGAGCTGATCATGGCGGACGACCCGCAGGCCAAGCGGGAGGAACTGGCGGCGGAGTATCGCAGGTCGCATGCCAATCCCCTCGTTGCCGCCGAGAAAGGCTACGTGGACGACGTGATAGAGCCCAAGGACACCAGGATCAAGCTCATCCATGCCCTGAGGACGCTCGACCGCAAGCGCGAGGCCAGGCCCGCCAAGAAGCATGGGAACATGCCATTGTGAGGTGCTAGACATGGTCAAAGTTACGGACACGGTGCTCAGGGACGCTCACCAGTCCCTTCTGGCCACCCGCATGCGCACCGAGGACATGCTGCCCATCGCCCCGCTGATCGACGAGATCGGTTATTGGAGCGTGGAGATGTGGGGAGGGGCCACCTTCGACACCTGCCTCCGCTTCCTGAAGGAGGACCCATGGGAGCGCATCTCGAAGCTGCGCAAGGCCATGCCCAACACGCATTTCCAGATGCTGCTACGTGGGCAGAACATAGTCGGCTACCGGCATTACTCCGATGACGTCCTGGTCAAGTTCATCGAGAGGGCGCATGCCCGGGGCATCGACGTCTTCCGCATCTTCGACGCGCTCAACGACGTCCGCAACATGGAGATGGCCATGAAGACCGTGAAGCGGCTCGGAGCGGTGGTCGAGGCTTCCATATCCTACACCATCAGCCCGGTCCATACCATCGAAGGCTTCGTCAAGATGGGGCGCAAGCTGGAGGAGATGGGCGCCAACACCATCTGCATCAAGGACATGGCCGGGTTGATCTCCCCGCACGATGCATACGAACTTGTAAAAGGGCTGAAGGAGGAGACCTCCTTGCCCATCCATATCCACTCGCACATGACCTCGGGCATGGCGCTGACCTCCTATCTGAAGGCCATCGAGGCGGGGGTGGACATCGTGGACACGGCGATCTCGGCGATGTCGATGGGGACTTCGCAGCCTCCGACGGAATCGTTGGTGGCCATGCTCCATGGCACCGAGTACGAGACCGGCCTCGACCTGAGGAAGCTGGCCGAGATATCCGAGTACTTCAACGGGGTGAGGAAGAAGTACAACGACTTCGAGTCGAAGAACACGGCCATCGACACGGACGTGCTCATCTTCCAGATACCCGGGGGCATGATGTCCAACTTCGCCACCCAGCTCAAAGAGGCGAAGCAGGAGCACAAGATCCATGAAGTCCTGGAGGAGGTGCCGAGGGTGCGCGCCGACCTGGGCTATGTGCCCCTGGTCACCCCCACCTCTCAGATAGTGGGCACCCAGGCGACCTTGAACGTCATAGTGGGCCAGAGGTACAAGACCTGCACCAATGAGACCAAGAACCTGGTGCGGGGCATGTACGGCAAGACCCCTGCCCCGATCTCGGCGGAGATAAGGAAGAAGATAATCGGGGACGAAAAGCCCATCACCGTGAGGCCAGCGGACCTGCTTCCGCCCGAGCTCGAGAGGTTGGCGGCCGAGATCAAGCAGTACGCCCGGGGAGAGGAGGACGTGCTGTCCTATGCGCTCTTCCCCCAAGTGGCCATCGACTTCTTCAAGGAGCGGGAGATGATGGAGAAGGGCGCCAACGGCCGGGACCTAGCGGCCATTGCCGCCCTGTTCGTGGCCCAGGCGGAGAAGAGGAGCAAGGCCAAGAAGTCCGCCTCCGGGGGCGAGCTGGACATGTGGAAGCTGATGGCCCGCCGCGAATCGGTGAACGGGGGGGGCTGGATCCTTTGAAGATCAAGGTCCACTTGAATGGGCAGGAGCACGAGGTAACGGTGGAGAAGAACGGGGGCGACTATCGCGTAACCGTCGGCGATTCCACCTACAAATGCGTTCCCAAGGAGGGAGGGCTGGTCATCAACGGGGAGTTCCTTGCCGTCAACTTCGATGGCTCCTTGGAGGAGGGGACGGAGCTCGGCCTAGGCGACCGCAAGGTCAAGGCCAGGGTCGAGCCGATCATCGAGCTGGAGAAGGGCGAGTCCTACTCAGAGGAGGACGAGTCCAGCTCTTCTGGCAAGGAGGAGGCGGGCAACATTTCCGCGCCCATGCCAGGCAAGCTCATCAGCCTCAAGGTCAAGGTCGGGGACAAGGTCGAGCCGAACACGCTCGTGGCCATATTGGAGGCCATGAAGATGGAGAACGAGATCCTGGCGGGCGTGGCCGGCACAGTGAAGGAGATCAAGGCCAAGCCGGGCGAGACCGTGGACGGTGGGAAGGTCCTCATGGTCATCGAATGATGCCTGGCTATTCTTTCTTCATCCTCTCCAAGCCCTTCTCATCCAATTTTAGCATTCCCAGAGGGACGAGGCGCAAGGCGAGCTCTCTCCAGTCTCTGTCCTTGGCGAAGACGTGCCGGAAGATGGGGAGCGCTTCGTCCAATCTGCCGTTGTTTGCCAAGGTCACTGCATGCCAGAACCTCATCTCCAGGTTGCGGGGGAACAGCGCCTCGGCCGTCGAGTAGTGCTTCATCGCCAAGGGCATGTCCTCCCTCTCCATCGCCTCGTCCCCCATGTTCATGTGCTGGTAGGCTCGATGCACCTTGAGCAGGCGCTTCAGGTCCTCGAGCGGCTCCCGGGAGTCGTCCACGCGCAAATCCACCGTGCGATCCTCCCAGACCCGACCGGTGGCCTGGCCCTTGACGACGAGCAGCGCAGCGGATTGCTTGCCTCTGATGTCTCCGCCAGCCTCCTCGCCCGCCTCCAACGCCACCAGCAGACGCTCCGCCAACGACCCTTTCCAGCGCTCGAAGCGCTTGGCCATCTCAGGCCATACCTGGTCGTTGAGCATCATGTTCGCTTGAACGGAGGAGTCAGTGGCCACCAGGTGACCGGCGCGGGGGATGCATCTTTTTCCGGTGTGCGCGGTCACGCTTCCCTTGGCATCGAGCAGCGCCACCTGGCGCAGGTCCCTGCCCATGTCCTCCTTCAACAAGGTGCGCAAGGCCTTCTCGGCACTGACCCCCTTCCTCATGAGCTCGAGGCCCCTCGGTCCGAAGGATGGGTTGGAGAAGGCTTGCGTGGCCACCACCCCCACCCCCGCCTCTCCCCAGGTCACGACGGTTCCCACCGAGAACCAATGCGATTGCACCGCCACCCCCATCTCCCCGGTCTCGGGGTCCCTGGCGATGATGGAGTAGGTGTGGACCGGACGCGAGCGGCTCAATGGCGCCATCATAGCGAGGATGGGGCTCGAAAGGTTAAATCCGTTACGTTGGCGGGACAGAGCGCGCCCGCTGCTTCAGGCCAACCATTTTATAACTGCACACTTTTCGAAAGCCGATGATGCATAGGCTTCAAGCCGGGCCCCATCAATCCCAGAGGTCGATCTAGGAATGGCTTCCAAGAAATCGGAGCGGAAGGGCAAGACCTACGAGGAAGAGGGCGAACAAGGCATCGAGATCGCCGCAGCCAACCGCATCGAGACCGCCTGGGACCGCTACAAGAAGATGCAGCCCCAGTGCACCTTCGGCGAGCTTGGGGTCTGCTGCGACCATTGCCTACAAGGGCCTTGCCGCATCAACCCGTTCCGGGGCCAGCCCGACAAGGGCATTTGCGGTGCCAGGGACTACACCATCGTGGCCAGGAACCTGATCCGACACATCGCGGGCGGGGCCGCGGCCCACTCCGGTCATGGAAGGCACATCGCAGAGACGGCCGCCAAGGCCCTGGAAGGAAGGACAAGAGCGTATTCTATCAAGGACGTTGACAAGCTCAAAAGGGTCGCCCTAAGATTGGGCATCGACCTTGGCACTAAGACCAAGGAAGAATTGGCCAGGGCGGTGGTGAATGAGGCGCTCGAGGAATTCGGCCGATTCTCCAAGGTTCCGCTCAGGTTCACCACCTCTTCCATTGCACCAAGGCGCAAAGAGGCGCTGGAATCCTTGGGCCTGCTGCCAAACAGCATCGATCATGCGATCGCCGACGTCATGCACCGCACCTCCCTCGGCTGCGACGCCGACCCCATCCCCCTGCTATTCGGAGGCATTGCCTGCGCCATCGCCGACTATGACGGCATGCAACTCTCCACCGACCTCTCGGACATACTATTCGGCACCCCGCGTCTGGTGCGGACCCAGGCCAACCTGGGCACCTTGAAGGCCGAAGCGGTCAACATAGCCATCCATGGGCACAACCCCGTGCTGTCGGAAGTGGTGGTGGAGGTCGCCAGGAAGATGGAGGGGGAGGCCCGGGAGGCCGGCGCCTCGGGGATCAACGTCGTAGGCATCTGCTGCACCGGCAACGAGACCCTGATGCGCAAGGGCGTGAGCATGGCCGCCGACTTCGCCTCGCAGGAATTGGCTTTTGCGACCGGCGCGGTGGACCTGCTGGTCACCGACTATCAGTGCATCATGCCTTCCCTTTCCGAGATATGCCAGTGCGTGAACACCGAGAAGGTCACCACCATGGCCAACGTCCACATCCCCTATGACACCCACGTCCAGTTCCGCGAGGAGGACGCCGAGGAGAGCGCCCGCTCCATCATCAGGATGGCCATCGAGGCCTTCAAGCGCCGGGACCCGGCCCGGGTGAACATCCCCAACGTCCGATCCGAGGTCATCGCCGGCTTCTCCCTGGAGCAGATCGAGGAGCTTCTCTCCCGGCTAGCACCAGAGGACCCATGGATGCACCTCATCCAGGCGCTCAAGTCCGGACAGGTCCGAGGGATCGCCCTGATGGCAGGATGCAACAACCAGCGCGCTGAGCAGGACCTCAATCATCTCACCATCGCGCAGGAGCTGCTAGGGAACGACGTGCTCGTCCTAGCCACCGGGTGCTCCGCCGGAGCCTTTGCCAAGAACGGGTTCCTGTCCTCGGAGGCGACGGACCTTTATGCGGGTCCCGGCCTTAGGGCGTTCCTTCAGGAGCTGTCCCAGGCCAACAACGTCCTCCTCCCTCCCATCTGGCACATGGGGTCCTGCGTCGACAACACCCGGGCCATGAACTTGGTGACGGAGCTGGCGAAGCATTTGGGGACCGACGTGAGCTCGGTCCCGTTCGCGGTCAGCGCTCCCGAGGCCAACCACGAGAAGGCCGTGTCCATCGGGACGTGGTGCGTGGCCTTCGGCCTGCCGGTGCACGTGGGCACGATCAACTACATCTACGGTTCCGATTTGGTGACCGAGGTCCTCACCAACACCGCCCAGGACGTCTTCGGCGGCCGATTCATTTTCGAGCCCTCTCCCGAACTGGCGGCGAGGAAGCTCCTGAACGAGATCGAGCGCCGGCGCTGGAAGTTGAGGCTCGATCACCGCTACCAGGTGGAGAAGGGCGCCCCCCTCACGGCCCAGCAGCTGTACTCCAAGGCCATCGACGGTGCCATCATCGCCACCGGCTTCGCCGACCAGCTCCTCGCCGTGGCCATCGAGCGCTACGGGTATGACCAGAGGGTGGAGTTCCCCGAGACCGGCTACTCGCTGCCGGCCATACTAGCATGGCAGGGGAAGGAGGTCCACCGCCTGGCCGACCTGCCAGGAGCACTGGGCCAGGCCCGTTCCCTGATCAAGGAGGAGGACACCTATGACAACGCCTTGGCCGCCGGGGAGGCGGTCATGGTGGCGGCGGAGGTGATCGAGGCCCTGAAGTACATCCCTTCCGAAAGGCCATACGAGGGCACTGGTTACTGCGGCTTCATCCCGGACAGGGTGCTGAGGGAGCTGGGCGTGGCGATCGTGGACGACACCATACCCGGATGCGCGGTGCTGGTGGGAAGCGCAGGCGATTCCCAAGCCCTGCTCAAGGTGGTGCGCGACTGCCAGTCCAAGGGGATGCTCATCATCGCCTCCTTCGATACCATCCGCCAGCTGCAGGACCTAGGGGTGAAGGTGGGGCTGGACGTCATGTTGTATCCCGTGGGCGAGTTCACCCAGGTGATACATGGGCTCAACTTCGCCATCCGCGCGGCGCTGACCTTCGGGAACGTGCAGAGGGGCGACCGCGAGCGCCTGCAGAAATACCTGCAGAAGAGGCCGAAGGTCTTCGTACTGCAGCTCGGGCCCATCGACTCCATCAAGGCGGCGGCGGAGTTCGCCGTCCTGCTCAACGGCTCGCCCACGATCACGGACCAAGAGGTCGAGCCCATCCCCGAGAGGTACATCCCCCAGCCCGACTATGGCAAGATGGTGCAGACGGCCATCGAGCTGCGCGGCATCCAGGTAAGGCTGGCCCACGTGGACATCCCCGTCGCCTACGGCCCGGCGTTCGAGGGCGAGACCGTGCGCCGGCCGGACACCTACGTGGAAGCGGGCGGGGCAGCCAAGACCCTGGCCTTCGAGCTGCTGCGCATGCTGCCCGAGGACCGAGTGGAGGACGGCAAGATAACCTTCATCGGCAAGGACGTGGACGACCTGCCAGAGGGCAGCAAGACCCCCCTGGCCATCATCGTCGACGTTTACGGCAAGAAGATGCAGGAGGACTTCGAGTCGGTGCTGGAGCGCCGCATCCATCAGTTCGTGAACTACGCCGAGGGAGCCTGGCACACGGGGCAAAGGAACACCATCTGGGTAAGGCTCTCCAAGAGCTCTGTGCGCGCGGGGCTCCGGTTCAAGCACTTCGGGGACATCCTGGTCACCAAGATCAAGGCGGAGTTCGGGAACATAGTGTCCAGGGTCCAGGTCACGATCATCACCGACGAGGCGAAGGCCAGGGGGCTGCTTCCAAAAGCGATGGAGAAGTACGGCCAGAGGGACCAGCGTCTGGCAGGCTTGACGGACGAGGCAGTGGAATACTTCTATTCATGTGGGCTTTGCTCGTCATTCGCTCCAGACCATATCTGCATCGTAACCCCGGAGAGGCTCGGTCTCTGCGGAGCTATCAACTGGCTCGACGCCAAGGCCGCCAAGGAGATCGCGCCTACCGGTCCGAACCAGCCAGTCCCAAAAGGAGAAGCCATTGACGCAACCAAGGGGCAATGGCAGGGGGTGAACCAAGTGGTACGCGAGCTGACGCGCGGCAAGCTGGAGAGGTTCAACGCCTACACCATGATGGAGGACCCCATGACCTCCTGCGGTTGCTTCGAGGTCATCGTGGCCATGAGCGCGGACGCCCAGGCAGTGATGCTGGTCAACCGCGAGTATCCTGGCATGACCCCAGTGGGGATGAAGTTCTCCACCCTGGCCGGGAGCATCGGGGGCGGGAAGCAGACCCCGGGCTTCATCGGCGTGGGGCGGAAGTACATCCTATCGAAGAAGTTCATTTCCGCGGACGGAGGCTTCCTGCGCGTCGCCTGGATGCCCAAGGAGCTCAAGACCCAGATGCACGAGGCACTGAAGAAGCGGGCCGAGGAGCTGGGCGAGCCGGACTTCGTGGACAAGATCGCGGACGAGACGATTACCGAGACGGCGGAAGGCTTGGTGGAGTGGATGGCCAAGGTCGACCACCCCGCACTGAGGATGCCCCCGCTGCTGCAATGACGCTCAAGGTGAGGAAATGGCAGAGGTACCAGTACCCAAGGAGAAATGGTCGGGCAAGGTAGGCGTGGTGTCGTTAGGCGCCAC
>CAYHAO010000036.1:6909-17989 GCA_964354665.1 uncultured Methanomassiliicoccaceae archaeon | reverse complement strand
GCAGGACAGCCGAATGTCATCGAGGACCTTGGCATGAGCCCCGTGGACGACTGGACCTGGGTGATCGTTGCAGTGGTCATCATCGTGGCGGCGCTGCTCGTACTCCTCTACCTGAGGAGCAAGGGCAAGCTAGGCAAGAAGCCCGAGGAGCCGAAGGACGAGACCAAGCCTGCTGAGAAGAAGTAGGCGACCTTAAGGGGGGCGCAAGCCTCCCGGTCAAACAATTTTCCTTTTCTTACTTTTTATTTTCATCCACTATAAAGAAAGTCTGCATCTGTGGCATGAAGGATTATACGTTAACGAATGCCCTGATAATAACCCGGGCCGAGGACCTCGTCCTGCAGCTTGATCGCCAAGTCCTCGTTGGTGCGCAGGAATTCAGGGTCGAACTTGGACCTGGTGAACTCGTCGATGGCCGAGAGCAGCTCGCCGTCCAGCTCCATCGACATGGCCTCCTCGACCTTCGGGTAATAGACATCCTCCTCGTGGCGGATGTGCTGGGTCATGCTATCCACCAGCTCCTTGGATACGAATGCCAGGGTCCCATCCTCGAAGGCACTCTTCCTGGCCGAAAGTTGCTTCAGGCGGGAGATGAGGCCGTTCACCTTGGCATGATCGTTCATCAGCGCTCTCGCCCCCTTCGAAAGGTCCGCGGACAAGGTCATGGCCGTCTTGAAGAGGAACCTCTCCTCGACTTGGTGGTGCATCTTGGTGACGTAGGAGTCCATGAACGAGGCGATCCTCACCACCTGCTTCTGATGCTTGACCAGGGTCCCTTGCTTCACCATCTCCCCCAGCACGTCCGTGACCTGCCTGATGATGCCGTGCTCGTACTGCAGCAGAGTGATACTACCACGCATGGCATTGTCTTACGTTCTCACTATTATGTATGCCTTTCCATGCCAGAGGCCATGCCTGCCAGGTCGGGGCGAAGGAGTTATCTATGCCCGCCTTCCTTTGAAACCCAATGGGGTGCAATAATGGAAGACAATTTGGAGTTCGCGATGTCTTTGGCCTTGGCACAGGGCGCTAGCTATGCCGAGGCGAGGTTCCAGTCGGATTACTACGAATCTAACCTGCTGAAGAACGGGGAGCCCGAGGTGGCCTCCTTCGAGACTAGGAGGGGGATGGCCTTCCGCGCCATCGTGAACGGGGGGATGGCCTTCGGCGCCACCAACCAGCTCACGAAGAAGGACATCAGGGCGGTGGTCAAGCGCATGCTGACCAGCGCCAAGCAGGCCGGTCGCGCGAACAAGGTCCCCATCGCCATGGGCAAGGCGGAGCTGGGCCAAGGCAGGGTGGAGGTCAAGCCCAGGGTACCCTTCGACGCGGTGAGCCTGGACTCCCGCATCGAGCTGCTGAGGGAGGCCGATGCCGCCGCTGTGAGCGCCGCCGAGAGGATGGGGGTCAGGCTTCCTGGCCGTTACCTCTCATTGGACACCATAATCACCGAGAAGACCATCATCAATTCCGATGGCGCGAAGGTCTACAGCAAGATCCCTCGGGTGGCCTTAGACACTTTCATCACAGCGTTCCATCCGGAGCGAGGCTCGGTGCAGAGGATGTACAACCTTGGCGAGTCGACAGGCTGGGAAGGCATCGAACGCTGGGACGTGCCGAAGCTGCTAAGCGAGGAGGCCGAGTCATTGGCCAACATCCTGTTGAAGGCGGAGGCGGCCAAGGAGGAGCAAGGGGACGTGATCCTCGGCCCGGAGGTGGTGGGAATAGTCTCCCACGAATCCTCCGGCCATCCTGGAGAGGCCGACCGCATACTGGGAAGGGAGGCGGCGCAGGCGGGGGAGGCCTATCTCCAGCGCGACTCCCTCGGCCTCAAGGTCGGCTCGGAAGCCGTCAACGTGGTGGAGGACCCCACCATACCGCGCTCCTTCGGCTACTACCTCTACGACGACGAGGGCGTGAAGGCCCGGAAGAGGTACCTGATAAAGGAGGGAAGGATAAGCGAGTTCCTGCACAACCGCTCCACCGCCTACAGCATGGGGGCGGAGAGCAACGCCTCGTCGCGCTCCATGGCCTTCAACCGGGAACCGATCGTGCGCATGGCCAACACCTTCGTGGAGCCGGGGGACCTCAGCTTCGAGGAATTGATCGAGGGCGTCGCCTTCGGCGTCTACATCAAGAACTTCATGGAGTGGAACATAGACGACCGTCGCTACAACCAGAGATATGTCGGTCTGGAGGCCTATCGCATCGAGGACGGCGAGCTCCGTGGTCGGCTGCGCAACCCGGTCCTGGAGATGACCACCCCTGGCCTATGGTCCGCGGTGGATGCCGCGGGCAAGGACCTCAAGTTCACCGCCGCATACTGCGGCAAGGGGGACCCGATGCAGGCCATCCCCGTTTGGACGGGCGGGCCGCACATCCGCCTCAGGGGCATTAGGTTGGGAGGGATCGCATGAGGGCCGAGGATATCTGCCAGTCCGTGCTCCGAACCTGCAAGTCCCAGGGCGTGAGCGACGTGGTGGTCTCGGTGGCACAGTCAGAGGGGCTGATGGTGAGGTTCTCTAACAACGAGATCACGACGGTGAATGCGCTCAGCGACGTCACGGCAAGCGTCTTCGTCAACGACAACGGCCGCAAGGCAGGGGCCAACGCCGCCGACCTGTCCAAGAAGGGGCTGGAGAAGGCTGCGAAGAAGGTGGTGGAGATGGCCAAGCGCGCCCCGGCGGCGCCTACCTACGCCCCTCTGCCACAAGGGCCGTTCACCTACGACCCCAAGCTGCTCGGTGGAGGGCAGGTCACGACGGACCCAAAGGTCCTGGTCCCCTACGTAAAGGATGCCATCGAAGCCGCGCAAAGGGAAGGCGCTCAGAGGGTGGCCGGCTCCCTGGTCTCCGACAACGGCAAGCTCACCATCCAGACGTCCAATGGGGCGTTCGGCGTTATGAAGCGGTCGGCGATCGAGCTTTCGCTACGGGCCTTCTGCTCCGAGACCGCCTCGGGCCATTCGGTGAGCGTCGCCGGCAAGGAGGCGGACTTCAGGCCTGCGGAGGCGGGAACGGAGGCGGGCCGATTGGCCAAGATGTCCCTCGGGGCCGCGGACGGGGAACCTGGCGAGTACGACGCCGTCCTAGGGCCTTTGGTCTTCGCGGGCCTGGTGAACCAGGCGGGCAGGGCCTCCTCCGCCTTCAACGTCGAGGCGGGGCTTTCCTTCTTGGCCGACAAGGTGGGGCAAAGGGTGGCCTCGGAATGCCTCAGCATCGTCGACGACCCGACGTTGGAGGGGACCTATGGCTCCATGCCCTTCGATGCCGAGGGCCTGCCGACGAGGCGGAACACCATCATAGACGACGGAGTGCTCAAGGGGTATCTGCACAACAGCACCACGGCCAAGAAGTTCGGCACGGTGACCACCGCCAACGCCGGGCTGGTGGCGCCCCGCCCCTTCAACCTGGTGGTCGAGCCGGGCCAGAGGTCATTGGAGGACCTCATCTCCTCCGTCGAGAGGGGCATCTACGTGACCAACGACTGGTACCTGCGCTACCAGAACTATAAGACCGGCGACTTCAGCACCATACCCCGGGACGCGATGTTCCTCATCGAGGGCGGCAAGCTGGTCCGCCCGATAAAGGAGCTGCGCATCTCCGACAACCTGCTGCGGATGTTCTCCTCCATCAAGGATATCGCAAAGGAGAGGAGTTGGGTCAGGTGGTGGGAGGTGGAGGTCCCGACCCTTTGCCCTGCGGCATTGGTCGGCAAGGTGAGGCTCACCAAGTCCAGGCGGTGATCATACCTGCTTCGGGGGCTCCATGCTGCCGGAGCGGAAGCCTTCGAGGTCCAGGCATACGAAGCGGAAGCCTATGGATCTGAGCTCTCGGACGATGACCTCCCTGGATGCCAGGACCTTGGGGAAGTCCTGGGGCAGCACCTCTATGCGCGCCACCTCCCCGTGATGACGGACGCGCAGCTGCCCCATTCCCAGTTCCTTGAGGACGTCCTCCGCTCGCTCCACCTGGCCTAATTTCTCTTTGGTTATCCTTTGGCCATAGGGTATGCGCGTGGCAAGGCAGGCGGAGTGGGGCTTGTCGGCCGTGGGTAACCCCATCTCCCTGGAGAGGCTCCGCACCTCGTCCTTGGTCAGGCCGGCCTCGGCCAGAGGGCTGCGCACCCCCAGCTCCCTCGCCGCCCGCATCCCCTGGGAATGGCTGCCAAGGTCATCGGCGTTGACGCCATCGACCACCTGGGCAAAGCCCTCGGCCCGCGCCGCCCCGATGATCCGCTCCAGGATGTGGTGCTTGCAGAAGTAGCATCGGTCCAATGGGTTGGCGGCGAATCCCTCCTCTTCCAGCTCGTCCACCTTGACCTCCATGACCCTAGCGCCCATCCACCTGGCCAGAGCGAACCCCTCCTCCCTCTCCCTCTTGGGCAGGGAATGGGAGACGGCCATGAGGCCCACCGCCATCCCCCCCAGCTCATCATGGGCCACTTTGAGGAGGAAGGTGCTGTCCACGCCTCCCGAATAGGCCACGCCCACGCTACCCCAGGCACGCAGGTTGGACCTCAGCACCTCAAGCTTGCCCTTCGCGCTCACGCGGAACTCATGCATCAGCCTCATATCATAACTTGCGGCCTTCCTGCCCCACAAATCAAGAAATATCAGGATGCTAGTTCGAGGAGCATGAACATCCGGGACGTCCTGGAGCGGCACAAGCGGGGGGAGCTGAGCGAGGCGGATGCGGAAAAGCTTCTGAAATTGGACTTCCTGGAGAGCATCAGCTCGCACACGGTCTTCGATCATGCCCGAGAGGCTAGGAGGGGCATCCCTGAGGTGGTCTTCGGAGAGACCAAGTCCCCCGAGGTGGTGGCGGACATCGTCTCCAGGGTGATGGAGGACCGCGAGGTGCTATTGATATCGCGCGCCTCCAAGGAGCACCTGAGAGCCGTCAAACGGATAGCCAAGGGCATGAAGGTGAGCTACGTGGAGGAGGCGCGCATGGTCATCGTGGACAAGCGCAAGGGAAGGGTCAGGCGAGGCAAGATCGGAGTCTTGGCCGCCGGCTCCTCCGACATCGGGGTGGCCGAGGAGGCCAAGGTGGTGGCCGAGGCCATGGGCTGCGAGGTGCTCACCGCCTACGACGTCGGGGTGGCGGCCTTGCACCGGGTTCTGGAACCGGTCAAGCGGATGGTCGAGGAGGGCGTGGACGCGCTGGTGGTGGTGGCCGGGATGGAGGGCGCCCTTCCGACGGTGGTGTCCGGGCTGACCGACGTCCCCGTGATAGGCGTACCCACCTCGGTCGGTTACGGCTATGGGGCGAAGGGCGAGGCGGCGCTGATGGGCATGCTGCAGTCCTGCTCGCCCGGCCTGGCCGTGGTGAACATCGACAACGGGGTGGGGGCGGGCGCCATAGCCGCGCTCATCTCCCGCCGTTGCCAATACAATCAAGGAAAGGGGAGGGAGTAGGAGCAAGTGGCGGCGCAACCTGAGTCGCTCGATGGGCTGGTCATCAGGGCGATGACCGTTGAGGACATGGCGGCCGTGCAGGAAGTGGGGGTGGCGGCATGGTCCGACATCGCCTCCCGGGACCTGGGTCGCAAGGTGAAGTATCCTGCCAGGCCGCGCAAGATAGTCGAGGCCTATCTGTGGAAGGAGCCCGAAGGTTGCCTGGTCGCCGAGCGGAAGGGAAGGATCATCGGCGCGGCGTATACCCATGTCTGGGGCGAGGTAGGGTGGTTCGGCCCCTTCGAGGTCCTCCCCGAGATGCAGGACAAGGGGGTAGGCACGGCGCTCCTACGAGAATGTGAGCGCTTCCTAGAACGGAGGGGATGCCAGGTCAAAGGCCTGGAGACCATGTCCAACCACGCCAAGAACATTCATTTCTATATGAGGGAGGGGTACCGCACCATCGGCTCCTCGCTCATCATGGAGAAGGAGCTGAGGTCAGAGGTCGAGAAAGTCCTAGGGCCAGGCCCGTCGACGTGCGAAGAGGTGGTCTCGTCCTTGGGGCAGATCTCCGTCCTCAGTCGCAAAGGGCACCCCCTGGTGGATTATGCCAGGGAGGTGGAGATGGCCGCCAGGCACGACCTAGGTGCGGTCCTCCTCCTGCGAGGGAGGTCGAGCTTGACGGGGATGGCGGTGCTCCATTCCTACTTCCCTCCTGATGTATCCGACCACGCCTCCCTGCGCCTCATGCTCGTCGACCCAAGGGCGAAAGGGCAAGAGGGGGCTTTCACGCGTCTGCTCGCCGGTTGTGAGTCCTGGGCCTTCCAGCATGATCGGAGGAGGGTCTTCGTCCGCTTCCCGGCGGAAAGCCCGGTGCTCTATGACGCCTTCCTTTCCTCCGGCTACAGGCTTGCCACGGCCAACATGCGATTGGCCCGCGGCCCAAGCTTCTCCGAGCGGGGCAAGTACCACCTGGCAGCTTGGGCGGGATAGCTCACTTTCAATGCATCCATGGTGAAGTAGGGTATGCATCTTTGAAAAATTCCTGCCATTCTTCGCCGAACGACTGTGCCTTAAATGCCCTTTACACCGAGCTGCATCCCTGCACGTCCTAGACCCGTGTATGCAGTCTAAAGAAGAGAATAATGGGAGGGGTTTGCGTCACTTCTTCTTGCGTATGGAAGATCAGGACCGCCACCACGGCGATTATTCCGGCCTCTACCACGAATGCGAATACGAAAATGGGGTAACAACTGAAGTCGTAAAAGTATTCTTCAACAGACCGCATTTCGGGTAAGTTGAGTCACCATTCGGTAATGTTCTTTTACAATGGCGGTTTATCTTCTCAATGTTTTATCTTCTTCTTTGCTTTCCCTATTCCTTCCTGGATTTCTCCTTCAACCTCTTTCATCGTGCCTTTGACCTGTTCCGAGTGGTCATGGGTCAATTTGCCTGTTTCTTTACGAATCTTACCTTCGGCTTGTTTCTGTTTCCCTTTAGCTATGTCGTCGCTCATGGTATGACTCAAGTAACTACTCTAGCAACAATTATTTATACGTATATTATTGGAAGACATCTTTCTTGCATAGGTCATAACACCCCGTCAACCTGCTCGTTGGTGGGCTCGAACAGGATGGTTGAACTTCCTCCAATGATACGAGAGTCGATCGTTGCTGTGTAGCTACATAAACGTTATATTTCGCCATTCTAATCCTTCCAGCAGGTGCATTTGCCAATGATGGCCAAGCCAAGCTCTATGCCGAAAGGCCTTCCTAAGACGACCCAGTCCCTCTGCCCCGAGTGTTTGAAGATTGTCCCGGCGACGATATTCGAGCAGGATGGCAAGGTCATGATGGAGAAGGAATGCCCCGACCATGGCAAGGTCGCGGACGTCTATTGGTCGGACAAGGACATGTATCTGAGGGCAGAGAGGTTCGCTTATGACGGCACGGGTGTAGAGAACCCGGCAATCCCCAATGCCACGGTATGCCCTAACGAATGCGGCCTCTGCCAGCTTCACCTCACGAGTACCTGCCTGACCATGCTCGACCTCACTAACCGCTGCAACCTCAAGTGCCCCATATGCTTTGCGAATGCAAACGCAGCGGGGTACGTCTATGAGCCGAGCTTCGACGAAATCGTCAAAATGCTGCAGATGATGAGGGACGAGAGGCCGGTCCCGTCTCCCGCGGTCCAGTTCTCCGGCGGGGAACCGACCATCTACCCCAGGTTCATCGAGGTAATAGCCAAGGCCAAGGAAATGGGGTTCCCCCAGATCATGGCGGCTACCAACGGCATCAAGTTCGCCAAGGACCCTGGGTTTCTCAAGGCAGCGGTGCAGGCTGGCATGAACACGATCTACCTTCAGTTCGACGGTCTACGGGATGACGTCTATAAGGTGTCCAGGGGCGTGCCGCTCCTAGAGACGAAGCTGAAGGTGATTGAGAACGTTCGCAAGCTGGAAAGGCCTCCATCCATCGTCCTGGTTCCGACTGTGGTCAAGAATATTAACGACGACCAGGTGGGCGAGATCTTCAAGTTCGCCTTGAAGAACGTCGATGTGGTCCGGGGCATCAATTTCCAGCCCGTGGCCTTCACCGGCCGCATCGACCAGGAGGAGCGGAGCCAGCACCGCTACACCCTGCCAGACCTAGTCAAGGACCTGGAGAGCCAGACCGATGGCCAAATCACCAGGGACGACTTCTACCCCGTCCCGGCGGTAGTGCCCATCTCCACAGTGATCGCTGCTCTCCAGGAGCAGAGCAAGGTCAGCTTCACCGCGCATCCCCATTGCGGCCTGGCCACCTACGTGTTCGTCAAGGACGAGAACAACGTCGTGCCCCTTACCCGCTTCGTCGAGGTCGAGCCTCTCTTCAGGGAACTTTATGAGCTGAGTTTAAAGGCGAAGAGGTCATCGGTCAAGTTACCGTCCAAGGTCAAAGCCCTCAACATCCTCAAGAAGCATATAATCAAAGAGAAGGTTCCGGATGGCCTTTCCACCACCAAGTTCCTGCAGATGATGAGTGCGGTGTTCGGAGATTCCTCGAAGGAGAGCGTGGCCAAGTTCTCCTGGAGCATGATGTTCGTCGGTGGAATGCATTTCCAGGATAACTACAACTACGACATTGAGAGGGTCAAGCGCTGCGCCATCCACTACTCCACCCCTGACGGTCGCATCATCCCCTTCTGCGCCTACAACGGCGGCCCGAACTACCGTACCGAGATAGAGAAGAAGTTCTCGGTCCCTATCGCCGAGTGGCGGAAGAAGCACGGAGAGGAGTACACTTGAACGACTGGATGTATGCGAACGCCAACGTTGGCCGTATCCTCTCCCTCCAGCTGGTTTAATAGGATAGGTCTTATTTTATCAGGTCGTTTAATGGGGCAAGGTCGTCGCTTCTTCGATCCGCAATTGCCGTAGAAGTTGGTGTCGGGATGCCGTGAGGTTCGGTCTATGATACCAGGCGGTAAGGATGACGCGGTTATTATACGCAGGGTCCGGGCCGTCATCATCCTAGGTCCTGAGGTCTCGCAGGCGGTCAAGGAACAGTTCGAGTCAGCCATGCGCCTGGCAGCGGGAAAGATCGAACCCAGGGTCCTTCAAGATGGCAATGGGGGCGCTCTCGCCCTCCTTCCAACTGGAGGCAAAGCGGTGATGTTTCTTCTTTCGTGCCTTAATTCGGAACGCCCAGGAGTACTGGCCCAAGTACTTTCGGAAATTAATCGTGCCTTCCTCAGTTAAGGTAAAATAGCATCGCCCGGGTATGTTGGAACGTGGGAGCCATGGACGTTCCGGGCATCGGTGCCAGGGAGACCTTTTCCGACAAGGAGGTCTTCGCCCCCTCCCGCTCGGGAGGCAGCCCCTGCTCCCTGTGCAAGGGCTCTCGCAACCTCTGCGGGAAGCCCATCTGCCCTTTGATGGTCAAGTTCTACTCCCACATGACCACCAGGAGGCTGATAGACTCGTTGGACCTGGCCGGTAGCTGCCCGCCAGGCGTCTTCGTGGGACGCTACGGTTATCCCAAGGTGGACATCGGGCCCTTGGTGCCGCCGGTCTACGGGGACACGGCCATAATGGATACGCCCGAGGAATGGGTGGGAAAGAGCATCCAGGAAATATCGAATTTCCGCTTCGCCTTGGTCCGGGGCAAGTTCCGCGCCGACGTGAAGGAGTTCCAAAAGGCAGGGAAGGTGGTGGACTATACCAGGGAACTGGCGCTGGCCATCAACCCCCTGGACGTGGAGGTGAGCTTCGAGAAGAAGCCCTCCGGCAAGATCGTCCTCGATGACGAGATCCAGCCCTTCGGCCCATCGGGGAGGGTCGCCAAGCTGGAAATCTCCAATCCCAAGTACGATCACAAGATGGAGAAAGCGCACTATGACACTGACCTCAAGGCCGCCGAGGCGGTCAAGCACCTCTACAAAGAGGGGGTGCTCATCTCCCGCATCCAGAAGGCGTTCAGCGTCGGCTCGTTCGGCATCGACAAGAACCGCAAGCTGGTCCCCACCAGGTGGAGCATCACCGCCATCGACGACATCCTCGGCAGGAGCATATTGGAGAGGACGAAGAACTATCCCCTGATCAACGAGTTCCGGGTCTACGACTGGGACCAGCTGGACAATCGCTGGTGCGTCATGTTCCTCCCCTGCTCTTGGCGATACGAGCTCATCGAGGCATGGTACCCCAACACCGCATGGAACCCCATGGGCAAGCAGGTAGAGATCATCTCCAGCCATGAGTTCTATGAGGGGCGGAAGGAGTACGCCGAGATAGGCGGATGCTATTATGCCGCCAGGCTGGCGGTGAACGAGGTCCTGTCCCAGGAGCGAAGGCAAGCTGGGGCGGTGATATTCCGGGAGGCGCACCCGGGCTACATCATGCCCGTTGGGGTGTGGAACGTGAGGGAGAACGTCCGGGCCGCGCTAAGGGAAAAGCCATCGCGCTTCAACACGTTGGAGCAGGCCATGGCACATGTTGGCCAGAGGATGGAGATCCCGGTCCCGAGATGGACGCGGGCGTCCGCCATCGTCCGCGACTTCATGCAGCAGCGGAGGATAGATGACTACGCCTAGCCTGGACTCGTTCGGGGACCATCCCCCTTCAGCGAGCAAGAGGGCGGTGAGGAGCATGGAGTGCAGGACCGCGCTCTCCCCCTCTAGCCTACCTGGCCTCGACCTAACCCTCAATCCTTATCGAGGCTGCGAGCATGACTGCGTCTACTGCTACGCCCCCTACCTTTTCCGCATGGCCAGGGAGGATTGGTCCCAGGTGGCCGCCAAGCTCGGCCTTCCCCGCCTTCTTGCCAAGGAGGCAGGAAGGAAACGAGGGGTCATCGGCCTGAGCACCGCCACCGACCCCTATCAGCCAGTGGAGGCCGATCTCGGTCTGACGCGGAGATGCCTGCAGGAGCTGGTCAAGGCCAAGGCCAAGGTCAGCGTCCTCACCAAGTCCGACCTGGTCCTGCGCGACATCGACCTCCTGGCCTCCCTCCCCGAGGCCGAGGTGGGCATCACCATCACCACCATAGAGGAGAGGTGGGCAACATGCTTCGAGCCTGGCGCCCCCGCTCCTTCGCGCCGCTTGGAGGCGTTGAGGGGGCTGGTCGAGCACGGCATCGACTGCTACGTTTTCATCGGCCCCATCCTGCCTTTGGTGACGGAGCGCAGGATGGACGAATTGAT
>CAYHAO010000036.1:5093-6809 GCA_964354665.1 uncultured Methanomassiliicoccaceae archaeon | reverse complement strand
ATTCGCCCAGGCCGAGCATGGAGGACAGCCAGTAGAATTCTACTTAGAGCAACGCTTATATAGAAGCACTGAAATACCGGGGCACGGTGTTTACATGGCATATGGTTTGGGAGGCCAACAACCTATCATCGTGCTCAGAGAGGGCACGGAGAGGGCCAAGAACAAGGAGGCGCAATTCAACAACATTGCCGCCGCCCGTGCCGTCGCGGATGCGGTACGCTCGACCTTGGGTCCGAAGGGCATGGACAAGATGCTCGTGGACTCTTTGGGCGACGTAGTCATCACCAACGATGGCGTCACCATTCTGAAGGAGATAGACGTTCAGCACCCCGCGGCCAAGATGGTCGTGGAGGTAGCCAAGACCCAGGACAATGAGTGCGGGGACGGGACGACCACGTCCGTCATACTCGCCGGTGAGCTGCTGAAGAAGGCCGAGAGCCTCATCGAGCAGAACATCCACCCCACAATCATTGCCAGCGGTTACCGCATGGCGGCGGACAAGGCCATGGAGATCCTTGATACCGTTGCGGTCGAGGTCACTCCCGACAACGTGGAAATGCTCAAGAAGATCGCCAGGACCGCCATGACCGGGAAGAGCGTCGGCGGTCAGAGGGAGTTCCTCGCGGACCTCGCTGTCAAGGCCATCAAGATGGTGGCCGAGAAGAAGAATGGCAAGTTCGAGGTCGATGTGGAGAACATCAAGGTCGAGAAGAAGACAGGTGGCTGCATCGCGGACAGCGAGATGATCCAAGGGATCATCGTGGACAAGGAGAGGGTGCACCCGCGCATGCCGAAACAGGTCAAGAACGCCAAGATCGCGCTCCTGAGCGGCTCCCTAGAGATCAAGAAGACCGAGGTCGAGGCCAAGATCCAGATCCGAGACCCGGCGGCCATGCAGCGCTTCCTCGACGAGGAAGAGAGCAGCCTCAGGCACATGGCGGACAAGCTCAAGGAGGTCGGTGCGACCGTAGTCTTCTGCCAGAAGGGCATCGACGACCTGGTCCAGCACTACCTTGCCAAATACAACATCTATGCCTGCCGCAGGCTCAAGGAGTCGGACATGGAGAAGCTCTCCAAGGCCACCGGGGCCAAGCTGATCGGCAATGTAGATGAGTTGGAGAGCACGGACCTGGGGAGCGCCGAGCTCGTCGACGACAGGAAGGTCGGCGAGGAGGACATGACCTTCGTCACCGGATGCAAGAACCCCAAGGCCATCAGCCTCATGCTGCGCGGCGGTACCGAGCATGTCATCGAGGAAGTGGACAGGGCCATGCATGACGCCCTGCGCGTGGTCGGCATAACCCTCGAGGATGGCAAGGCCGTCCCAGGTGGAGGAGCGCCCGAGATCGAGCTCTCCCTTAGGTTGGCGTCCTACGCCTCCTCTGTGGGAGGACGTGAGCAGCTGGCCATCGAGGCTTTCGCCCAGGCCATGGAGTCCATCCCTTGGGCCCTGGCCGAGAACGCGGGCCTGGATGCCATGGACGTCGTGATCAAGCTCAAGAGCGCCCACGAGGGCAAGAAGGCCAACAAGAACGCTGGTTTGAACCTGAACACTGGCGAGCCCATCGACATGCTGAAGGAGAACGTCATCGAGCCCTTGCGGGTCAAGACCCAGGCGGTCAAGTCCGCCTCCGAGGTCGCCAACATGATCCTGAGGATCGACGACGTCATCGCCTCCAGGAAGGCCCCACCCATGCCTCCAGGCGGACCTGGCGG
>CAYHAO010000036.1:0-4993 GCA_964354665.1 uncultured Methanomassiliicoccaceae archaeon | reverse complement strand
TTGATATCCATCGGGAAAAGTTTAAGGGCCGATAGGAAGTAAGAAGAAGCAACCCAGGAGGGATGATTTGGGAAAAACGATGATTAGATCCATACTGGCCTTTTCTATCGTGTTCCTGCTCGGCCTGATGCTGGTGGCCCCTTTGGTTTCTGCCTCAGCAGAAGCGCCGACCTGGAACGAAGGCGATGCATGGGCCATGGGAAAGACCGTGGACTTGGACGCAGAGTTCGCGACTCAGCTACAAGACCTTGAAGAAATGATAAGCAACCTACCGAACCCGCAGAACTTGGTATTAAACGAGTTCGAGGTCCAGGCGTTGGCCAGCGCCTACGTCCTCTTCAAGGTCGACTCCGTGAATGAGACCGAGGTCCGTCTGAAGGGGAGCTACGCTGCCAAGTTCACCGGGGATGCGAGCATCTCCATCACCGCTGATCTAAGCAAGCCAGGAAGCTACTCGTGGAGCGACGATGTGCCCACCGAGCGACGGACCGTATCGGCCGACGTCAGCATCGACACGGCGATGGTGCTGGAGATCGAGGCCGTCCTCGAGAAGGATACGGCCGCCGTCAAGAGCCTCACCTTCAGCGCAAAGGCCTCAATGGTCGGGAGCGCGGACCTGGTCAACATACCCAACGAGCAGAGCAACTGGACCACGCGCACGATTGCCTATGAGAACTACGACGTCAACGCGGAACTCAACATCTTCATGACCGTCACGGTCGAGTTCCAGCCAGCTCTGAACATCTACGACTTCCCATTGGATGTCGGCGATGAATGGGTGATCGAATCCACGGCAACGATGACCGGCAGCTATGGAGGAATCATCGACATCACTGGCCTACCAGCAGACGTCGAGAGCGACATCTTCTCCAATGAGATGCTGCAAGACGCCGGCATCGACTCGTTCCCAATAGATCTGGCGCAGACGATACAGAATGATGATGAACCCGCTATGAACAACGGTGTCATCGGTCCGGAGTCGGTCATGATCGGACCCAAGACCGCGAACTGCATCTCTGTCGAGCAGGTAACCCTGCCCGACCATGGCCTGGTCAGCAAATACACGATCAGGATTCAGGGAGAGGGCGACTACTACTATATCGATGGGGTAGATTGGCTCACCAACATGCAAGAGGTCGCCACTGAGATGGATATGATCGACGAGCTCCCTGTTGATGTCCCCGTTGACTCTGAGATGCTGAGCATGGACTCTGTCTCGGCCTCACAAGCGGAACAGGAGATCCAGGAAATTGCCGACTATCGGGCCCAGATCGCGGGCGAGAGCACGTCGGATGGAGGAAGCACACTGAATCTTGACACTACGATGCTGCTAGTCATTGCAGCCATTGTCGCGGTGGTCATAATCGTCGCCGGTGTCCTGCTCATGAAAAAGAAACCAAAGGTACCTTAAACAATTTCCCTTCCATTTTTTTTACATTCGAAGCGATGGTCTTAGAGTTCTAGCCAGATAAATAAAAAGAAATCTGATTGCATTATTTCAATTACGGCGACCCGATATCATTTGAGCTCAATCTTCAAACAAATTAGTGTTATATAATATAGATAGGAACTAAACTAATTTAAAAAATATTATTCAACCTTTTCTACGCTCCCTTTCTTACCTTTTGATACATCTAGCCCGAAGTCCGAGTGCTTAACATAGCAGTCGACGCACCTCAATTTGCTCCCAACCTGAATGGGTAGATTCTCGACGAGCTCCACATCCGCGTCCCAAAGAGCCAACCTACATGAGCCAGTATCATCGCGCACGCTAATGTTCCTAACCCTTCCTTTCCCACCAGTCCGCTTCTCGAACTCCTTGGTGTCGGCTATCTTGGTTACTTCCACCTCGACGGTCGCCTCTTCTCGATCCTTGAGGTCCTTGATGCTCTTGATGTTGGCCATAGATATTCCAGCTCTGTATCGCCGCCGTGGGATCAGCTTCCGATGGTTTGCTTGAGTTGAGCCCACCATGCGGCTTGCCGCTTCATTATATCAATGGGCATAAAGTTACGGATTGGTAAAAACATTATTAATATAGCTGTTATTGATAATAATAATATTAATATAGCATATATATAAATTGTACATAAATATGCATCACAGCTAATCATTAAATAAAGCTGAACCTTATGTCAGACAATTGTCAGATACTGAAGGGATGGGAACCTCAGGCTGACTTGCTGGATTGCAGAAGGGGCAGTACATGCGAGCCGCGATCTATGCCAGGGTATCAACCGAAGACCAGGCAAAGGAGGGATTCAGCATTGCTGCCCAATCGAAACGGCTTAACGCCTATTGTAAGGCCAGAGGCTGGGCGGTGGCTGGAGAGTACGTGGACGAGGGCCACAGCGGCCGAGAGATCAAGCGGCCAGCATACCAGCGGATGATGGATGATAAGGACAAGTGGGACGTGCTCGTGGTCCTGAAGATGGATCGCATACACCGCAACAGTCGCAACTTCGCGGTGATGATGGACAACCTCCGTGATTGGGGGAAAGAGTTCAACTCAATGCAAGAGAGCTTCGACACGACCACGGCCATCGGGCGTTTCGTGATGGACACCATCCAGCGCATAGCACAATTGGAGAGCGAGCAGATTGGGGAAAGGGTGAAGATGGGCATGACGCAGAAGGCGAAGAAGGGGAATGGCTACCTCGGATTCGGTGAGCCGTATGGCTATGATTATCTGGACAAGAAACTGTTGATGAAGGATGACGAAGCGGCGGTTGTCAGAGAGATCTTTATCACCTATTTGGTAGGGGCCAGCCTGCAGGATATCGTCGATGGGCTCAATGCACGCAACATTCCTGCGAAGAAGGGCGGCATTTGGACCAAGGAGGCGGCCTCCAACGTCCTTAAGAACCCACTATATTGCGGCTATGTCCGCTGGGATGGAATATTGCGCAAAGGACAGCACCTGCCAGTCATTACAGTGGACCAGTTCAATTCCACCCAGATCGAGATCAGGATGCGGGCGAGGAAGGAGCCATGCGAGGAGAACCTCGTCCACATTGGACTTGGCGAGGTAGTGCATGGTTAGGACCGCCATCTATACCCGTGTCTCTACCGAGGACCAGGCTAAGGAAGGGTACTCCCTGGAAGCCCAGCTAGAGCGCCTCGAATCTTATTGCGAGGCTCAGGGCTGGGAGGTGGTGGCCAGATATGTTGATGATGGCCACTCAGGAAGGAGCACCAACCGACCCGCCTATCGCAGGATGATGGAGGAACGAGAGAGATGGGACCTAATCCTGGTAATGAAGATGGACCGCATCCATCGTAACAGCAAGAACTTCATGATAATGATGGAGAACCTGGAAAGATGGGGTAAGAAGTTCACCTCGATGAACGAATCCCTGGACACTTCCACCGCCGTGGGTCGGTTCGTGGTGGACATTATCCAAAGGATCGCTCAGCTCGAAAGTGAGCAGATCGGAGAGCGGACGTACATGGGCATGGCTCAGAAGGCCGAGAGCTTCGGAGGCATCCTTGGCTTCTATCCGCCCTTCGGGTATCATCTCAAGAATGGCCGTCTCATAACCGTGGAACTGGAGGCACCTATTGTCGCAGGATTATTCCAAAGCTATCTTGCTGGCAACACGATGAGTGATATCGCCTGGCGCCTAAACCAGGAGGGGGTAATGACACGAAGAGGAAACCCTTGGACGGTCTGGTCAATTAGTCACATCCTACACAATCCCATCTACGCTGGCAAGATGCGTTGGGATGGTAGGATAATTCCAACTGACCATGAGCCGATTGTGAGTACGGAGGTATTCAATCTCGTTCAATCGAAGATAGCGGAGATGACTAGGCACCCAAAGCATCGACGCGATCTCCGTCTAAGTGATAAAGATGATATAATCAGTGTAAATAAGAATGATTTTCACATCCATTCCTACGATTCATCGTAAAAAATTAAACACAAGGCCATTGCCTTTAAAGCCCCGAAACTCGAGCCTCATTATATAATGATTATCTTGAATTTTCGCATAATGCATTAATAAAACTTTGAGGCGTTTAAGAAATGGCCATCAAGCCTATCAACATGGATAAAGTTAAATATATTCAAACAGAATGATACCGCCTAAGGAACTGCGAGTGCAGTTCGGGGACATCATCGAAAGGGAAAGGGGGATCGCAATCAAAGAGATATGCGTTGCTAGATTGTCTGATTTCAATCTGAAGCATATCGAGGGGGATTGCACAATACCTCGTCCTTTATGTTTGTCCAATAAGGAGGAGAGTTAAAATGGCTGAAGACAGAAACATACACATGAAGCTAGGGATGGCCGAAGGCTTTGGTTGTGTGCTCGTTGCCTATTTGACCTTCATGGTCGCAATGTTGGGTTTTGAGCAAATAACTGCAGGTCCGGCTATCTTGGCCGTGAGCGAATGGGTTGGCATTGGCTTTTTGATTGTCACCGTGGTTGCGTTCTTTAATGAGAACTACTTGATGAGCTGCGTTTTCGGTGTTCTAGGTGTATTTGCACTAGCGTTCCCGACGATTGTAACTGACCCTGTGCTAGGGAACGGAGGAATGGCCGTCCTGTTCGTCGGCGTCATCCTGTTGGTTCTGACAATCGTGTCGATGGCTCAGCCGATAAGATTGGTTCCAATCTTCCTGCTGATGGCTGCCCTGATGTTCTTCTTCGTCGGGCTTTGGTGGGGCGACATGTTGAATGATACCTATTTGATGCTTATGGGCGTCTTCGCGTTCATAACCATGATCCTCGCTCTCTACTTCGTAGCAGCTGTCGGAGTCCTGGTGTTAAAGGGAAAGCCAATCTTGCCCCTGCTCATCAAGAGCTAAAGGCATCTTGGTAACAGGAAGCTCAAACCCTTTAGGAGGGGAAACCCCCTCCAGGAAATTGTTTTTCTATTTCTATTAGCAATCCTTCCGCTCTCGTTGATCGCTCATGAATTAGCTTAATAACACCTTCCAGCAATGCTTTTCTGTGACTGAATATGAGAACAGATGGGCCCTTCCAGA
>CAYHAO010000035.1:10623-18593 GCA_964354665.1 uncultured Methanomassiliicoccaceae archaeon | reverse complement strand
ACCGGCAGAAGGGCGAGGCCACCATCATCGACATCGGGGGCATGGACAACAAGGCGATAACCGTACGCGATGGCATCCCTGACAACTTCACCATGGGCGGGATCTGCGCCGGCGCCTCGGGAAGGTTCCTCGAGCTCACCGCGGGCCGCCTGAAGGTCGACATCACCGACCTGGGCGCACTGGCGGACCAGGGCGACTGGAGGAAGGTGCAGATGAACTCCTATTGCTCGATATTCGGCATCCAGGACCTGGTGACATCCCTGGCCGCCGGCCACACCATCGCCGATGTGGCGGCCGCGGCCTGCCACTCGGTCGCAGAGCAGATCTACGAGCAGCAGCTTCAGGAGATCGACGTGCGCCATCCGGTCATACAGGTCGGGGGAACATCGCTGATATCCGGACTGGTTACGGCGGTGGGGAGCGTGGTGGGCCAGAAGCCCATCGTACCACCCAACTCGCAGTACATCGGGTCGGCGGGAGCGGCCTTGTTGGCATCGGGCTTCCTCGAGGGTCATAGATGAACATCCAGGTGGAGGGGTCGGAGGAGTACGGCAACGAGGTCTACGTGGAGCTCTTCGAGCGCATCCTCATCGATCTCGGTCTAACCAACCGCGTGGAGGGGGCCAAGCTCCTCATCTATCCGGAGAAGCACCTATTCATCGTCACCGTGCGCATGCGCCAGGCCAGGACATCTGTCAAGGTTAATGAGGTGGCGGACGTGAGCGACCGGGAGGGCAACGCCTTCCTGGTCATCCGCAACGAGTCCTACGCCCCGGCGCTTCTGGCCTTGCTCTGGAAGCAGTTCGGGAGGGAGCGCATCGAGCAGCTCTCCCGCCTCGAGATCCTGGCCCACGGCGTGACCATGGAAAGGATCGAGGGACTTCAAATCAGCCCGGGCGAGGAGCTGAGGAAGGAGGTACTGGACGCCATCTGGCGCCTTTTGCCCGAGGGCTTCAAGGTCCGCCACAACCTGTTCGATGAGAACGTCATGACCATCGTCTCCACCGAGCACACCATGGACGACGAGTTCCTGCAAATGGGCGAGAAGGCGCACGAGCAGATGGTCAAGGGCATAGGCCTGGACGAGGGCACCGAGGTCGTGGACGACGAGGAGGAGGGTGAGGGCGATGTATGAGGTGCTGATGTTCGATGGCGGCGTGTACCGCGTCAACGAGCTGTACGAGCTGGTGGAGGACATCGGCGGCTTCGTCATCCAGAAGACCCAGATCCAGGTGATGATCACCGTCACCATCGCCATCCCCGCCGAGGACCGCCCGGTCATCGAGGCCAAGACCCGGGAGCTGGGCGGCAAGCTGATCGAAGTGCCCTTGGCCGGGACGGAGATAGCCGTGGTCGGGCCCACCCTGGGCCGGCATCACATGCCCCACCCCATCTGCGACATCGCCGAGCACCTGCGCAAGTACGGGGCGATAACCGTGGTGATGGGACTGGCCCGAGGCAAGGGCCGCCAAACGGCGCAGATAAGCGCGGACGAGAAGGCCTTCATCGAGGAGTACGACGCCGCGGTCTTCGTCCTGGGCAACTTCGCTGACTGCATCATCAAGGACAAGGTCCGCCTCTTCGAGAAGATCGAGGTGCCAGTGGCCGTGGTCTGCGGGCCGGAGATATCCGAGCTACCGAGCTGCGAGGCCGTGGTATGCGGCGTGGGACGCAAGGTGGAGAGGATGCGCCGGGCGGAGGAGATCGCCAAGCTGGAAGAGACCGCCAGGGCGGTGCAGCACGTGGTCCAGGAGCGCAAGGAGGAGATCGACGAGGACCCCCTCTTCGTGCATCCGGCCGAGGTCAAGCAGCGCATCGAGAACCTGGAGCTGGTGCAGCAATCCCTGCGGCCAGCACCCATCGTCCTGCACCTGGACGGCCTGAGGGTCAAGGTCCCCTATGAGCAGGTCAAGGACCAGCTCTGCGCCATAGACATCTATGGTCGCAAGCTATGCGAGATCACCACCATCGCCCCCTCCCGCCTCGGCGGAAGCACCATGGTGCACATCCTTACGAAGGCGCAGGTGGCCTCGTGGGACGCCAAGTCGCTGGGGGAGAGGGCGGCCAAGACAACGCCCGACCCCGATCAGACCGAGAGGAAGGCAGAGGTCAGGCTGCCGTGAGCCCGAAGGACGCAGGGAAAGGCGGCGCCTATCTTCTCGTCCTGCGCCTGGACGCCGCGGAGGGCATCAAGGTGGGGGCGCTCGGATCCCTGAATTTCCCCAAGGGCACCTATGTCTACGCTGGAAGCGCCCTGACCTCTCTGGAGTCCAGGGTGGAAAGGCATTTCTCTATGGAGAAGAGGATGCATTGGCACATCGACCATTTGCGAGCCAAGGCACGACCGGTGGAGGCCTTGGTCCTCAGGAGCCAAGACGACCTCGAGTGCATGATCAACAATATGGTCGGGCGGATGGAGGGGGCCCGCCCCTTCGCACCAGGCTTCGGCAGCTCGGACTGCTGTTGCAGCACTCATCTACATATCCTCGACCGCAAGTGCCTTCCCCGCTTGGAGGGCTTCTTCCCCGAGCGCCTGCGACCGGAGAAGCTGCCAAGGTGAATCATTATTATAGGCGGACCTCATATATCACTGGCGCATTCGAAGGCGAGGGGGGGAGAGCATGTTCGGTTCGAGCACGGAGAAACTGGAGCACAAGATAAAGGAGCTGAACGCCCTCAAGGCGGAATATCGGCAAGAGCTGGAAGACGCAGAGAAACAGTACAAAAAGGGCGAGATAGAAAAGGCTCATCTTGACCGGGTGCGAGCGCGGACCGAGGAGCACGTGGAGCGCATCAACGAGAAGATACGCGAGACGAGGGACAAGCTGCACGAGAAGAAGTGAGCGCGTAACCCTTTTCCTTCCAAGGTTTTTCACTGACCGGTCAAAATCGAAAATAACCGCGATTAACGGCAAGAAGGCTCAGATGCATCGCTTTCATCGTGATGCAAGCCAGATGAGCTCGAACGATGAATCGACATCTGGTAATAAAGCTGGTATTTCTCTTCTCCTGGAGAATCGAAAACGTAGCCTTTTATAACTTGGGGGGCCTACTTATTGTCCGCCCGGGGGCGCAATGCAACTGGGGAATCCAGATCGGTGCCTGTATCGTCTGAGGATGGTACCCGCGGAATCTGGATCCATTCAAGGTCTTCGGACCTTGGTCTACCGTAGCAGTCGTTGGCCGCGACTTCGACGCGCGACGGCGGATTCAACGCATCGGCCATCAATGTCCTTTGGGACATAGATGCACGTGCAAGAGATGGATGTCGAGCATGGCCAGGAGAGCGGATCGCTCTGCAGAAGCCTTCGCCTCAAGGTCACCGACGGAGTACCCAGAGGCGCCGTAAACCCCGGGCGCTTCTATTTACTCATCATATGTTTTGGCTTCCCTTGCCGCCCATGGTCGTCAAAAATTCTCTAAATAAGGGGAAGCAGGGACAACCCAGGCAGCGAGCATCTGGATGTCCGGCATAATCCTTAAATAAGACCCCTCACAGATATAATCCATGCCCGGGGGCGAAAACAACTGGGAAGGCGATTGGAATAACAGGGGCCGCTAAGCTCGGCGACCTGGTCCGATCGGGACCCATGTGCCACGAAGTGGCTCTCCGTCACTCATCGAGGTGATAACTCGGGAGCAGGGCGGATCCGCCCGAAGCGCGCAGGCCGCGTCGCTCGGAAGCAGGAATGGGGCATCAGCCGCCACGCAAGAAGCCATTTTGAGGAATGGCCAGGCGAGGTCGCTGAATCCTTCCTCAGTTCTCGCATACCCCGGGCCTTTTTGTTTTGGGCGGTGAGCGCCTTTGCCTTCAAACTTCCCCTGCAAAACTATCCAAGGAGATAATGACGATTCTTCGGGAATGATTAGTATCCAGATGGTCGATAAAAAGAGATTATTTATAGGTTCTTCCAACAATAGGAGAGGTTGCCCGGAGGCGGAATGCATTCGGGGAAACCGGATAGGATCCTGTGCTGTTTGAGGACAGCACCGAAGTAGTCCGGTTCCATTCGCAGCTTAAACAACTGCGATTCAACACCACGACCGGGGCGCAGCGGGCCTTAGGTAAGTGGTCTTGAATTTCCGGCGCCGAAACGAACGCCGAAACGCGTTAGCGCATCGGCAGGAATTCGGTGGCGGGAGATGGAACGTGTCGGGCAAGCCGGCCCGGAGGCCCCTGCAGGGACTCTCGACCGATCCCGATCACGAAGTACCCCAAGGCGCCGTAAGCTCCGGGCGCTTTTATTTATTTGAATTGATGGGGATTTTGAGGTGACCAGCATCGATTTTTTTCACTCGAAATCCTAGTGGGATTTAAATAGGGAATAGACTATCCCCAGACAGTTCATAACTGCAATTTAACGAGGGATATTCGATGGCAGCCGCTGATGACAAGAATGTTCGGGACGCCCCGTCAAGCGCGGTAAAGAAGCTCGAGACCGCGATTGGCAAGGAGAACGTGAAGACCAGCAAGATGGAGAGGTTGCTTTATAGCCACGATCTGGCCCCATTGCCGAACGTCGCCCAGCTCGGCTTCATGAACGTGCCGGACATCGTCGTCAGACCCAGAAGCACTGCGGACGTGCAGAAGATCGTCAAGATCGCCAACGAGGAAGGCGTGCCCATCGTGCCCAGAGGCGCCTCCACCTGGGGTCTGGGTGGGAGCATGCCGGTGTTCGGAGGCATCGTCATCGACATGGCGGGCGTGATGAACAAGGTCATCGATATCGACGTCGACAACCTTTGCTGCACGGTCGAGGCCGGAGCTGACTATAAGAAGGTCTACGAGGCCTGCATAGCCAAGGGCCTGATACTCGGATCCTATCCCAGCTCGTTCCCCAGCGCCACCATCGGCGGCTGGATCGCCAAGGATGGCGTGGGCGTCGGCTCATACAAGTACGGAGGGCCGGGATTGAACCTGCGCAGCATGGAGGTCGTCATGCCTGATGGCTCCGTGTCGCAGACCGGGTTCAGGGACGTGGCCGACAACTCTGCTGGATACAACCTCAACGCCCTGCAGGTCGGAGCCGAAGGGACCTTGGGGGTGATCACCAAGGTCACATTGAAGCTCCACCCCTTCGGTGGTACGCTGAAGAACGTCTCCTATTCCTTCGACAGGCTGCAGGACATCAGCAAGCCGCTTTGGGAGCTGTGCCGCTCCCAGGTCATCCCATTGCACATCGGGTTCTCTGACGGTCGCCACTTCGAATATCTCCGGAAGGCGGGGAAGCACGCGCCCGAGGTCGGGACCATATTGAACATTGCCTTCGATGGCTCCAAGGAAAACGTGGAGAGGGACGAGGCTGCCGTGGACGCCATCATGGCCAAGCACGGTGGTAAGAAGATGGCTCCCGAGGTGGGCCAGCATGAGTGGGACGAGCGCTGCTACGAGTTCCGCTCCAGGGAAGTCGGCATGGGATGCATACCTGGCGAGGTCGTGGTGCGCCTGAAGGACTTCGAGCCCGTGGCCGACGCCTGCTACCGACTGCTGAACGAGTTCAAAATGGACGGGGCGATCATCGGCATCATGTGCGACCGCAACACGGTCATGTTCATGCCCTACTACTTCTTCAATCCAGATTCGTTGCTGCAGATGACCTCCTATGCCTACAACAAGAAGACCTCGGACATCTCCTACGAGTATGGGGGCCGTCCGTTGGGCTTCGGCGCCTTCTTCGCCTCCAACCTGGAGATCGTCAGGGGCAAGGATAACGTGCGCCAGATGAAGGCCATCAAGAGCGCCTTGGACGAGAATGAGATCATGAACCCGGGGAAGCTCCTGGAGATGAAGACCCGCTATGGCATCAGCCTAAGCTCGAAGCTGTTCGAGCTGGCCATGGACGCCGCGGGCATCGCCAAGAAGGCGCTCCCCCGTCAGCACGAGTTCGACGAGAGGGCCGAGGACTACGAGGACGAGCGCAAGAAGAAGGGCACCGGCGGTCACCAACATTGAATCGAGGCCCCGCTGAAACCATTTTCCGTTGCTTCTTATTCTGTCAAGGCACCAGCACAGCCAAGATGGTTCGCCTCCGCTAGGCAGATCGTAAAAAAAATAAAGCCCTCGTATGAGGCGATTTGATGGAGCGACCTTTCAGGCCTTCGACCACTTCACGGGATCGGAATCGAACTTCTTCTTGCAGCCAGGGGCGCAGAAGTAATAGGTCTTGCCTTTGTACTCAGACTTCCACTTGGCGGTCTTCTCGTCCACTTCCATCTTGCATATCGGGTCTAATGCGGTCATGTTCTCACACCTTCTTCGTCGTCTTCCTCTTGATCTCAGGAGTGTAGCGTTTCAACAACGCGGCGTTGGTCACCACCGACACGGAGCTGAAGGCCATGGCCCCGGCTGCCAGCCAAGGCGGGAGCAGCTCTCCGATGAAGGGGAAGAGCAGCCCAGCGGCGATGGGTATGCCAGCGACATTGTAGCCGAAGGCCCAGAAGAGGTTCTGGCGGATCTTGCGCATGGTCCTCTTGCTAAGCTGTATGGCAGCCACCACGTCGGTCAGGTCATTGCGGATGAGCACGACGCTCCCGGTCTCGATGGCCACATCCGTTCCCGAGCCGATGGCGATGCCCACGTTGGCCTGCGCCAGAGCGGGCGCGTCGTTCACCCCGTCTCCGACCATGGCTACTATCTTGCCCCCTTCCTGGAGCTTCGCCACCTCCTTGGCCTTGTCCTCTGGTAGCACCTCCGCCAACACTCGGTCGATGCCCAGTTGTCGACCGATGACCTCCGCCGTCCTGCGGTTGTCACCGGTGATCATGGCCACCTCGATGCCCATGCGCTTTAGCTCGGCGATCGCGCCTGCTGAGGATTCCTTGACCACGTCCGCCACGCCGATGACCCCCGCGATCCTGCCATCCACTGCGACGATCATCGCGGTCTTGCCATCGCCCTCCAGGCTGGAGATCCTCTGCTCGGCCGCCTCGTTCTTGCTCAAGCCTTCCATGAGTCTTCGACTTCCTACGAGCACCGAACGGCCTTCGACCTTGGCCTGGACCCCTTTGCCAGGCACGGACTCGAAATCCTGGGGGTCGCTGAGGGCCAAGCTTTCTTGAGCCGCCTTGCGGACGATCGCCTGTCCCAATGGATGCTCCGAGCCCTTCTCCGCCGAGGCGGCCAGCTTGATGAGCTCCTTCTCCTGCATCTCGAAGGGAAAGACGCCGGTCACCTCGGGCTCGCCCTTGGTCAACGTCCCCGTCTTGTCGAACACGATCACTTGGATCTTGCCCGCGATCTCCAGCGCCTCACCGCTCTTGATGAGTATGCCCAGCTCTGCGCCTTTTCCAGTCCCGACCATGATCGCGGTCGGCGTCGCCAGGCCCAGTGCGCAGGGGCAGGCGATCACCAGCACTGAGATGAACGCGGTGAGCGAGAACACGAACCGGGGGGCGGGCATGTCGGCGAAGAGGCCATAGGCCCAACCATACCAGAGGATGAAGGTGGCGACGGCGATCAGGATCAC
This sequence comes from uncultured Methanomassiliicoccaceae archaeon, assembly GCA_964354665.1. GTDB lineage: Archaea > Thermoplasmatota > Thermoplasmata > Methanomassiliicoccales > UBA472 > JAJRAN01. Next base: position 11,127 of record CAYHAO010000035.1, on the reverse strand, counting down.
CACGGGCACGAAGACGCCTGCGACCTTGTCGGCCAGCCTCTGCACCGGGGCCTTGGAGCCCTGTGCCTCCTCCACCAACTTAACGATCTGGGCGAGTGCGGTGTCGGTCCCGACCCGCGTGGCCCTGGCCTTCAGCAAGCCGTTCTTGTTGATCGAGCCTCCGATGATGTTGGAGTCGACGTTCTTCTCCACCGGGATGCTCTCACCGGTGAGCATGGACTCGTCCACGGCCGAAGTCCCTTCCAGCACGACCCCATCGGTCGGGACCTTCTCTCCTGGTCGGACGAGGAACACGTCCCCCACATCGAGCTCGTCCACCGGGACCTCCACCTCAATGCCGTCCCGCAGCACCCGCGCCGTCTTGGCCTGGAGGTCGACGAGCTTGCGAATCGCTTCAGAGGTGGATCCCTTGGCCCTGGCCTCGAGGTACTTGCCAACGAGGATGAGGGTGATGATCATCGCCGAGGAGTCGAAATAGGTGTAGGCGCCCTCGAACGCAAACTG
>CAYHAO010000035.1:7150-10523 GCA_964354665.1 uncultured Methanomassiliicoccaceae archaeon | reverse complement strand
GGTCTGTGACTCAAGGACCTCGTAGCCTGCGTCCACGATGGCCTTCCTTAATTGCCCGACCCTGACCCTTTGCGGGTCGTACTTCACCTTCACCTTCTCGGTAGCAAGGTTGACCACCGCAGAGTTCACGCCATCCAACTCTAAAAGGGCCTCCTCGATGGTCTTGGAGCACGAGGCGCAGGTCATGCCCCCGACCGACAGCGTCACCTCGTTGGTGATGGTGTCGTAGCCCGCGTCCTTGACCGCCTTGTTCATCTTGTCCACGTCCACCTTTTCTGGGTCGTAGATCACCGTGGCCCTTTCCGTCGCCAGGTTGACATTGGCGCTATCCACCCCCTGAAGGTCCTCCAGGCTCCTCTGAATCGTCTGGGCGCAGGTGGCGCACGTCATCCCCGTTAGCCCGAAGCTCGCGGTCCTTTTTCCTTTAGGCGCAGGGACGGCCCCCTCCGGTCGGGCAGGACAGGTGTCATCCTCTGGTGGGCAAGCTTTACCTTCCATTCTATCGGCTGACGCTAAGCCACCAATTGGTTAATCTAGGTTGTTATAAACATTCGTCACCGCATAATAAAATAAAAATTAAGTTCGTTAAGAATGAGAGCGAATGTTGAGAAATAAACAACGAAACAAGACAAGAATTGTTAAGAGTGGCAAAATTGAATATCCCCGATTCCATCCCATCCCTCATGCAGTTGGACGAGACCGACCTCCTGATCCTAAGGATATTGCAGGAGAATGGCCGCCTCTCCTTCCGCCAGATGGCAGAAAGGGTGAAGGTGAGCGTTCCGACCATCAGCAACAAGGTCGCCAATCTGGAGAAGATCGGCGTCATCCGTGGATATTCCGCCATCCTCGACACAGAACGTCTCGGAGAGATGAGTGTCATGATTATAGTCAAGGCCCGCCCATCGGACCTAAAAGGGGTGGGAGAGAGGCTGGCCAAGGACGAGCATGTGCGGGGCGCCTATCTATTGAGCAACTGCAGGCTGCTCCTCAGCTGCACCTTCCCCGAGGCTTACCAGGTAAATGATTTCATCTCCCGCCTGGGCGAGGTCCCTGAGATCATGGATTACGAGGTGGGGAACGTCATCGGGGCCATCCGCGATGACCCTCGCGCCATCGTCAGTTCAGGGCTCTCCACGGTGCTGGATTGCGCTTATTGCAATGAGCCATTCAAGGGCGCCGGGGTCAAGGTCAAGCTGGACGACAAGGACTACCACGTGTGCTGCCCCACCTGCGCTAAAGGGCTTCAGGAGAAGCACGCGAAGATCAAAGAGAAGGCCTAGCCCGGTGAGCGATGGCCTCGATCTCGACCTTGGCTCCGAGCGGAAGGGAGGCCACACCGACCGTCGACCGCGCAGGTGGGTCGGTTAGGAAATAGGACGCGTAGGCTTCGTTGACCTCCTTGAACGAGGAGATGTCCGTAACGAAGATGGTGGTCTTCACTATGTCCCCCATCTCAAGGTCAATGGCGGAAAGCACCCCCTTGATGTTCTCCATGCACCTCATCGCCTCCGCCCTGGCCCCGCCCTCGACCAGCCTTCCGCGTGTCGGGTCGATCCCGATCTGCCCGGATACGAAAACAAGATCTTCCAAGCTCACAGCTTGGGAATAGGGACCTACCGGTCTAGGGGCCTTATCGGTCATGATGACTCTCCTCATGTCGAGGAAATCGTTCCTGGGAGATTTCTATATGTCGTCGGCTCCGTCCTGTAAAGCTGAGAGGATTGACGGAAGTTCGGCCACGCTGACAATGACCGTCCTGCAGCCGCTCTGGTGCCATCTTTTCCTGTCGATGGAGCCGGTCATGACGCCCACGAAGCTTGCCCCGGAGGCCCTGGCGCAATCCAGGTCCATGGGGTGGTCGCCAACGTAAAGGCAATCCTCGGCCCTCAACCCCAGCTTGCTCGCCGCCCTTCTCATCGCCATGGGATTAGGCTTAGCCTCCTCCAACGGGTAATCGTCCCGGCATATGCAAGGCCCCACCCTCCCATCCAGGCCGGTGAGGGAAAGGACCTTCAGGGCATATGCGCGCGAGCCACGGGTGAGGACAGCCATGGCCATGCCTCGACCCTGGACTGCATCCAGAGTCTCGGAGGCACCGGCGTGGGCCCTCACGGTCTCCACCCTCTCCAGCTCCCTGGCGGTGAGCAGGACGTTGATGCGCTCATCTATCTCCCCCATGTCCATCCCAGGATGTTTCCGGGTCAGGTCCTCTTTTCCCGTCCTGATGTTCTCCACGATGGTTTTTGAGGGGTCTAGGAGCGAAGGCTCGACCCCGGATCGGCTAAGCTCCCTAAGGACATCCAATTTCATTTGGCGATAATCGATCTGGCTCTCGACCAGGGTGTTGTCCAGGTCGAATATGATGGCCTTTATCTTCCTTTTCGAGGGCATCGGGTTCCTATTGCGGCGGATAGCGAGCGAGGGCATATGTGTTGCGGAAAAATGCCCATGATGGCCGCTGTAAAACATCTGTCGTAGGCATCGATCTAGCCTCAAGAAAGTCCTGGTACTTGCCTCGGTGAAATGGAAGGTTTCCGGCCCTTCTTCTTCAAAGCCCGATCCCTTGCAAGGTCTCGTCGATTTGGGCCAGCATGCTGCTCTGCCCCGTCGACCGAGCGATCTCCCTGGCCTCAATTAAAAGCGCACGTGCGCCCTCGTATTCTGCATTCTCCGAATACACCTTACCGACCTCATGCAGCCAATGAGAAAGGCGCGTGGGGGCGTGCAGGGCGCGGAGCTCCTCAAGCGCCGTGGAGAAGCTCTCCTTGGCCCAGTCCCACTCGCCGCGCTTGTGGTAGAGGTAGCCACGATATAGGTGGAGGGCGGCTATCAAGTACTGCTCGTTGAGCTTCATGGAGATCTGGCTAGCCTGATCAAGGAGGACCTCGGCCCGATCCAGGTTCCCCACCTCGATGTAGAAGGCGGCCAAATTCGCCAGGGTGTAGCCCATGGTGTTCAGGTCCCCAATGGAGTTGGCAAGCCCCACCGACCTCTCCAGGATGCCAATCGCCTCCTCCCTGGCGCCCTCGTTGAGCAGGTCATTGCCCAGGGAGGAGCAGACCTTGGCGATCTCGTTGGCGTCGCCCGTCTTTTCCAGCACCTCCAAGGCCAAGCGCTTGAGCGCGATGGCCTTCCCCATCTCCCTCTGCTGCGCGTAGGCTCTTCCCAGGCCGTAGAGGGCTTTGCCGCGGAAGACGTCCTCGCCTATCTCCTCAGCCTGGTGCTCAGATTCCTGGAAGAATTGAATGGCCTCCTCGGTCGCGCCCCTCCTTTCCATTACCCCTCCCATGTCGTACAGCACCTGGGCCAGTGTCTGCTGGTCGGGAATGGACTCTGCGATCTCTTTGGCCGCATTCATGAGGTCCATGGC
>CAYHAO010000035.1:0-7050 GCA_964354665.1 uncultured Methanomassiliicoccaceae archaeon | reverse complement strand
GCTGGTCGGGAATGGACTCTGCGATCTCTTTGGCCGCATTCATGAGGTCCATGGCCTCGTCATAGGAATAGCGTCGAAGCTGGATTACTCCCATGCGCCGGCACACCTCCGCCCTGATCCGCTTGTCCCTTTCCGGGGACGTCAGCCTCATTATGTCCTCATATCGGCGCATCGCTTGGTCCCACTCCCCTTGGACATCCTTGATCTCCGCCTGCAAGAGGAGTATCTCCATCCGATCAGAGGCTTCGATCCCTCCGCATCTGAATAGGAGGTCGTCCAACAACGGGGAGAACAGGCTGGAATATCCCTTGGAGATGATCTCCCTGCCATTCCCCGCGGCGATTTGCACCGAGGTGACGCAATCGTTGGCCAACATGCTGTGGTACAGAGCCTCTACGTTGGAAGGTGCCGAACTATCCTGAAGGAAGTACCTGGATGCCGCTTCATGTAACTGCAATCTCGACCTCGGGGCCAATCGCCCATAGAAGAACTCGCGCATCATATCGTGCATGCCAACGGTGCGCTCCGCGTACTCGAGCAACAGGGAGTCGCGCATGAGGCGTTCGATGGTGTCATAGTCCACCTTATGGTCCTGATGGCTCTTGTCCCAGGCTGGAGGGTTTTGTTCCCTAAGGATCTCGTCCTCCAATGCGAAGAACGCGTCGGTCGGGACCGGATACCTGAAGATTGAGGCGATCTCCAAGATGTGCTTCTCGGATACATCCAGCTTGGAGTAGATCTCCTGCTCCAGGAACATGCGGACGCTCTTACCCATGGCATAATCAGGGTCCTCCACCAGTTCCATGAACAACGGATGGCCATTGGTGATGCGGTACAGGGCCTCCAGAGATGCCTCAGGGAGGGACCTCTCCCTCATCAGCCTGAGGCTGCTTTCCTTGTCCAGGCCTTCGAGCACCAGCTCTTGTACGACCCCCCGCACGACCTGGGAGCGGGCATAGAACAGCGGGACCTCTCGGCTGGTGCAGAGCATCTTCGTGTTGGGCAAGGATTCCAGGACGCCAAGGATTGCCGAAAGCAGTTCCATCGTGTCCTTGTTCGCCTTCTGCACATCGTCCATTATCAAGACGGCCGAGGTTTCGCGCAGCTCGGTCTCCATGACATGGCAGACCTCGCCGATGTTGACCGAGCCCACCTGCGTCAAGTAGAACTCCAGCCCTTTCCTGCCTAGCTGCGAGAAGAACTCCCCCAGGGGCCGGAGCATGGCCTTGGCATCGACCCATTCGTGCATCTTGAACCAGAAGATATTGGTCTGGTCCCGATGGTCCTGCGCGAATTTGGCCAGGAGGGTCGTCTTGCCTATCCCTGCGATGCCTCGGACCACCAATACCTTTGCGTCCGATGAGAGAAAATTCGATAGCTTCTGCAGCTCCCTCTCACGGCCATGGAATGAGCGTATCGCCGGCTTTCGGTCGGTGTAATCAACGAACCGCCTCTCCTCCTTCATCTTGCGTTCATGGAATGACTGGCAATCGAATTGTCCATGGCTCACCCCCATGACCAGCTCAAGGAATTGGTATTGTTTGGGTAGGAACATGGGGAGTTTGCCCACCTCGTCTTCCACCCTTTCCCCATCCATTTTTGTGATGATTATCCTCGTGGATTCGATCTGGCGTTTAAGGGCCAATGCATCCTGGAAACCCTCGCTGGTCAGAAAATATACCTTGCGCACGCTGGTTAAGCCCTTGACACGCTTGTTCTGGGTCTCCACCAGTCCCTCATCCGAAAGGTCGGTCACGACCTTGGTGATGTTGTTGCGACCGACGTCGGTGCCCTGAGCGATTCCGTCCTGGGTGACGCTCCTGGGCGCGTCCGCGTCCTGATTGTATTTCTGGAAGGCGAGGAGGTGCAGCAGCACCCTCTCCCTAACGGTCAGAAGAGATTTTTTGGACGCCCTGTTCACGATTCACATAAGGGGTTCCAGGAAAAAAGATTCTCCTCAAGAAAAGTAGCACGCTCAAACGGCTTCTAAAGAGGTTCTAGCAATGGGCATCAACCAAAATATCCTCGTTCGATCCTAGATGCTCACTTTCTTCGCACCGCTCCCATCGATGCTGGCCACTGCCATGTATGGGGTGTTGAAGGCATGAGCCATCGTCCCGGTCTTGGTAAGCACGATCACCCCTGCCAGGCCGTCCACGCGAGTCTTCAGGTGGGAGATGGCCTCATTCCCCGCCTCGTATGGCTGAAGCCCTCTCTCGATGCTGTCGCAGACCCTCTTTGCCAGCACCACCTTCATGATGGACTCGCCCCAGCCCGTGGCCGAGACTCCCGCGACCCGGCTGTCGGCGTAATTGCCGCACCCCACCAAAGGACTGTCCCCCACTCGCCCAGCCAGCTTGTTTGGCGTTCCCCCCGTGGAGGTGGCTGCCACGATGGTTCCCTTCGAGTCCAGGGCCACGGCCCCGACCGTGCCCTTCCTCTCGTAGCGGCTGACCGCATCCTCGAAGACCTCTCTCTGCTCGAAGGCCTTCTCGGCGCGTATCGCCTTCCATCTTTCCAACTCGCGACAGGTCAGCAGCTCGGGCACCTGGACCGTATCCATGCCGATCGATTCGGCGAAGCGCAATGCCCCGTCCCCTACCAGAAGGCAATGTTGGGTTCTCTCCATCACCGCCCTGGCCAAGGTGATGGGATGAAGGATGTGCTGGACCGCCCCCACCGCTCCCATCCTCAATTCGTCCCCCTCCATGATTATGGCATCGAGCTCGACCTCGCCGTCGGCGTTGAGGAAGGCGCCCCTTCCAGCATCGAAGGTGGGATCCTCCTCCATAAGTCGGACCGCGGCCTCGGCTGCATCGAGCGCGCTCTTACCCTGATTCAAGAGGGCATATCCTTCCTCGGCCGCCCTGGAGCATCCTTGGCGATGGGCCTCGTGCAGGTCCGGGGGGATGTCCCAAGCACCTCCATGGACGATGATCGCTGGTTTCATTAATGTCCACCTAGGACTTGGAACGTCGGGTCTGGATAAATCTGTTTGCAGGGGGAAAAAGAAAAGAGCGAAGCGCCCATGGGCGCCAGGTTAAGGGGTTGGCCTCAGGCGCTTCCGTTCATCTTGCCGCTGAGGAAGGATGCATATCCGGACATGTCCAGCAGTCCGTGGCCTGAGAGGTTGAAGGCGATGACCTTCTTCTCGTTCTTCTTCTTCGCCTCTAATGCCAGGTCAATCGCCGCCCTGATGGCGTGGGTGCTCTCGGGAGCGGGAATGATCCCTTCCGTCTGGGCGAACATGATGCCGGCGGAGAACGTATCCAGCTGATTGATGCCCACGGCTTTTATTAGGCCGAGCTCTGCCGCTTTGCTGACCGTGGGTGCCATGCCGTGATATCTCAGACCACCAGCGTGGATGGGAGAGGGCATGAAGTCGTGGCCCAGCGTGTACATCTTGAACAGGGGGGTCATGCCCGCGGTGTCGCCGAAGTCGTAGCGGTACTCGCCCTTGGTCAAAGAGGGCACCGAAGAGGGTTCGGCCGCAATGAACTCGGTGTGGACCTTGCCGTGGATCTTCTGTCCTAGCATGGGGAAGGTGAATCCGGCGAAGTTGCTCCCGCCTCCTACGCAGGCGATCATGTAATCGGGGACGGTGTCGATGAGCTGGAACTGCTTGATCACTTCCTGCCCGATGACGGTCTGGTGCAGCATCACGTGATTCGCCACGCTCCCGAGCGAATACTTGCACTTGTCCGTCTTGACGGCCACCTCGATGGCCTCGCTGATGGCGATCCCCAAGGACCCGGTGTTGTCCGGGTTCTCTTGGAGCAACTTCTTGCCGAACTCGGTCTCGGTCGAAGGGGAGGGATAGACCTTCGCCCCGTACGTCTCCATGACGTAACGCCGGTATGGCTTCTGGTCATAGGAGACGCGCACCATGAACACCTTGCAAGCCAGGTCGAACATTCTGCAAGCCAGGGCCAAGGACGATCCCCATTGCCCCGCCCCGGTCTCGGTGGTCAGGTTCTCGATTCCCGCCTTCATGTTATAGTAAGCCTGGGCGATGGCCGTGTTGGGCTTATGGCTCCCCACGGGGGAGAGGTCCTCGCGCTTGTAGAAAATCTTTGCCGGGGTCTTGAGGGCCTTCTCCAGCCTGATCGCCCGCACCAGTGGACTAGGCCGATTGATCATTATGAGCCGGTCCTGGACCTCTGGAGGGATGTCGATATAGCGCTCCGAGGACATCTCCTGCCTTATGATCTCGTCAGGGAAAATGGCTCGGAACTCCTCGAACTTAATCGGTTCCTTTGTTCCAGGGTTCAAAGGAGGGGGAAGGGGCTCGGGAAGGTCGGCTGCGATGTTGTACCATCTCTTGGGGATGTCGTCGATCCCCAGCGTCACACGGAGGTCAGATGCTTGGGTCATTGTCGGGGATAATTATTCAACAGTATATAACATTTATGGCCTATGATGTATTATTTTGTACATTTATGATGGAGAGTGAGATTGGGATGCATAAGCTCGAGTCAAGGAATAAGAACATCCAGACTCAGAAAGAGAGGGGGACCGACTCCGTCCAAAATGGGAGAGGGGGAAAGCACCTAACGGAGGGAAAGGCTGCTAGTCACGGGCAGAGTCGGTTGTGAGCGAGGAACCTATTCCTCGGCTTCTCACTGGTACCATATCTAACAGAACGAGCTTATAAACGTGAGGAGCTGGCAATCAAAAGTGATTATTATTTTCTCCTGACGCCTGGCTAGCTCACGGCATACCCGCAGGCCGGACAGACCAGCGCCCCTTCCTCGTAGTGCATCGAGGAGCCGCAGTCGGGGCATGAGGCTTGGAACTTGGCCGCCGTGAGCACCTGCCCCGGCCTCGACCCCTCCCTGTAGATGGTGATCCCCTTGCATCCAGACGAATGGGCGAGCAGGAAGATGGAGCGGACCTGGTCCACGGTGCCATCGGCAGGCAGGTTGATGGTTTTGGAGACGGCGTTGTCCACATGACGCTGGAAACTGGCCTGCATTCGCACCTGCTCCCCTGGAGGCACATCGAAGGAAGTGACGAACACGTTCCTGATGTCCACGGGTATGGACTCGTAACCGGCGATGGAGGGGTTCCTGGCCAGAATTTCGTTGAGCTGGCCGTCGTAGAACCCCCTCCTCTTTGCCAGCTGCAGGAAGTAAGGATGCACCTCCCTAAGGTGGGAACCCTCCATCACATGCTTGACGTAGGACAAGGCGTAGAGGGGCTCGATTCCGCTCGAGCATCCAGCGATCATGCTTATCGAACCGGTGGGGGCGATGGAGAGCAAAGTGGCGTTGCGGCATGATGACCTTCTAACGCTCTTGCCGATATTGGGGAAATCCCCCCGTTCCTTGGCGATGCGCGATGACGAGACCTCGGCATGTTTGCGGATGAACGTCATCAATCGATCCGCAAGGTCCAAAGAATCCTGCGAGCCGTATCTGATACCAAGCCTGACCAGCATGTCGGCGAAACCCATCACCCCCAGGCCGACCTTCCTGTTCCCCTTCACCATCGCGGTGATCTGGGACAGCGGGTATTTGCTCACGTCGATGACGTTATCGAGGAAGCGTATGCCCAAATCCACGGTAATGGCGAGCTTTTTCCAGTCCACCTGCGCTTCGTCCCCCTCGATCAACATGTGGTCCAGGTTGATCGACCCGAGATTGCAGGCCTCGAAAGGCAGAAGGGGGACCTCGCCACAGGGATTGGTGGACTCGATCGCTCCCAGGTCTGGAGTGGAGTTGAAGCGGTTGATCGTATCCAGGAAAACCAGGCCCGGGTCGCCGGTCCTCCATGCCGAGCTGCTTATCTGGTCCAGGATGGAGGAGGCATCCCTCGTCCCCATCTTAAGGCCGGTGCGGGGGTTGATGAGGTCGTATTCCCCCCTGGCCTTGGCCTGGGAAACGAAGTGGTCGGTCACTCCCACCGAGATGTTGAAATTGGTCAATGAGCGCAGGTCGTCCTTGCTGTGGATGAAGGCCTCTATGTCGGGATGGTCCACCCGAAGAATGCCCATGGATGCCCCTCGCCGTCTCCCACCTTGCTTGATGGCCTCGGTGGCAGCATCGAAGACCTTCATGAACGAGACGGGTCCCGAGGCGATGCCCATGGTGGACCGAACCACGTCCCCCGCGGGCCGCAGCCGGGAGAAGGAGAAGCCCGTGCCTCCCCCGCTTTGATGGATGATAGCCGCGAACTTGACGGCGTCGTATATGGCCTCGATGCTGTCCTCCACAGGGATGACGAAGCATGCGGCCAACTGCTGTATCCCGGTCCCCGCGTTCATGAGCGTGGGGGAGTTGGGCAGGAAGTCCAACCGGCGCATGGCCTCGTAGAACTCCCTCTCCTCCGATTTGGACGTCCGCCCATCATCGTAGAGGTCGTTGGCGGAGGCAACGTTCCTTGCGACCCGATGAAAGAGCTGGTCTGGCGTCTCGGACACCTTCCCATCGGAGCCTCTCATCAGGTATCGGTGCTGGAGGACCACAAGCGCGTTGGCCCCTAGCTCAGGGAAGTCCCGTGTCGCCATGGTTGCGGATTCCATCTGCGACAACATAATTATTCGCTTAGCCTGGTGGCGAGCATTCCTTTATACCGAGTAAGGCGTTCTAGCCTCGGAGGCAGGCCCTCTTGCATTACGGAGCCAGCACGCACCTGCGCCCCGATTTGGTGCTGTCCAAGGCGGTGGAATACTTCGCTTCGCTCGGGCTCAAGACCGTGAAACGGTCGCCCAGCACTCTCACCATGGAGGATGCGAAGGGGCAGGTGGCGATCACCCTATCTCTGGGGTCAGAGACGGAGGTGGACATAGTGACTCACGGTTACAATCAAGAGGTCAAAGCTTTCCTCCAAAGGATCGGATGAGTCCATGGGCGAGAATGCCAGACCGAGTTCGGACGCGCCTCCAGTGGTCGAGGAAGGAAAGGAGTACAAGCTGACTATCGTGGACATGGGCAAGCAGGGCGACGGTATCGCTCGCCTTCAGGGCCTGGTAATCTTCGTCCCGGGGGCAAAGCCGGGCGAGGAAATAGATGTCCGTATCAAGAAGGTGGGGCGCAACTGCGCCTTCGC
>CAYHAO010000034.1:3365-19535 GCA_964354665.1 uncultured Methanomassiliicoccaceae archaeon | reverse complement strand
TTCATTTCTTCGTGGTACCAGAAGTCCCGCCCGGCCTTCATGGCGACGTCGGCGCCAGTGCGCTTTACGACTAAGGCCTTCTCCACCGTCGTGCCTTTGTCCAAGGCGACGTCGGCGCTATGCTTCAGCATCACCTGCTTCCCGGAGCGGAAGGAGCCGTCGGCGGTCACCAGGACCTTGCAGCCCGAGTCGTTAATGCGGTCCCTGAGCGACTCAGAGCTGAATCCCCCGAAGACCACGTTGTGTATCGCGCCGATCCGGGCACAGGCGAGCATGGTAATGGCGAGCTCAGGGATCATCGGCAGATAGACGGCCACCCTGTCGCCCTTCTTCACGCCCATCTTCTTGAGGACGTTGGCGAACCGGCAAACCTCGCGGTGCAGCATCTGGTAAGTCAGCATGCGCACGTCCTCTTCTGGCTCACCCTGCCAGATGATGGCTGCCTTGTTCTTCCTCTCCCCCATCACATGGCGGTCAAGGCAATTGTAGGAAGCGTTGAGCTTCCCCCCCTCAAACCATTTGATGATAACCTTATCCTTGTCCCAGGAGAAAGCGTTGGTCCAATTCGAAAACCAATGGATCTCCTGCTTGGCGATCTTCTCCCAGAACTTTACGGGGTCGGCGATGGACTCCTTGTAAATCCGCTCGTATTCTTCATAGCTCTTGAGCCTTGCTTTCTCCCTGAACTCCTTACTGGGCTCGAACAATCTCTCCTCTGCCATCACTGATGTAATCGTCTTTTCGTCCATGGAGCTGCCCCCTAAGATCTGTAAGGTCATGAGCGACCAGAGTGCCCTCGCACAATGGCCATACTGACTCTTTCTAAGGGTCTAAAGGATGTAAAGCCGAGTTCATATAACCTTTTTCTGTGGGAATAAACCACAATAATGGACAAAAAAGCACGAACCAATTTACTATCTGTAATAATTGTTGAATGAAAAATGGTTCGGAGAGGAGGGCGTGAGGTGGCAGGCCCCCCTCCGTAATCGTGATCAGAGCGTCGAGTGCTGGTCGTCGGGGTGATAATGCCCTTGGGAGGCGTGCTTGTGCCAATCCTTCTCTATCGTTTTGAGCTCCTTGTAGAATTCTTTGATATCGCGGGCATCTTCTCCATGCTCTTCCACCTCTTCCGCCAGAGCTTTGATCTCGTGGACACTATGCGACTTCATCCAAGCGATAATGTCCGGTTCGAATTCCAGCCCCTCGACGTAGACGTCCTCTAGTTTCGTCCTCATCGTTGCATCCCATCCCAAGTGGTTTGGTAAGAGGTTTTAGCATCCCATCCCTAAGGCGTTTTGTTTAGGTCATGTCCGACTTCTGTCAGACAAAGAAATGTATTATGTCATACAATATATATACCTTTCCCACAAAACCTTTTCCACAAGAAATGATATTTCCAGCTGTCTTTGTCACTTTACCTGGATGGTTAAATGATTTCGTCAGACAATAACTCTACGAAAAGTCATAATCTACTCCAGCGAGACTGTTCCTTTTATAATCCCAGGTGAAAAGATTTTTTAGCAGTGAAAGTCAATGCCCCATGCGGAATGGGGTGCACGGCGTGGGGTTCCTCGACTCACTGACAGACAGGGAGATTAAGGCCATCAAGAAGGCTCAGAAGCTGATGGAAGGACCTGAGGCCTTAGTCCAGTACGATAATCTTAAAAGGTCCGAGGAGGCCCTCATCGAAGGAAGCTCTTCACCTAACGTAATCCATAAACACGAGTTCTCGGATGCCTTTGCCAAGCTTTCCGAGCTATACTTGCGCATAGGTCGGACAGAGGATGCCAATCGTGCTGCCGACAAGGCGCTCATGTTCTTACCTGAGAGCACCATCGCGATCATCGCCAAGGCGCGGGCAAACGCCGCGGCTGACAAGACCGACGAGGCAGTGACCGCCCTAGAATGGGCCATTGCTCACTCACCCTCTGACAAGAGCCTTTGGCTGGAGAAGGCATGGACCTTGGATCGGGCCAATAGGACGCCGGAGGCGATTGAGAGTTTCAAGAAGGTCCAAGAGCTCGATCCCCTGGACGTCAGCATCTATGAGACCTTGGCCAACAAGACAAAGGACAGGATAGGCTGGATGCGTCGCAAGGCGGACGCGTACCTAGCCAACGGTCGCTACGAGGAAGCGATCAAGTACTATGATGAAGCCCTCTCCCTCGACCCGAAGGACGTGCAAGCACTACTGGGAAAAGGCAAGGCGCTCATGCTATCCAATCGCAATGATGATGCCTCCATTGTCTTCGGCCAGGTCCTTCAGGCCGAGCCTCGCAACTTCCAAGCCAACCTCAACCGGGCAAGGATAATGAGGGAAAAGAAGGACTTCCAGGGGTCGATCCAGCATTACAAGGAGGCCCTTCGTTCCAATCCAGCTGACAAGCATACCTGGATGGAGATCGCATCGCTCCTTGAGTCCCTGAACCGGTTCGACGAGGCGCTCAAGGCCTATGACCGGTCTCTCGAGCTCGACCCAGATTATTTGGAGGCGCTGGAGGGCAAGAATAACGTCCTACGCTCCCTGGAGCGCCACAACGAGGTCGTGGCCAATTCGGCCCGGATACTGTCGATCAAGAAGGACGACCTGCTCACCGAGACCATAATGATTGGTGCCCTGATGAAGCTGGGTCGCTATGAGGATGCGTTGGAAGCCATCAACGACGGCCTGAGCAAGCATCCCAACGACCGCGACCTGTTGGAGAGGAAGCGCACAGTGCTCAAGGAGCTGGGGCGGCATGACGAGGTCATCGCGGTGGCAGGCCAGACCTTCGAGCATCACAGCGAGGACTCGAACACCCTCTACGACCTGGGAATGGCCCACTTCCTCAAGGGCGAGTACGAGGAGGCGGTGAAACCGCTGGAGAAGGCGATCAAGATCCAGCCGGAGCGGGAGAGCGCCCTGGTGGCGGTCAAGGAGGCCTATAAGCACCTGGGGCGGGACAAGGATGTGCTGAGGAGCTGCGAGAGGATCCTGGCCGTCAACCCGAACAACAAGGAGGCCTTGGAGGACAAGGCGATAGCCCTGGACCGTCTGGGCAGGAAGGACGAGGCCATCGAGGTGTACCAGGCCATATTGTCCAAATGGCCCGAGGACCAGGAGGTAATGGCCGATCTGTCCATCGCCCTATTCTCGAAGGACAGGTTCCAAGAGGCCTTGGAGACGGCTTCCAAGGGGGCCGAGCGCTATCCCCTCAACGTGATCTTCTGGAGGGTGAAGGGCGACAGCCTCTTCGCCCTGGGACGGGCGGACGAGGCCGTGGAGGCCTTTGTTTATGCGACCCAGCTGACCCCGGGCGACAAGCGCCTGCTGTACTCGAAAGGGCTGGCCCTCGAGGGGGCGCACCGCTACGAAGAGGCGGTCGCCACCTACGACCAAGCGCTGCAGAACAATGCCAACGACCCAAATCTCCTGACATCTAAGGGCGTGGCCCTGGAGTTCCTGGACAGGTGCGACGAGGCGCTCAAATGCTACGAGACCGCGCTCACCGTGGACCAGAGCAACCATTTCCTTTTGGTGAGGAAGGGGCGAGCCCTATCCAAGCTCGGGCGTTATGAGGAGGCAGTGGTCTCCTTCGACGACGCCCTTGAGGTCAGCGGCAAGGACGTCGAGGTGCTGGAAGCGAAGAAGGACTGCCTCAAGCAGCTCGGCCGCTACGAGGACATCATCAAGGTATCGGACAGGATCGTCAAACTGGACCCCAAGAACGTCAAGGCCTGGGTAGACCGGGGCTTGGCGGAACAGAAGCTGGACCAGTTCGACGAGGCCCTGCGTTCCTTCGACCGCGCCCTGGAGCTCGAACCCACCTCCATCAACGTATTGGAGCTGAAGAAGGCCGCCCTCTTCCACAAGGGGACCCCCGACCAGATCTTGGAGACCTGCGACGCCATCATTAAGGTGGACCCTAACAACCGGGCGGCGAGAGCGGACAAGGCCCTGGCCCTGGACAGATTGGGCCGGACCGAGGAGGCGGTCAAGGAGTACGACGCAGCCCTCCAGCTCGACGAAAATGACAAGATCATCTGGAACAAGAAGGGACTGGCCCTGGTCACGCTGGGAAGGTACGTCGAGGCCGTCCAGGCCTTCGACTCCGCATTCAACCTCGATACCAACGACTCGAGGACCCTGGACAACGCGGGTCGCGCCTACCTCCTTCAGCACAACTATCCCTCGGCGCTGGAGATATTCGAGCGCTGCATCAACATGAATCCCGAGGTCGCGCAATACCATTCCGACAAGGGAAGGGCACTGGCCTCCCTGGAGCGCTATGACGAGGCCATCGCCTCCTTCGACAAGGCGCTGTCCCTCGACCACCGGGATGGGCAGATCTGGAAGTACAAGGGGCTGGCCATGCTCAAGCTCGGGCAGTACGCGCAATCGGTCCAATGCTTCGACCGCGCGTTCGACGTTGGCCTGGAGGACCCGACGGTCTATAGCTCCAAGGGAAGGGCCCTGGAGGAGCTGCAACGACCACAGGACGCGCTGCAATGCTATCAGAAGGCCTTGGCCATCGATGACCAGGATGGGGGTATATGGGCCCGATTGGGCTCGATGCACGCCAAGCTGGGCGATTACGATGAGGCCGCGAAGGCCATAGAGCGCTCGCTGAGGATCGACCCGTACAACAAGAGAGGCTGGAATGCCCGCGCCAGCATCATGGAGAAGCTCGGTCGCGATGATGAAGCGTTGAAGTCCTACGACACCGCGATCGGCCTGGACGCCAACGACCCGTTCTCCTGGAACGGGAAGGGCATGGTGCTGCTGCGCATCGGCTCGTCGGACCAGGCGACGCGAGCCTTCGAGAAGGCCCTGGAGCTGAATCCAGGCATGGAGTCGGCCAAGGAGGGGCTGAGGATCGCGGGCGAACATCACCAGCAGGAGCAGATCGACGTGTATGCCCAGAAAGTGCTGGATGTCGAGTTCCGCCGCGGGGGGGACATCTCCAAGGAGGAGGCGTTCCGAGAGTGCGGCATACCCTATTCAGATCTGGACGCGGTCTTCGCCTATCTGGAGGAGAGCACCCCTATGGCCATAGGGGCCCTGTCCCCGGAGGAGTTCAAGGAGTACGAGGGCGCCTCGCGCACGGTCCTATTGGAAGCTTACAGCAACCCCTTCGTTGCACAGCACGGCCTCAACCTCGCCGACGTGAAGAACTATCTCCCAGGCATCGATGTGGCCGGGGCGAAGAAGGTCCTTGCCTACATCGAGGCGGTGAACAAGAAGGAGTTCGGCACGGACAAGCCGGACGGGGAGACGGAGAAGTTGCTGCGCCAGGTCATGAACCTGCCCGAGGACCAGCGCTCGGTCATCGGCATCATGCACAACATGCAGGTGGGCATCTACACCGCCCGAAGGCTGATGGCGTACTCGGACACCTTCCGTGGCCGCCGGGGCTACCGAACCCCCAAGGTCAAGGTGCGCGAGCTGCACGAGGAGCCGGTGGAATCGGTGGACGTTCCCACCAAGGACCTGGTGGAGCGGGCGACGGCCAAGGCCGAGGAGGAGATGGAGGAGGCCCCGGCGCCGAGGCGCAAGTCCGCCTACGAGGACCCCGAGGTCTACGACAAGGCCTACAAGGAGGAGAAGAGGGCGGCGGAGCGCAAGGCCCAGGAGTCCGACCTCAAGGGCAGGAGATGCCTCTTCCACGGTGGGATCGCGGTCATGAAGTGCCGCTCCTGCGGGTCGGTGCTGTGCAAGGAGTGCACCTCATCTGGTGCTTGCCCGAGGTGCAAGGCGGACCTGGGGACCGGACCGGCAAAGAAGAAGCCCCAGCCTCAGACCAAGGCCAAGGAGGCGCCGGAGGAGAAGGAGGGGCCAGAGCCTGCCGAGGAAGAACTTCAGGAGGAAGAGAAGGAGGAGGAGCAGGCGCCCGAGCCCCAGCCCAGGGACTGGAGCCGGTTGTAGGCCCGCCGACTATTGGCCCGCCGGCTCTTCGGCCGATTGCATGTAGGTGGCTCGGTCCGCCTCGATCATGTCCGCCTTCATGACCTCGCGCAGAAGGCAGGTGGCATAGCACCCCTTCCCCAGCGAGAAGGATATCTCCAGCGAGTCATCGGCCGCCTGGTACCCCAGGTCGTGGAATTCCGCCACCAGCTCCCTCCTGCTCCCGGTCGAGGAGCATTCTGGGATTACAGGTACGATGAAGTCCCCCTTGCTCACGCCCTCCCTTTCGATTATCGCACGCTCGATCTCGCCCGGCTCGCCTTCGCAGAGCACGCTCTCCGAGCCGAAGAGGACCGCGCTCACGCTCGCCCGCCGGTTCCCGACCTGGGAGGCGACCAGGTCCAGGTTGTGCTTCGTCACCGGGACGGGCTTGTCGTGGTCGGGTAGGCCGTGCTTGTCCATGGGAAGGACGATGTCGCCGACCACGGGCGCGTCCAGCGGTAGGCCGCGACGGACGCGCTCGCTCAGCATGCGATTGAACATGAATGCCTGGTAGGCATGGACGAACATCATCTGCAGGTTCCTCGGCAAAGCGCGGATGGCCCCGGCATAGTCCTCCGGGTCCTTCGCCAGATGCTCCACCACTATCCTCTCGAACATCAGATGGCGAGGGAGAAGCCCGAGGGCCGCCGAGTAGTTCCTGGTCTCCTGGATGAATTGGCGGGCCTTCTTGGCATCCTCGCTCTCCTCAGGAACGGGTTTCGCGGCGTAGGCCAAGCATGCCTCCTCGAACTCCCCGCGAACGATGTGCCTGCCGACGATGTGAGTTATCGGCCGTAGCGAGCCGAACCTTTGCACGCCGAAGAAATTGGGAAAGCCGCCCAGCGACCCCAACCTTCCGATGGTGGCAGCGGCAGCGGAGCGTAGCTCCTCCCCCGTCAAGGCGCAGTCCCTGACCTTGATCTTGAAGGAGTTGCCGATCAGGTCCCCGATGGTGAGGTTCTTGCGCGAACGGTACGCGCCCTCGACCACCACCTGATGCATCCTCAGTCCTAGAACGTCCTCCAAGGGGGCCTCGAAGCACATGAGCTGCGAGGTCACGGCCCTCTTGTCCTTGGTGCCAGCGAAGGAGATGCGGTTGCGGGACATCCCCAACTGGCGCGCCATCTGGCGTACCAAGCGGTTGGTCTCCCAGTTGGTGGAGGTGACCTTGGCGATGGTGTATCTTCCGGACGGGTCCTCAGGTGGATGGCGCGATATCTCATCGACCACGAAGTCCTCCACGTCCCGCTTCAATCTCCCTTTGGTCCCGGGGGTGTCGGTGTAGAAGACCTCGAGCCCGAGGAGGGCCTCCGTGGTGTTGCACTCCAGGAATCCCATGGGAAAAAGGGTCACTTAAGTTCCTTCGCCAACTTGTCCTTCGCTTCCTTGAAGGTGTTGGAAAGGGACTTGGCTGCGCGCTTGAGGGCCGTCTGTGGCTTGCCGCTGCTCACCTTGATATACAACGTGGGGAATGCCAGGTCGGGATGCGCGGCCGTGTACTTGACCTCAGTGACCAGCTCATCCTCCAGGAGCTCTTTTACCAAGGGTGAGATCAAGGTCATGTCCGCCTCCTTGATCAGGATCTTGATGGAGTCCTTGTCCTTTTCGAGAAGCTCGATCTCCATGCTCGGTGGCTATATTAGGCGCGGTAATAAATGTTTGGATGGAAGGAGGCGGGGACTGGCCCCCTTCCATCTAGTTAGATCAGCATCACTTCCCTGCGGACCCCATCTCCACGCCTGTGACCTGCTTATTATCGGTCTTCTTGACCGGGCCCAAGGGTACCAGCTCCCTGACGTAGACCTCGTTAAGGACTTGTCCCAAGGCCGTGTACATCGCGGACAGGCCGCATATGATTCCAATGTACCCCGCAATCTGGGTGATGGTGGGGTCGTTGAGAGCGTCCCCGAGCGCCAGGGTAAAAAATAAAAGTGCCAACGATGCGAACACGAACTGGAGAGCGCGGTTCATGCGCAAAGTGGCGATGAAGAGCACGGCAGTGAAAACGCCCCAAAGCCCTAGGAACCAGGCCATGGTGGTCTTGTCGGCCGCCTCGCCTATCCCCAGCTCCGGCAGGATGAGCAGGCCCACCAGAGCTAGCCAGAAGAACCCATAGGAGGTGAAGGCCGTGGTTCCGAAGGTGTTGCCCTTCTTCCATTCCATCATTCCCGCGACAACTTGGGCAAGCCCGCCAAAGAATATGCCCATCGCAAGAATGGCCGTGCTCAGGCCGAAAGCCCCGGCATTGTGAAGGTTGAGCAGCACCGTGGTCATGCCAAAGCCCATCAGCCCTAAGGGGGCGGGGTTCGCAGTCATATCCTTGACCGTGATCTTCCTGATTGTAACTTCCTCGTAATCAGTCATCGTAACCAAGTCCGAGCTTTTACTGGACATTATATAAATCGCTCACGTGTTTATAAGTCATTCGTACAAAAAATACGCTTTTATTCCGTCTCAATTACAAATAAGGGCGATTTCTTTTCTTGTTTCAGCTTTCAATCGTCTTGAGCTGCCGGCGGTACATGGCCTCGAGCTCGTTGCTGGTCGTGGCCTCCCGCGCGTCCTTGTCATCCCTTATCCGGCCCGTGAAGCGAGGGAATCTGATAGCCAGGCCCGCCCCCTCCCTGATCCTGGACATGGCGGTGGTGTGGATGGGGCTGATGGTGATCTCCGCGCCAAGGACCTCGAGCACCACCGCCGGCTCGAACCAGTAGTCAGCCTCCATCTTGGACCTAACTTTCTGATGCGGAGCGCTCGATCGATGTCTCTCCAGGAGAGCAGGGAGCTTGGCCAGCGTCTCGTCATCGAAACCCGAGCCGAGCTTGCACACCGTCTCGAACGCATCATCCTTATCGTTGTAGGTGGCCATGAGCAGCGCCCCATAGACGCCCGCCCTCTTCCCCCGGCCAGCGAAAGCCCCGACGACAGCAAGGTCCACCGTGTCCGTCATCTCCGACCTGTATTCCTTCTTGTACTTGATCCAGAGGAAGCCCCGCGACCCCGCACGATAGACCGAGTTCTCCTCCACCGACTTGGCCATCAGGCCTTCGCAGCCATCTTTGAGGGCTTCCTGGAAGAACGCCTCCACGGCCACCTCGTCGGCCAGCACCCTCATCTCCGAGAAGCGCACCTCGTCCGTGCGCTCGAAGCTCTCCTCCAGCAGCCTCCTCCTCTCCAGGTAGGTCCTCGAGGTCAGGTCCTCGCCGTCCTTGAAGGCGCAATCGAAGAGGAAGACCTTGACCGGATAATCCTCGATGGCGTCCTCCAGCCCATGCTTTCTTCCCCGACGATGAGAGACCTCTTGGAACGGGAGGAGCTCACCGGTGTTCAGGTCCACTGGCACGCATTCGCCCTCCACGATGGCGCCGTCGCCCTTGAAGGACTTGCGCAGGGCCTTGGCCACGTCCGGGAACTGGGCCGTGAGGTCCTCCAGCCTGCGCGAATAGAGCGTGATGCCCGTCTTAGTGACGTGCGCCTGCACCCTTACGCCATCATACTTGTACTCGAAGGCCGCCGTGCCGCCTAGCTTCTCCAGTATCTCCTTGGGCGAGGGAAGGCGCTCGGCGAGCATGGCCCGCATCGGGCTTCCCACCTGGACCTTCATCTCCCTCACCGACTGTATCCCCTCGGAGCATAGCACCTGGGCCACCTTTCCCAGGTCCGAGGAGATGTTGAAGGCCCTCTCCACCGCGTCCCGGTCCTCCTTGGTGGCGAAGGCGATAGCCAGGGCATCGACCACGGTCATCGCCGCCACGCCCAGGCGCATCTTCCCCGTCACGATGCGGGAGATGAACTTGGCCTCCTCCGCCGTGGCATCGCTCAGCAGCTTGGACAGCAGCTTCATCTTCAGTTCCTGGGAGCCACCGCCCTCCGCTTCGGTGATCCTCACCAATCCATCGTAGACCCTTTCCAGGGTCAGCGGTTCGGAGAACAGCGTCTGTTGCTTCCTGGTCTGGAAGACCTGCTGCGCCACGATCCCCGGGTCCCCCTCCTTCAGCCAGATCTCCTGGACCTGCTCCTCCTTCATCCCGGTTGCCATCACCATGGTCTTAAGGAGCAGCCGGTCGGCGAGCCCCAGCTTGTTGGGGTAGAAGTCAGGATAGAGCTGGCCCTGGGTGAGGTAGATGACCTTGGGCAGGGAGATGCAGTCCACCTTGCGGAAGAAGTTGGCCAGGATGTCGGTCATTTCCAACCGGGAACTGCGCGCCTCGACCTGCTCGTAGATTTGGGCGAGCTCCTGGAAGAGCATGCCTACTCAGAGCGCCTGGTGGAAGATAAAGGTAATTCCACCCCCATTGCACTAAAAGTCCTGTAGGTGGCTCTGTCCACCCTTCCTCGGAGCATCCTTGCTCGAAAGGTCATCGCCTTGCTCCGCCTTGTCCAAGGCTGCCTCGATCTCCATGCGATGCTGGAGTTTGCCGAGCCCCTTCCTCATCGCCCTCTCCTTGTTGATACTAGCATAGAGATAGGCCTCATCCCTGGTCCCCCTGGTCACCAGCACCACCACCCTGCCTGAGCGCTTACGGCCGGTCCTCCCCCTCCGTTGGATGGACCTTATCTCAGAGGGGACTGGCTCGTAGAATATCACCAGGTCGGTGTTGGCCACGTCCAATCCCTCCTCCCCCACGCTCGTGGCCACGAGCACGTTGTTGGTTCCGTCGCGGAACAGGTCCAGGACCCCTATCTGCTCCTTCTGCTTCAGGCCCTTTTCCTTGCCCCGGTCGGCTTGGCCCACGAGCTTGGCCACCCTTGCGCCCTCGACCTCTGACAGCTTCGAGGCCATCAGGTCGCAGGTGTCCCGATAATGGGTGAAGACGATGATGCGCGCCTCTGGCCTCTCCTGGATCTGCCGGGCGACGACGGTCATTATCTTGGAGAGCTTGGGGTGCTCCCCTCGCATCTGATGCACCAGCTCGAGGGCTTTGACGTACTCGGCCGCCTTCGCGATCTCCCTCGAGGCCTTCGACCCATCCTCGGACTCCGCCTCAGCGCGTAGACGGCCCAGGTACTCGCGGAGCGCGGTGGTTCCTTGGGTCTCCGCCAGCTCGAGCGCGTGATCGACCTTTACCGCCATCGCCTGCAGGCTCATGGCCCGGAACAGGTTGCGGTGCTTCTCTCCGGTGCGGGAGCGCTGTTGCAAGGCCCTCCCGATTTCCAGCAGGTACTTGCGATTCGCTGGTCTCTTGGGGTCCAGGGCCTTCAGCTGGACCAGCTCGGCGACATACTTGTCGAAAAGGGATCGGAGGACGAAGATGACCCGCTTCATGTCCGGGGGGACCTCGACCTCGATGGCATCTATCTGGATTTCATGCACGTACTTGGCCACGTCAGGGTCGGACTCGCTCCGGAGCTCGATCCGACCGATGCCCAGGTTGGCGCACACCTCCTGTATCCGGGCGTTGTTGCTCCCGGGCGAAGCGGTCATCCCTAGCATCAGTCCGTTATAGTCTCGATACGCCTTGGCAACGTCCACATAGGCGTAGTTGCCCACGGCCCGATGCGCCTCGTCGAAGATGATCAGCTTCACATTGCGCAGGTCGACCCTTTCGTATCGCAGGTCGTTCGCCACCACCTGAGGGGTGGAGACGACGACATCGTTCTCGATCCAGATGGCCTCCCTCTCCTCGGGAGGGTTCTCCCCGGTCATCACTCCTACCTTCTTCCCCACCAATAATTCCCTGAGGTAGGTAGCGTGCTGCTCGACCAAGGGCTTGGTGGGCGCCATGAAGAGGACCTTGCCGCCCTTCTGCAGGACATGGGCCACCGCCCTCAGAGCCACCACCGTCTTGCCCATGCCTGTAGGGAGCACGATCAGCGTGGACTCTTTGGAGGCGATGTCCGAGAGCGTCCTTTGGTATTCGCGCTCCTCGATCGCGCCGGGTTTGATCAATTGGTGCTCTACGAACACATCTGACCAATTAAGAAGTAGGATAGAAAAGGATTGTGGGCAGGTGCCCGAAGCTCAGTGGCAGCCGCCGCCGCAGGTGTTGCAGCTTTCGGCATTTGGGTTGTTGACGATCAGGCCAGAGCCGTATGGGGTCTCGATGAAGTCCACCGTGCACTCGTCCAAGAGCTCGCGGGTCTCCTGGTCATAGAAGACGCTGAAGCCATCGGTCTTCTGCTCCATGTCCCCATCCTTCTTCCCTTGTTGGAAGGACATGCCGAACTGAGGGCCGGAACAGCCCATGCCAGAGAGATAGATTCTGATGCCGTAGCCTTGCTTGTTGTTCTTTGAGATGAGGTCGTTGATATACTTGTTAGCCTCGGGAGTGATGGTAACCATTTTTCGCTCACCTTACCACCCATCAACAACATTCACTATTTAAAATATTGCCAGAAATGCATCGTTTTTAGATTCGACCCCGGCTCTTGGCCAGCATACTGAAAAAGTTTACGAAGAGTTTATTTCCACCGCCTGCTTAAAGGGCCTTCGTGAGTTCGCCTTCCTGCTACGCCCCGCTCGAGCGCGGGGACATCCCCTACCTTCTAAGGATGACCAGGGAGAACATGTCCCAGGTCATCCTCTCCGCCTGGGGGCTGGAGTGGAAGGACGAGACGCTGTTGGAGACCCTGCTGGACCAAGGCCTGGTGACCGAGGTTCTAAAGGATGATGATAGGATAGTGGGCTATTACTGCCTGGACCGAAGGGGCGACTACTTGTTCGTTGTCTCTCTCCAGGTGGTCAGGGACCTCCAGAGGACGGGGGTCGGAAGGAGCATGATGGAGCGCATCGAGGAATTGGCCGGCAGGTCGGGGCTGGAGGGCGTGGAGCTCTGCGTCCAGAGCACCAACCTATCGGCTAAATCGTTTTACGAGCACATGGGCTATCGCCTGGTCTCGCGGGAGAGGAACAACCTCATCATGCGCAAGCAAATTTCATTGGAGGCTTGAGCTATTGGCTAAGCACAAGGTGGAAATGGCCAAGAGCAAGGTCCTGGTCGAGGACGGCCGCGTCAAGGTGCTGAGCCCGCCGCTGGTGAAGCGCTGCCCCCTGCGTCAGCACCTTTATGGCTGCGAGAGCGAGGACGCGTCCACGGTCAAGCGGGTCCTGGAGTCCCACATCCAGGAGCTGGGCATGTACACCTCGAGGCGGACCCTTTCCCTGGAGGACGACCCCGTGAGCTTCGGAGCCTCGGAGATGATGAACGATGCGCTGCGGGAGGGGCTGTTGGACGCGGCCGTGGTGGTGTGCGAGGGCGTCGGCACGGTCGTCACCGAAAGGCCAGAAGTCCTCCAGGCGGTGGGGGCGCATATGACTGGGGTCCTGGAGACCGAGGAGATACCAGCCACCAGGAGGAGGCTGGAAAGGAAAGGGGCATTGACATTAGGTTCCTGCCAGATCGATCAGCTCAGGGGATACGAGCTGGCGCTGGAGCATGGCTACAAGCGAATCGCAGTGACCATCTCGGGCGATAGGGCGCGCGATGCCGCGGCTTTGAGGACCAAGGGGAGGGAGCTGGGAAATCATCCCATCATCCTCGCGGTTCACACCACTGGTGTCAGCAGGGCTAAGGCGACGCAGCTTGCGAAGGGATGCGACGTCGTGTGGGGGTGCGCCTCCAAATGGGTAAGGGAGGTGGTTGGGCCAAAGGCCCTTATCCAGATAGGGACAGGGATACCGGTTTTCGCCCTGACCATGGAGGGCAAGGGGCTGGTCCTTAACCGTGCCCTGCACATGAGGGATCAGCTCTTAATCGGAAGGTCCCAGCTTCCCGCTTTGGACAAGAGGAAACAGCCCGAACCGTTGCTTTAAGTCGGATTGGGACGTGAGCATCTCGCGCCATTCGATAAACGAATAAATGCTATCCAGTACTCTCGAGAACTGGGCAAAGCATTATCTCGCCGCCTCATAATAAACCCAACCCATAGCATGGTCGAGACGATTGAGGTCGGGAAGCCCCCCAGCAAAGACTCGGGCGGCGTCGAGGTCACACTCCGTCGAGACCTAGGGCTCCTCGAGGTCCTGATGATCGGCATCGGGCCGAACATCGGCTCGACCATCTTCGTCCTGGTTGGCATAGCCATCGGTATCGCCGGGCCTGCCATAATGCTGGCCCTGGTCCTCAATCTGATGGTCACCTTCTTCACCGCCTTGTCGTACGCTGAGCTGTCCAGCGCATTCCCTGAGACCGGGGGAGGCTACCTTTGGATCAAGGAAGGGCTGTTCCCCCCATTCGGCTTCTTGGGTGGTTGGATGTCCTGGGTGGGGCACTGCATCGCCTGCGCGGTCTACGCGGTCGGGTTCGGTTACGGGGTCGCCGGGATACTTACCAACCTGGGCATAGACTTCTTCGGCCTCCCAGCGGACGTCGTGGCCAAGATCTTCGCAGCCTTGATCTCGGTCATCTTCATCTGGCTTAACTATCGAGGGGTCAAAGGTGCCGGGCGGTCCGAGATAATCGTCTCCATGTTCCTTTTGGGGATAATCGTCACCTTCCTGCTCTTTGCGACCTTATACCTCTTCGGCAATGGAACCGCCCCGGACTCCTTCGAGCCCTTCTTCATACCCCCAGCGCTGCTTACTGTAGCCACTTCCATGGGGTTCACCTTCATGATCTTCGAGGGTTACGAGATCGTGGCCCAGACCGGTGAGGAGGCCAAGAACCCTGAGAAGACCGTCCCGAAGGCCATGTTCCTCTGCATCACCATCAGTGGGATCCTCTTCCTGGTCATGACCTTGGTCACGTTGATGATCCTTGGCTATGGCGATATTGCGGCTTTGAACGAAGCAGGACAGGGCCAGGACGTAATCGTCGAGGCCGCTGCCAAGGTCGTCCCCTTCTTCGGAGGGGCGTTGATCTCCATCGGCATCATCATCGGCTCCATCGCCGCGGTGAACTCCGTGGTTTTCTCGACCTCTCGCGTCTCCTTCGCCATGGGTCGGGACGGTAACCTACCCACGATGTTCGGCCGTCTCCATCCCAAGAATCACACGCCTTCCACGGCCCTGTTGATAAGCGGTGCGTTCATCGTCATCGCCTGCATTTCGCTTCCGATAGAACAGGTCGCCGCGGTGGCCGACATCTTCATCCTGATTTTGTTCGTGCTGGTCAACGTCGCCGTCATCCAGCTGCGACGTAAGCGTCCGGACGCAAAGCGCAGCTTCATCATGCCGCTCTTCCCCTTGTTCCCCATCGCGGGAATAATCGCCAAGCTATTCCTGGCAGTCACCTTGTTCACTTTTGCGCCCTTCGCCTGGTATATCGCCCTCGGACTGCTGTTCATCGGCCTCTTCCTCCACTATTTCGCCAAGGCGCGCAAGGAGATCGAGCGCGTTCCATTGCCAGAGCGTGCCCCCATGACCGCCGAGGAGATGAGCAAGTACCGCGTGCTCATTCCAGTGGACGAACCCAACCAGGCGATCTTGGACATTGGACAGGTCCTCGCTTCGAGGCGTGATGGCGAGATCCTCCTGACCTCCGTCGTGGAGATCCCCACCACTGTCCCGATCAATGCCGCGGACCCCAAGCTGGTCGAAGAGAAGACGAAGATGCTGGAGAAGCTGAAACGGCAGGCCGAGGCCCGTGGCATTCCAACCCGTGCGCTCGTCTCGGTGTCCCACGACGTCGTGACCGCGATAATAGACACCGCCAAAGAGGAGGACGCGAACATGATCCTCATCGGGTGGAAGGGATACACCCACACCAAGAAGCGGGTCCTCGGTCGCAAGATGGACGAGATCGTCAAGAGGACGCCCTGCGACGTGATCGTCCTCCGGGCAGAGGACCGGCTCAAGCCGGAGAGCATACTGATCCTTTCTGGTGGGCTTTGGCATGTTTCCTCGGCCACGGCCTTGGCCGCGGACATCGCCCTGGCCAACTCCTCGCGCGTCACCATCCTCAACGCCATCATCAACGAGAAGTACCTCACCAAGGCCAGGGATTACGCCAAGCGCCTCACGGGCATGATCGAGGAATCAGGCGTGCCGGTGATAACCAAGGAGATACACCCGGAGACCATCGTCGGCGGGGTGGTGGCCGAGTCCCTGGAGTACGACCTGCTGATCATGGGCACCTCGGCCGTCAGGTCATGGGAGCACTTCGACTTCGGCCCGATCCAGGACAAGATCATCAAGAACTCCAAGTGTCCCGTGCTGATCTACAAGCGCGTGATCACCTCCACCGTCGAAGAGCGCAAGCAGAAGGAGGAGGAGGAGCGCGAGGAGATCGATGAGGAGAAGGTCGAGAGGGTCCAGGAGAAGGCTACAGGGATGAGATAGAGATGAACCTCTGCAGGAAGAGGTC
>CAYHAO010000034.1:0-3265 GCA_964354665.1 uncultured Methanomassiliicoccaceae archaeon | reverse complement strand
CGACAGTGCAGCAGGCCGGTGCTCCCCCGAACCGTCATGTTGCCCTCCACCCTGGCCAAGGCCTTGGGCCAGCGCTGCTCGTTCACCACCTGGAGGTAGCGGCGCTTGATCATGCCCACCTCGCTCGGCCATAGCCCCTTGGACAAATGCATCGAGGCCTGTGTGCGGTAGAGGTCGTCGTCGATGTCCAGCCGCCAGGAGAAATCCAGAGTTCGAGCCTCATCCTCGATCTTCTTCGTCCCGTGGAACCCCTCCATCTCCCGCAACAGGGGGGTGCGGCAGAACTCCACCAGATCAGCGATGGCGACCAGCTTCTTGAATTGTCCGTTGAGGTGGAAGTGATGGTATAAGACCGAGGCGGCGCTCACCCCCTCCTGGACCACGACCATGCCCTCTGCCGGTGAGTCGTGGGCCTGGTGATGGTCAAGGGCCACCACCTCGGCTCGCTCATGGGCCTCGCACATGCGCGCCTCCAGCTCTGGGACCAGAGCCAAATCGGAGAGGTACACCGTCGAGGAGGTGTTGTCCATGGCCAGGACCCTGGCGCCCGCCGAGGGCGAAGTGACGAAGCTGACCTTTGATGAAGGAAATACGCTCAGGAAGAGGGCGGCGGAGACTATGCCGTCGACGTTGCCCCTCGTGATAAGATGCTTGTCCCGGTCGTCCCTGGAAAAGCTGTCCATCCCTTCCAGGGAGATGATGAACTGGCAAGGTATTTCAAAGCTTTGCCTTCAGACTATAATTATGGACAGATAAAAAGGATAGATTGCAGGTTGAGCAGAGCGGTCTCGGAAGCTTTATCGAGCGCCGCGACGCTATGCTGGGAACGATAGAGGGCCTGGAGGGATGGGATGCTCCCCGAGACCTCACCGATCGGCTGCGCGAAATGGCCGTTTCAGCCAAGGGATCAGAGCTCAAGTCGGTCAAGGAACTGCTCGAGGCTGCGATCTCGGTAACCTGCGTGTACGCGCACTGGATATACGACGGTAAAAGCACTCGGCCGATAGGCGAGGAGGAACAGGGATGCGTGCTCCTCCCTGCTGAGAGGAATCAGGATGAAGGACCGAGAGGCCATGGAAGCGGCCTTCCAGCAAGTGGGAAGGCGGTTCGGGTTCACCGACGTTGAGGCTAGCTACTATCCGTTCAAGGAATTCAAGACCACCTGGCAGAGGATCGGCCCAGAGGCCACCTTCAAGGTGACCGACTATCTTCAAGGCGCGGGCCAAGAGGTCATCCAGGACTTCGCTGGTTGCCTGTTCACCCGCATCCAGCGGCAAAGGAGGGAGGTCTATACGCCGAAGGTGAGGGACTTCCTTCGTTCCGAGGAGTTCGTGAGGATGAACCAGGCGAAGTATCTGAGACGGAGCAGGAACCTGACCTTCTCCTCCTTCGGCAACTTCTACGACCTGGAGGTGCTACTCAACTCCTTGCGGCGAAAGGGATTGGTGGAGAACGGCGAGGGGACCTTCCTGAGCTGGACGGACAAGCCCAACCGTTTCCGCATGGGATACTGCAGCGTGCTCATGAAAGTGGTAGCCATATCCTCGGCCTTGGACCGACAGGATGTGCCAGACTATGTCGCGGAGTACGTTCTCTACCACGAGATGCTGCATCTGAAGCTGGGAACGGACTCCCTACGCTCCTACCATGATTCGGACTTCAAGCGCGAGGAGCGCCGATATCCCAGATGGCGCGAGGCGGAGAACTGGCTAAAGAAAGTGGCCCAAGACGCGGTGGCCTGAGGCAGGATGTTCCATCTCGCCGATGCGTTGCTGGCGGACGATAAATCTATGCCGAGCGGGGACGATGTCTACACCATGGCAACGCCCATGGTCAAGAAACAATTCATCCAGGACCTTAAGGAGGGCGACGAGGTCGATTCTCTCTTCTCGGTCAAGTTCAAGAAGCCCCCTAGGGCCTATTCAAAGGGCTTCATGTTCGAGGTGCGCCTCGCCGACCGCACCGGTGAGATGACCGCCAAGTACTGGGGTCCGAAGGACGAGGTCGCCGTGCGAGAATTGTACCGAGGGTTCGAATCGGATGATGTGATCTGGGTCCGAGGCGCGGTCTCCTCCTACCGCGATGCGCTGGAGATTGGCATCAGCCACGACAAGAAGGGTCACATCGAGAAGGTGCCCAAGGGAGCCTTCGATATCGGCGATTTCGTCGCTCGGGCCTCGCGGGACGTGGACCAGATGATGTCCTTGCTGAACGCGCATGTGCGGAAGGTGCAGAACAAGCACCTGCAAGCGCTCCTGGCCCAGTTCTTCTCCGACGAGGAGTTCGTCGCCAGGTTCAAGGCAGCGCCCGCCTCCATGTGGCTGCACTGCAATTGGGTCGGTGGCCTGGTCGAGCACACCCTGAACGTCGTCGAGATATGCGAGTTCTTGGCCAAGCAGTACCCCAAGCTCGATCGGGACCTGATGCTGACGGGCGCCTTGCTTCACGATGTAGGAAAGCTTGAGGAGTACGAGGTCTCCACCAATATCGACGTCTCCGAGGACGGGATGCTCCGGGGGCACATCATCATCGGCGCGGAGATGGTCTCGAGGGCGTGCGAGAAGGTGGAGGGGATGCCCAAGAACCTGAGACTGAAGGTATTGCACCTGATACTGGCGAGCCACGGGCAACCCGAGTTCGGCTCCCCCAAGAGGCCTCAGTTCCCCGAGGCGGTCGCGGTGCACTTCGCCGACGATGCCGACGCCAAGTTGGAGCAGTTCATCGCCGCCAAGGAGGGGGCGGAGACCGAGGACCCCTGGCTCTACAACAAGAGGTTGGGGCACATCTACCTTCATTGATCGTCGGATAGCTCCTCGAACCAGTAGGAGCACTTCCCCAGGCCTTTGAGGTTGTCGGGGTGCCAGGGAAAGGCTCGGCAATGGTCGCTACGGCCGGTATGGATGGTGCAGGTCCATTGCCCATCGATGAGGGCCAGGTACTGACATTGTCCGTTCTCGGGCAAGCCGTTCAACCGATACCATTCGCCGGCCTCCTCGTCCACGTGGAAGCGCGGCTTGCAGCAATCGCCACATCGGTTGCAGTCCCCATGTCGCAGATAGCGGACCATTCACGCCCTTAAGACATTGTCACGGGAAAAGTCTTGCGCGGTAGGTGTCCCCCGGGCCTTAACAGATCGGTTCATGGACGGGCTGAGCCCTGATCTCCCCGCACTGACCCAGGCCGGGGGTTTGTTGTTGTGCGCCGGGGTTGTCCTCCAGTCATGACGCGACGTCACATCGCAGTTCCTGCAGGGACCCATATTGCG
>CAYHAO010000033.1:0-20761 GCA_964354665.1 uncultured Methanomassiliicoccaceae archaeon | reverse complement strand
TCATCTTCCCTTTTAGATCGGTTACCGCCTTATGAATCCTTTTCACATCGACTTCATCGCATGCACCAACAACCCTTACATCGTTGGCATATTCCAATCGTGATATAGAGGTCTTTTGCCTGAGCCATGTAAGAATGCTCTCGGTTCCTCCTGTCTGAGGCAATATGAGTTCGAAATGGACCCTATGTGAGAAACGCGCCATTATAGAATCGACGAGTGCGTCCACCCCCTCTCCTGTAAGTGCTGATATGAGATAGATATGGGGCGTTTGCCATCTTTTCCTCATATTCTCCAACAACTCCTTCCTCCCCATCAAGTCCAACCTGTCGGTTTTATTGAGAACGAGGAAGATGCGCTCGGCCTCCACGTCGGGAAACAATATCTTCTCTGAAGTAGAGAGCTTCCTCTCCACTTCCATCCAATCATCTGAGGAATCTACAATGAGGAGAATCAGATCGGCATTGAAGATCTCTGTTACGGTGTTCTTGAACGCTTCGATGACGAAGGGTGGCAGGTTATGTAGGAACCCAATGGTGTCAGTTAGTAAGATTGGGAGGGAAGTTCCGTCAAGCCTTTTAGTGGTGGTGGATAATGTGGAGAACATCTTATCTTCCACTAAGACTTTCTCTCCGGTCAAAAAGTTCATCAAAGAGGATTTTCCAGCATTGGTATACCCGGCTAAGCTAATCAGGTTGAAGCCTCTCCGCTTCCTCTGTAATCGCTTCTGATTGTTAGCGTCTCCATCCCTCTGAAGCTCCTCATCTATCTTCCTTATCCTCTTCTTTATAAAATCATAATAGACATCGACAGCATACTCTCCCCCTCCGAGGAAACCTGGATGCTCTCCCATCTTCGCGCTGTGAATCCATTCCCTCAGCAAAGGAATCTCATACTTCAATCTGGCCCTCTCCACCTGCAGACGAGATTCTTTGCTGTTCGCCCTTGACATGAAGATTTCAAGGGTCAAGCGAATCCGATCGACGCATTCCATTTTCAGACCATTCTCTAAGATGTAGTGCTGTGTTGGTTTAAGGTCGCCATTGATTATGAGCGCTTCCACTTTCCTGGTATTCAGCACTCCCCTTACATCTTCGATTTTTCCCCTTCCCAGGAAGGTGGTCGGGTCTGGTTTGGACCGTCTTTGAATGATTTCATAGACGATTTCGTAACCAGCGCTTCGTGCGAGCTCCTCGATCTCCTCGACGTGCTCGCTCAAAGTGATAAGGGCGCATCTACTCATCTCTTGCGTGTTTCAACCTCAATCATCAATGTTGAACGAGCCGTAAAACCTTCATTAACGCTCTAGTCGAAAAGGATTGAAAATCGATTAGGGTGCAACAACGTTTGAAGCGAAGGTTCGTCGATGACAACTGGAAACGTCAAAGTATGAAGGACTCCTGTTTGAGGATGAACCGAACGGACTAACACGGGCCTCCAATGGAAACAAAGGGGTGGGGGACCATCAAAATCAATGCGACGGGTTTAACGGCCATTAAATCATCTGGACACCCCAAATAATAAAAAGGTACTTGTAATGCCTAGCTGCTCTTCCACTGCAACCTGCGATCTCGCAGACCTCTATTTCCAATAGAAACGAAGGGGTGGGGCATCGCCATCGCTTGCCTTCCGCTCAGGGGGGACGCCGATTGGAAGAGAACGTATTCAAGCAGTATTTGACAGGTAAGCAGATCTTCCGGAACAACCGAGAGATCTTGAGGCCATCCTACATCCCAGGGGACCTTCCACACCGGCAAGGGCAGATCAACCAACTGGCGCAGATCACGGTCACGGCTTTGAAGGGGGAGCGGCCTTCCAACGTCCTCGTCTTCGGCAAGACTGGAACCGGGAAGACCGCGGTGGTGAAGTACCTCGGCAACGAAATCAAAAAGGCGGACTCGGAGCTCAACAAGGTCATCTTCCTCTATATGAACTGCGAGGTCGTGGACACCCAATATGGGGTGTTGCAGAACATAGGGAACCAGTTCATCCAGGACTTCGAAGACCGGATCCCTTTCACAGGCTGGTCCACCGAGCGGGTTTACAACATCCTCCGAGAGAAGGTCGACGATCAGAACCGGGTGATCATCATCGTCCTTGACGAAATCGACAAGCTGGTTTACAAGAGCGGGGACGACGTCCTCTACCACCTTTCCAAGATAAACGACGACCTCAAGAACTCCCGGGTGAGCGTCATCGGCATATCCAACGACCTGAAGTTCACCGAGTTCCTCGACCCGAGGGTGAAGAGCCGCCTGGGCGAGGAGAAGCTGGTATTCCCTCCATACAACGCGGAACAGCTCCAGGACATCCTGCACCAAAGGGCAGCCCTGGCCTTCGACGAGGGCGTTCTGGAGGGCGCGGTCATCCCCCTCTGCGCGGCGTTGGCGGCCCAGGAGCATGGGGACGCCAGGCGGGCCCTGGACCTTTTGCGCATAGCCGCGGAGATCGCCGAGCGCAGCAACGACGACCACATCACCGAAGCCCACGTGTACAAGGCAAAGAACAAGATAGAGCTGGATTGCGTCACCGAGGCCGTGAAGACCCTGCCCACCCAGTCAAAGCTCGTCCTTTTAGGGATCCTGATAAACGAGGAGAAGAACAATGGGAGGTTGACCACGGGGGACGTGTATGAGACCTATAGGGACCTGTGCAAGGTGGTGGGCGTCGCCTGCCTTACCCAGAGGAGGGTCACGGACCTCATCTCCGAGCTTGACATGCTCGGTATCATCCATGCCCGGGTGAAGTCGTTCGGGCGCGGGGGCCGTACCAAGGAGATCGAGGCGGCCGTCCCCCTGGCCGAGACCAGATGCACCTTGGAGGAGGATGAGATACTCCAGGCGCTGAAGAACTATCGGCCGAAGACCCAGACCACCCTGATGTAAGGCTCACCGGGAACCTTTGCCCTTGCTCCCGCTCTTGCCCTTGGGTTTCTGAGCCGAGGTGCCAGACTTCCCCTTTTCCTTGGATTTTTCCTTGCTACCGTCCTTGGCGGGGGCCTTCTTTTCTACCTTCTCGGCCTCCTGCTTCGGCTCGGGGGCTTTGCTCTTCTTGGGCGGCAAACCCAGCTTTTTCCTGAACCAGGCGCCCACGCTTATGCCCTTCGAATCCAAAATCAGGCTCACGGCGTCGATGATGATCGGTATGCCTATGATCAGGCCCAAGCTGATCAGCAGATTGGTCTTGCTGTTCTGCGGGATGGGCACTTGGGAGGCCTGGCCACTGGCATAGAGCTTGATGATGCCGAACCAAGGCAGCTCGCCCCTCGCCACCCCGTTCAGCCACCCCTCCATCACTGGCTGCCAGCAAATGCTGGCGATCGAGCTCTGGTCGATGATTCCTCGGTTGTTGTCGCCAAGGGTGATGAGCCCCCCATGAGGTGCGACGTGGGTGTTGGCGAAGTTGGATAGCATTATGGTGAAGTTGATCCGGACCTCCACCCCATTATGGCCGATGCCATAGAGCACCAGCGTGCCGTGGATGTCATACCAGACGCCAGGCCCCCCTTTAACATCCCACATCTGGTCAGGCAGAGAGGAGAGGGCAGGGACGTCGAAGCCGCCCCCCGAGGAGTTATACACAACCTCGCACAGCGCCCGATGGATGATGGGCGTGCGGTCGTAACTGCCGAAGGGCCGATAGACGACGACGTCCCCCAGCTCGCCGTAGGTGCTATAGCCGTCGTTATAGCTTTCCAGATAGGTACGGACGGAGGAAAAGGAAGTCTCCTTCTTCAGGATCACAAGGTCACCCGTGTCGATGACCCCGATGTAAGAGCGCGTTTCCGAATGCTGCATGCTGGCGGATTCCACGACGACCAGCGGCGGCCAGACGCCGCTATAGAGCCAAAGCCCTCCGATGATGATGAAGACAATGGCAAAGGCGATGACAACCCCCTTCAGGGAGCCCCAAGCCTTCTTCGCCTTCTCGGCCGCAGACACGAGCGCATCAAAGCAACTCTGATTATTTGATGCCTTCGACCCCAGGCGCCCAACGAGTCCGTGAACTAAACGGAGCAAAATTATTTAGGCTGGGACGGGGTCCGAGCTTACGTATGCAGAGACCCGATAACGACACATATTTCATGAGGATGGCGGACCTGGTGGCTACCAGATCTACCTGTCTCAGGCGCCAGGTCGGCGCGGTGGTGGTCAAGGAGAAGAGGGTCCTGTCCACCGGTTACAACGGGGCGCCTCGAGGCCTGAAACACTGCGCGGAAGTGGGGTGTATCCGTCAGCAGACCAACGTCGAGTCAGGTACGAGGCACGAGCTCTGCCGAGGGGTGCACGCGGAGCAGAACGCTGTCATTCAGGCCGCCTACTTTGGCGTCAGCATCAAAGGCTCCACCATCTACACCACGAACTTCCCATGCACCATGTGCACCAAGATCCTCGTGAACGCAGGGATTTCTGAGATAGTCTACAAAGACGAGTATGTCGACCCCTTGTCTAGAGAGATAATAGACGAGAGTGGGGTCCACGTCCGCCAATATCGACCTCCACCGGAAGCAGAGGAACCATAGGTCGATTGCAAATAACGGGAGGTTCTCGATGTGTAGCGCCAGTTTTTCAATTGTTTAGGGTCGTTCCAGCATCCTCTTTTACAAAGCCTATAAATACGATTATGATATTCCCGCATCACCTTCGGGGGAAACGCCTATGAGCAGGGCTGACACACTTGTGAAAATCAAGGAAGCCGAGTCCAAGGCGCGTGAGACCATCGCAGCGGCCGAAGAGAAGCAGAAGGCCATGTTGGCCGGAGCCCGCCGCGAGGCCATCCGCATAGTGCAAGAGGCCGAGGACAAGATGAAGGCGGAGCACGACGCCGTGATGGCCA
Organism: uncultured Methanomassiliicoccaceae archaeon; assembly: GCA_964354665.1. Classification (GTDB taxonomy): domain Archaea; phylum Thermoplasmatota; class Thermoplasmata; order Methanomassiliicoccales; family UBA472; genus JAJRAN01. The sequence continues at coordinate 15,928 of CAYHAO010000033.1, read as the reverse complement.
AGGAAAGGCAGTCGATGGCGGAGAAGAGGCAACAGCTCCTGAAGAAGGGCAGCGACGACGCCGCCAAGCTCATGTCCAAGGCCGCCGTCAACGTCCCGAAGGCCAAGACCAGAATCAAAGAGGTTTTCGAGAGGACTATCGATGATTCTGCCTGAGAAGATGAGCAGGATCCTCATCGTGGGGTCCAAGGACAAGCTCAGGGAAACCATCGACATCCTTTACGATTTAGCTTTGGTGCACCCCCTTGACTTCTCGGAGGAGGAGGGGCTGGCGATTGGCGCCCCATTCCCTTCGGCATCAGACGCGTCACAGAAACTGCTGAAGCTCAGGGCCTTGGAGAAGGACCTGGAGATCGAGGAGACGAACTTTGGCCCGCAGATCCCGATAGGCGAGGTCGAGTCGAACCTGTCCTCTACCATCGATTATCTTAACGCCGAGGTCACGGGCATCGTGGAGACCAAGAACCTGACACAGCAGAGGCTGGCCGCCCTGGAAAACGACAGGCGTCTTCTTGCCCCCTTGGCCAGCATCCCGCTCGACATAGAGCTTTACTCCGGATACGATAGCCTCGCGGTCTTCACTGGTACCGTGCGCAGCGATCCCGAGCCGGCCCTGAGGGCCGCGGTCAAGGGGTTCGAGATTTTCAAATCCAAGAACAACGACTTCGTTGCCGTCTTCGTTGCAAAGAAGGAGGCGGCCGAGGCGCAGAGGGCCCTGGTTCAGAACGGCTATGCCGAGGTAGCGGTCCCCAAAGGAAAGGGGAATACGGAACAGAGCTTGAAGAGCATCGAGACCGAGGAGGTCGAGGTGAAGAAGGCTCTCGCTGACGCTGAGGACAAGATCTCCAAGCTCAGGGCCGATCACCGCGCCATGATATTGGCGTCGGATGAACACCTCAGCATCGAGGTCGAGAAGGCCGAGTTCCCCTTGCGCATCGCGACCACCAAGAACGCCTTCGCCATCGACGCCTTTGTCCCGACCAAGCAGGTCGAGAAGGTTCAGAAGGAGCTGGAGGCCAAGCTGGGAAAAAGCTTCCACTTCGAGGTTATAGAGGTCAAGTCGCGAAAGGAGACGGTCCACGAGGGCTCGGAGATCGAGCACGAGGCCGACGTCGGCCTGGAGACCCCAGTCAAGATGGGGGAAAAGAAACCCATTTCCTTGTTCAACGGTTTCACAGAGTTGATTTCCACACCAAAGTACAACGAGATCGACCCCACAAATGTCATCGCCATCACCTTCCCGCTGTTCTTCGGATTGATGGTGGGCGACGTCGGCTACGGCACCATATTCATCGCCCTGGGCTACTTGGGGCTCAAGAAGTGCACCACCGACGACTGGAAGACGATCTCCACGATGCTCTTCTTCGGGGGCATATGGTCCACAATCTTCGGGCTGTTCTTGTTCGGAGAGGCCTTCGGGATGCCCTTCGCCCCTCATGGGGAGGAGATAACCTGGTCCTCTCTGCTCGGGGTCGAGCTTCCCAGCTCCATAGGAATCGGTAATATCGAGGCTCCGCTCGGCATCTATAACAAGCTCAACGATGTGAACCAGCTGCTATATCTCACAGCCTGGATAGGCATATTCCATCTCTTCCTGGGGTTCTTCCTTGGCATGTACAACATCGCCATCAGGCACGGCTTGAAGCATGCCATCATGGAGAAATTTGGGTGGGTCCTAGTTCTGCTGGGAATGGCCATCCTGCTGCCCGTCATCGTCGTGAATCTGGGCGACATCACCGGCATAGAATTCGGCGACATGGCCGTTCTGATACCTATCGTGCTGATCGTCGTTGGCATGGCCATCTCCATCATGGGGGAGGGCATACTCTCCATTCTCGAGCTCCCAGGTTTGCTTAGTAACATCCTATCCTACACTCGTCTGGCCGCCATCGGCGTGTCCAAGGCCGGCCTCGCCTTGGCCTTCAACATGATCGCGCTGGAGATGCTGGCACCCATGGGTGGCTTGGGCGTGGTCTTCGGGATAGTGGTATTCGTGGTCGGCCAATTGACGGTGCTGATGCTCGCTATAATCTCGGCCGGTATTCATGGAATCAGGCTCCATTATGTCGAACTCTTTCAGAAGTTCTATACTGGAGGCGGGACTAAGTATAACCCGCTTAGAGTCGTTAGGAAGTACACAAGCGAGAGGTGAAAAGAAATGGTAGATGTTGGATCGGGAATAGTCGCAATCGGAGCAGGCATAGCAATAGGATTGTCTGGATTGGCGGCCGGTTTGGCTGAAAAGGACATCGGTACGGCAGCCGTGGGCGCTATCGCCGAGAACCCCAAGAACTTCGGTAAGTCCATGGTCTTGATGGTCATTCCAGAGAGTATCGTAATCTTCGGTCTGGTCATCGCGTTCCTACTCATGGGAAACATGTAATCGCTCGTGAAGCGACCTCAGGGGTCAATTCATGGCGTTGGAAAACGTGGTCGATGAGATACTGGAAAGCGCCAGGAAGGAAGCCGACCAGATTCTTAGAACGGCCGAGATGGAAAAGGACGCGATGCTCCGGCAGGCGACCGAGGAGGCCTCCAGTCGTAAGGCTGCGATGCTGAAGGAGACAGAGGACTCGGTCAAGCGTTTGAGGCAACAGGAGCTCTCCAGCGCAGAGCTGGAGGAAAAGAGGATAGTCCTGAACGCAAGGAAGGAGATGCTCGACAGGACCTTCGAGGAATCCAACAAACAGCTGGCGGAAATGAGTTCCAGCGAGAAGAGAAGCCTCTACAACAAGATCCTGGAGAAGGGCAGGAAGGTCATCTCCGAACCGAAAATCTACTGTCCCTTGGGCGAGGCCAAGCTTCTTGACACCAAGAACGGGGAAAAGGTCGAGGAGATCAAGATGGGCCCCGGTCTGATATTGGAGAGCCGGGACGGAACGGTCCGCATGGACTACTCCTTCAGGACGGTCCTCGAAGACGTTTGGGAAAAGGAGCTCAAGGGCGTCTCGAACATACTGTTCGGGTGATACGATGGCATTCAAGCTCAGGAACAAGGGCAACTATCCATATGCATGCGCGAGGGTGAGAGCCAAGAAGAGCCTCCTCCTCACGAAGGAGAACTATCCAAAGCTCCTCATGATGGACCTCAATGAGATAGGCCGCTTCCTGGGAGAGACCCAGTACAATGTAGAGATGGGCGAGCTAGCCTCCAGGTACGACGGGGTGAACCTGATCGAGAACGGCACGAGCAAGAATCTGGCGAGGATGTACAATAATGTGCTCTCCTTTACAAATGGCGAGCTGAGGACGATGGTCGCCAGTTATCTCGAGAGATGGGACATATGGAACATCAAGACCATCCTTCGCGGCAAGTACTATGGTGCCACCGTTGAGGACATACGCGAGGATCTTGTGCCTGCTGGACGATTGACCGAGGAGGATCTGAATGCCTTGCTGGCCACTGATGACACGGCGGAGGTCCTGGAGAGCATACAAAAGCTCGATTGGGTGGACATACCGCAGGAGGCGATCAATGAGCTGCAGACCTCGAGCAGACTGTCGGCAATCGAGGACCACCTGGACAGAGCCTATTACCGGGACCTCATAAAATCGATCAATCCCAAGTCCCGCCCAGAGAAGCTATTGCTGACATACGTAGGCAAGGAGATCGATGCCACCAACTTGCTCAACCTTCTTAAATTGAAGAGGGAGGGCCTGCCAGCAGAAAGGATAAGCCCCTATCTGATCGATGGCGGAGAGGAGCTCACCAGAAAGGAGCTGGACCGTCTGGTCGCGATCGAGGGCTTCGACCAATTGCTACAGGAGCTGCAGAAGTTATCCTTCTATGGCGAGGTCAAGGACGCCTTGGAGAAGATTGGGACGACTAATTCCTTGAACGATGTCGCTCTGGCCATTAAAAGATTACAGGCCAGGCAGGCAGAGAAATTCTCTCACCTGTATCCTCTATCCGTACTTCCGATAATCGATTACCTGATACGCAAGAAGATCGAAGTGGACAACATCAGGATCATCGCCCGCTGCAAAGAGAGCGGGCTGGACCCTGACACTATCAAGAGATTGTTGGTGATCTGATGGAAATCGCAGTCCTAGGCAACGAAGAGTTCGTGCTCGGATTCAGGCTGGCCGGAATCAAGAGCATCTATGCCGTGGACAGACAGAAGTTCGAGCCCAAGCTGTTGGAGCTGCTGGGTAACTCCGCCATCGGAGTTTTGGCCGTGAGCGCTTCCGACCTTGAGGAGCTACCGTCTCTCACGAGGAAGAAGGCCTTGGAGAGCATCGCCCCCGTCGTCGTGCCAGTCGGCGAGGGGGAAGGGACCGACCTTCGCGAGAAGGTGAAACGGGCCATTGGCGTTGATCTATACAAGAACTAAGAGGGGTTTAAATGGCGAAAATGGGCGAAATATACAGGGTGGCGGGCCCTGTCGTGACGGCGACCGGCATCTCCCCGAAGATGTACGATGTCATCCAGGTGGGCAACGAGAAGCTCATGGGCGAGGTCATCAAGATCGTGGGGAACAAGACGGTCATTCAAGTGTACGAGGATACCTCGGGCATTCGCCCCGGGGAACCGTGCGTCTCCACCGGATTGCCACTGGTGGCAGAGCTCGGCCCCGGTCTGCTGGGCAGCGTTTATGATGGTATCCTCAGGCCGCTTCCTGTACTGATGGCCGCCATGGGCGACTTCATCAAGCGAGGCGTGGCGGCACCAGGGCTGGACCGCAAGGCAAGGTACGCCTTCACCCCCGTGGTTAAGAAGGGGGATAAGGTTACCGGGGGCCAGATCATTGGAACGGCCCCAGAGAGGAGCATGACCCACCGCATCCTCGTGCCCAACGACATAAGCGGGACCGTAGAGGAGATAAAGAGCGGCGACTTCACCGTCGACCAGACCATAGCGACAATCGACGGGAAGGAGGTCATGATGATGCAGAGGTGGCCAGTTAGATTCGGGCGCCCCGTGAACAGGAAGCTCATGCCGGACATCCCCCTCTTGACCGGCCAGAGGATCCTCGACACCCTCTTCCCCATCTCCAAGGGTGGGACGGCGGCCATCCCCGGCGGCTTCGGGACGGGCAAGACCGTCACCCAGCAACAGCTCGCCAAATGGTCCGACGCGGACATCGTGGTCTATATTGGTTGCGGAGAGCGCGGCAACGAGATGACCGAGGTGCTCACGCTCTTCCCCGAGCTGGAGGACCCCAAGACCAAGAAGCCCCTGATGAACAGGACCGTGCTCATCGCTAACACCTCCAACATGCCCGTGGCGGCGCGAGAGGCGTCCGTCTACTCCGGCATGACCGTCGCGGAGTACTACCGCGACATGGGCTATGACGTATCATTGATGGCCGACTCCACCTCCAGGTGGGCGGAGGCCATGAGAGAGATCTCATCCAGGCTGGAAGAGATGCCCGGCGAGGAGGGGTTCCCCGCCTATCTCTCCGCCAGGCTCTCCGAGTTCTACGAGCGCGCTGGGCGCGCCCAGACCAACAGCGGCAACCTCGGCTCAGTATCCGTGGTGGGGGCGGTCTCCCCGCCAGGCGGTGACCTGTCCGAGCCGGTCACCCAAGGGACACTGCGCATCGTGCGCGTGTTCTGGGCGCTGGACACCAAGTTGCGCGAGAGGAGGCATTTCCCGGCCATCAACTGGCTGACCTCCTACTCTTTGTACACCAACACGTTGGACCCATGGTACCGCAACAACGTGGGCGCCGACTTCCCCGAGCTCCGCGCTTGGGCCATGGAGGTCCTGCAGAAGGAGGCCGAGCTCCAAGAAGTGGTGCAGCTGGTGGGTTCTGATGCCCTGCCCGAAGAGCAGAAGCTCACCCTGGAGGTGGCGAGGATGATCAGAGAGATCGTCCTGCAACAGAACGCCTACCACCCAGTGGACACGTATTGCCCAATGAGCCGCCAATACGCGGTGATGAAGACCATCCGCCACTTCGCCGACCTGGCCCAGAGATCGGTGGAGCGCGAGGTAATGGTGGAGACCATCGCCAACATGCCCTTGCGCACACGCCTAGGCAAGTCCAAGTTCGAGGAAGCGGTCGACCAGGAGCTGGAGGACATCAACCGTGAGATGGACAAGGCCTTCGAGGCCCTGGGAGGGAAATAGATGACCATCAAGGAATACAAGACCATCTCACAGATCGCCGGGCCGCTCGTCTTCGTGGAGAAGACGGAACCAGTGGGATTCAACGAGATCGCAATCGTCACCCTACCAAACGGCGAGGAGCGCCGTGGGCAGGTGCTCGACACATCCCATGACCTCGTCGTCATACAGATGTTCGAGGGGACGTCCGGCATCGAGAAGGCCGCAGGCGCCCGGTTCCTGGGCGAGACCCTGAAGATGCCCGTGTCCCAGGACATGCTGGGCCGCATACTATCAGGGAGCGGCGAGCCCCTGGACGGAGGGCCGAAGATCATACCCGAGGACCGCCTGGACATCGTCGGGGCGGCCATCAACCCCTGGGCGCGCGACAACCCGCGCGAGTTCATCCAGACCGGCATCAGCACCATCGACGGCATGAACACCCTGGTGCGAGGGCAGAAGCTGCCCATCTTCTCCGGGAGCGGGCTGCCGCACAACGACATCGCCCTGCAGATCGCTCGCCAAGCCAAAGTGCTGGGCAAGGAGGAGGAGTTCGCCGTGGTGTTCGGCGCCATGGGCATCACCAGCGAGGAGGCGCAGTACTTCATGAAGGACTTCGAGAGGACCGGTGCCCTCAAGCGCGCGGTCGTCTTCATGAACCTGGCCGACGACCCGGCCATCGAGCGCATCATCACTCCGCGCCTGACATTGACCACCGCCGAGTACCTCGCCTACGACCTGGACATGAACGTGCTCGTCATCCTTACAGACATCACCAACTACTGCGAGGCGCTGAGGCAGATCGGCGCGGCCCGCGAAGAAGTGCCTGGCCGACGAGGATACCCGGGGTACATGTACACCGACCTGGCCACGCTGTACGAGAGGGCGGGGCGAATCAAGGGCCGCAAGGGCTCCATCACCCAGATCCCCATCCTGACCATGCCCGGCGACGACATCACCCATCCCATCGCTGACCTCACCGGCTACATCACCGAGGGCCAGATCGTGGCCAAGAGGGACCTGCACCGCGCGGGCATCTATCCGCCCATCGACGTCGGCTCCTCGCTTTCCAGGCTCATGGACTCCGGCATCGGCAAGGGCCGCACTAGGGAGGACCACAAGTCCGTGTCCGACCAGTGCTACGCCGCCTACGCCGAGGGTCGAGATCTGCGCGGGCTAGTGGCCATCGTCGGCAAGGACGCGCTGTCCGAGAGGGACCGCAAGTTCCTGGAGTTCGCCGACCTCTTCGAGAAGCGCCTGGTCCGCCAGGGCAAGGAGGAGGACCGCGACATCGAGACCACCCTCAACCTGATGTGGGACCTGCTGGCGCACATCCCCGAGAACCAACTCACCAGGATCGATCGCAAGTGGATCGAGAAGTATCACCCGGCGCACCAGCAGAAGGCGGCCTGAGGACGGCTGTACCATGGTAAAGCAGGACATCAAGCCAACCCGGTCGGAGCTCCTTGAGATCAAGAGGAAGATCAAGCTCAGCCAGGCCGGCTACAAGATCCTGAAGATGAAGCGGGACGGCCTCATCCTGGAGTTCTTCAAGATCCTGGAGGAGGCGAAGGAGATACGGCAGAGGGTCAACCGCGACTACGAGATCGCCAGGACCAAGATCGCCGTGGCCAAGGCCGTGGACGGCGCCATCGCCGTCAAGTCCGCCGCCTTCGCCCTCAAGATCCATCCCCAGATCCAGCTGCGCTCCAAGAACATAATGGGATTGGTCGTGCCGGAGATCGAGGCCACCAGCCTCCGGGCCACCTCCGACACCCGAGGCTACGGCGTCATCGGCACCTCCACGTACATCGACGAGGCCGCCAAGGCCTTCGAGAACCTCACCGAGACGGTGATCAAGGCCGCGGAGATCGAGACCACGATGAAGCGCCTGTTGGACGAGATCGAGAAGACCAAGCGGCGGGTGAACGCGCTCGAGTACAAGGTCATCCCTGAGCTAAAGGAGGCCGCCGCCTTCATCCAGCTCCGTCTCGAGGAGATGGAGAGGGAGAATATATTCCGTCTCAAGCGCATCAAGCAGAAGACGGCCGCCGCTGCGGCCGAGGCCGGCAGATGAGGAAGCAGGACGAGGATTTCGAGGAGAAGGCGGGGCGCAGGGGCGTCATGCTCCGGGTCTTTTGGTACGTGGCTCTAGGGATGTTGGTGCTGGGCTACGTGCTGATATTCCTGCTCTGGGTCTGGTGAGCCGCGCTGGCGCCTCAGGCGCACCTTTACCCGCGTCTTCTCAGCTGAAGTCCTTTATCGAGCACTTGCCCGTGCCAAGGTGCACCATCGGGACCTTGGCGGGGTCAGGGACGAAATTGTGCATCCTTTGGAAAGAGGTCTGGTCCTGCCAGGTGGATGCATTGATCAACCGCACCCCCCGATAGTCGGAGATGCCAGCGCTGTGAACGTGGCCGGTCACGAAGATGTCCGGGACCTGATCGATGACCAGATGGTCCTTCTTCTCCGGGGCGATGGCCGTCTTGCCACCATAGATGGGGGCGAGGTGCCGCCGCCGCAGCATCTCCCGCATCGCCTCCAAGGGATGGTTATAGGTCAGCCCCTGGATGGCGTTCACCAGGTCGTCCATGCTCTTGCCGTGGTAGGAGAGGACGACCCTCCCCTCGATCTCCAGGTAGCAGGGGTTGCCCACCAGCAGCACCGAGGAGTCGAAGAGCCGGGCGATCTCATCGCTGAAGGCCGGCTGCGGCTCCGCCAACCTGACCGCGTCATGGTTGCCAGGTTGGACGATTATCTGGATGTGGTCCGGCAGCTCCTTGAGCAGCTCGGCCAGGGAGCGGTACTGCTCGAAGATGTCCTCGATCTCCAGCTCCTCCTCCTGGTCCGGGAAGATGCCGATGCCGTCGACGCAATCCCCGGGGACCAACACGTATTCCAGGCCCTCCTTCTTGGCCTGGGTCTTGGTCCATTTGATCATATGCTCCCACTTCTCCCTCAGGAAGGTGATGCTCCCGACGTGAATGTCGGAAAGGAAGGCGATTTGGGCGCTGGAGTCCGAGGGGGCCATGCTGCCGGTGATGGGCACGTCGGGCCTGATGATCTCGTTGGCCACCACCATCCCCCCTTTCTTCGCCACCTTGCCCACCACCCCGATGACCTCGTCCTGGATCACCTGCTCGTCGATGAGCGGCGACTCCTTGGTGATGAGGACCAGCCCTTTTCCGTCCTCGTCCTCGAGCTCGATCATCTTGTGGCCGTTCTTGGTCGTCCGGACCTCGTTGACGATCCCGATGCAGCGGACCTCGCGCTCCAGCTGCATGGCCTTGGTTATGGAAACGCATCCCACCAGCTCCCTTCGGCGCACCAGGATGCGCTTGATGCTCTGGAACCGGTCGTTGAAGTAGCGCGCGAAGTCGATGATGTTGCCCTCGCAGGTCGAGTTCCCGGTGATGTCCTTCAGGACCTTGACCTCGCCCCTCTTGACCGGCGGCGGGGCAGGGGGCGGTGGGCAGGAGCCCCGGGTCGACGAAGTGCAGTAAGCATCCCTGATGTCCTGGATGGTGATGACCAGGGGCATCTGGGGCATGACCTCGACCGCCTTCCTGACGAATCCCAGGGGGTCGCTCTGCCCCAGGACGAAGTCGACGGCCTCAGGCGAGAGGAAGACGCCCTCCTCCATCAATGCCGCTAGAACCTGGTCCCTCATGATCAGGCTAGCATCATGTGACGGGTCCATTTAAATACTTCTTCTCGGATGCCGAGCGCATCATGGCCTTGGTCACGATTACGGCGAGATGCTATCCTACCGAGGACCCGGCGAAGGTGGAGAGGGCGATCCTCAACCTCTTCCCCGGCAGCGAGGTAGAGAGGTCAGCCGACGCCATACTGGCCAGGACCGGCAGCCTGGAGCGCTTCAAGGAGCTCATCCGCAACCACCGCATCCTGGACGCGACCCGCCGCGTTATGATTCGAGGGACCGACGGGGAAGGGACCAGCTTCGCGGTCAACAAGCAGGCCGCGCTGTCGGGGAAGATCAGCTTCCTCGAGGGCAAGGTGGCCTTAGGAGGGATCCAGGTAGCCATCGAGGACGAGGACCTCGGAGCCTTGATCGACGAGGTCTCGCCCACCACCGTCAACGGAGAGGAGGTACCAAGATGATCGCAGTTTCCGCGCCCGTGCTTTCCATGTTGGATTTCGATGAGGCTTTCGGCTTCGTCAGCAAGGAGTTCAAGGCTTGGGAGATCGTGGGGGAGGGTCGGCACTTCCTCCCCAACCTGGTCTATCAGTTCTTGGACGCCAGTTCGTCATACGACCTGAGCTTCTCCGCCCACGCCCCCCTGAGCGACATCAACATCGGCTCGCTCAATGAGCGGGTGAGGGAATCCTCGTTGAGGGAGATAGTTCACTCCATCAAGGCCGCCAGGCGCATGGAGATCGGACTGCTGACCGTCCACCCCGGCTTCTACTCTCCCGCCGGGATGCTGGAAAAGCCCAAGGTCCTTCAGACCACCTTGGAGTCGCTCTCCTACATCGAATCCGTTTCCCGCGATCTGGGCGTCAGGGTGGCCTTGGAGAACATGCCCAACATGGGGCCCTTGACCATGGGCCGAACGCCCGCTGAGCTACTGCAGCTCCTTAGCTCCTTCGAGCTGGGCATCTGCTTCGACGTGGGCCACGCCAACACCATGGGCAACGTCGAAGCCTTCCTTGCGCACAAGAAGCGCTTCATCAACGTCCACCTCCACGACAACCTGGGCGAGCGGGACCAGCATCTTGCGGTAGGCGAGGGGAACATCGATTTCAAGAAGGTGCTGTCGGCGCTGTCGGATTACCAAGGTCGTTTCGTCATAGAGGCGCGCAGCCTCAAAGAGGCGGTCGTATCCCGGGACCGCTTGACCTCCATACTGGCTGCGATCTGATCATTCCTTGTTGCCACAGCGGACGCACTCCAGCTTGCCGTCCACGAAGCGGGCCTCGGTGTTGCCGCATTTCGTGCAGCTGTAGAACCCATCCTTATGTGAACGCATGACGGGAGGCGCCGTGCTCGGCGCCATGGATCTCTGTTGCGGCGGAGGGGGTGGAGGAGCCACCGACGAAGGAGTTGGGGTGGGCCCGATGGGCTTGGTGGCCTTCGGCTCCGCACCCTTGCCCATAAGGAAATCGAAAATGCGCTTGCAGTAAATCACGATGTACGCACTTCCAAGCAGGTCCCAGAAAAGGATCAGTAGCCCCAGGATCAAAGTCACCGCCATAGAGCTTGGAGCGATTTCCATTGGCACAGAGAGGTAATCGACCGTGAAGTGCAGCATGATGCAGGCGTACAGGCCCAGCCGGAGGAACAGATATCCGAATGCCAGTCCTGCGATCCAGGTCGGAACGATCTTCCAGGTGTCCCAATAGACGATGTGGCCGAGGGCGAATATGCCTGCGGAGGCCCAGATGAGGGCCAACTCTATGCCGCCGAACTCGAACTTGCCACCAAGGAAGTACCGCCTCAGATTCTTCCTCTTGTGGTATGCAAGATCTATGAGCAACAAAGGGATCCCGATGTAGAGAACGCGGGTGATCAACTCCTCCCAAACCGAGGCATTGGCCAAACCGTACAACAGCTGCCAGAGATCCTCGCTGGTGAAATCTGGAGTGGTGATCTCGACGTTCAAGAGCATGAGGATGAGGGCATAGATGAAGTTCATCGCCATGATGGCGAAGAACACCGTGCCCACGATCCAGAGGGGGCTGTGCCCCCCCTTCGGCCTCTCCAATCTCAACTCTTGCTTGAAGGTGTCCACGCTCGCGATCACCATCCAGGCGAAGGAGACGGCGATGGCGAGCACCAATAGGACATGGTACACGCCGAAGGACAGGCCGGTCAATTCGAACAATCCTACGAGAGGGTTGGCCCAAGGCACTATGAGGAAGAGAACGATGCCATTGGATGGGTCCGAAGCCTCAGGAAGGACGATGCTCGGGCTCCAGACCAGTATTACGAGATTTACCACTAGCAGGGCCAATAGAGCCGCGAGCCCGATCAATGTGACCAAACGACCGAACTTCATGACCGATTCGATGGTCGAAGGTGGCCGATACGCGTAGCTTTGAGGGTATGCGGCGGGCACCTGCACGCTCAAAGATCTTCCGCAGAAGGGGCAGAAGCGGTCCGCCTCTTCGAGAGGCTTGCCGCAACCTGGACAATACCTTAAGGGCAGGGGGGGCGATGCAGCATCCCCCGGTTCGGTCATGCCCCGTCCAATTCCCAGTTTGATATATTTAATCTTCGACAGTTTCTCGTTTTTAGGACGCTGTCAGATGCCGTCACCAACGATCTTCATGCCACCCAGAGCGTCCAAGCGAGCATCGAGAAGGCTTAGGCTCATGGAAACTTTTATTATCGAACCCACTTCTTCCGAGTTACTTGCTTAGGAGGCAAGGCAATGGACGACGAGTCGAACGGCAAGAAGGTAGATTTCATAACGATCAGCGCTGAGAAGATACCCTTCGGGCGTAACAACTTCATCGAGGTCGCCAGGAAGAAGGCGGTCACGGGTGACGGGGAGAACGAGTTCATATCGCTCTCGAGGGGGTACTATCTTCCGGACGGCACGGAGCGCTTCAAGAAGTCCGTGACCATCCCCGACGACGCGAAGATAAAGGAATTCGTTATCGCCAAGATCAAGAGCCTTTGAGGCTCCAGTCATTTCCTCTTCTTGGGTTTCCTTTCCTTCTCTTTCAGCATGATCAGCTCGAGGTAGGACCTCCTCTCGTTGCCTTCGACCCCGAGCTCTCTCATGAGGGCCAGGATTCTCGATCTGCCGTCTTCCAGGTCCTCACCCTCGAACTCGAACTCAACGTAATCACCCAGCCCCTCCACTTGGTCCAGGCAGACGCTGACCCCCTTGAGGCCAAAAATCCTCCTTTGCTTGCAGATCCGCATCACCGGTTCGAATCCCAGCTTCTCTAGGATCTTGGCGAACGTCTCGGCATTCCCCAAGGACACCTCCAGCTCCTCTCGCGTCTTGCTCCCCTGGTCCAGTTTAGGGCCTTTGTATGTGACCAGGGTCAGGTCGTTCTCCACCCGCAGCCTCAGGGCCTCGTCCGTTCGCCCGAAGTCTCGGTCGGGGTGGGCGTAGTAGACGTCCTTCTGGTACAACCGCCCGAAGCCCCTCGCCCCTGAAGCCTTTAGCTTGACCTCCAGCGCTCCAAGGTCTGAGCAGGGTGCCTTTATCTCGATCTCCAACACGATAGGCGATTCGCTTAGTTTAACATAAAGCCCCCTTCGGGCGAATCGTATTTTTACAGAGGAGCTCATAAAGATTCTGAGAGCATGGCGGAACTGGGGCTGATGCATGTCTATACCGGTGAAGGCAAGGGAAAGACCACGGCAGCATTCGGCCTGGCCCTAAGAGCGTGGGGCAGGGGACTGAGGGTCTGCGTGATCCAGTTCATGAAGTGCGGCGAGGATTATGGGGAGGTCGTGGCTGCCAGGAGGCTCAAGGGGCTCGATCTCTTCCAATTTGGCAGTGGGAAATGGGTGGACAAGGAGCGGCACACCCCAGAAGACGAACACTTGGCCAAGAGCGGGTTGGCGAAGGCCAAGGAGGCTTTGACATACGGGAAGTACGACGTCGTAATCCTTGACGAGGTCAACGTCGCCACGGACTTCGGGTTGCTGAGTCCGGCGGAGGTATTGGGCGTCGTCCGTTCGAGAAGCAAGGTCGAGGTGGTCCTGACCGGCAGGTACGCCCCCGAGGAATTCATCCGGGAGGCGGACCTGGTCACGGAGATGAAGGTGCTGAAGCATCCGTACGATTCCGGGGTTGACGGCCGACCGGGAGTGGAGTATTAAAGTCGCCGGCTGGGCTTACGCATGGACGGAAGCAGGAACAGCAGCACGCCCATGATGAAGAAGCCAAGCCCAACAACCGGGATATCAATCAAATATGACAGAGCCACCCCCGAGATGATCAATGCCGTGGCCAGCGCATAGAGGAAGAACTCGGGCCGCACGTCACCGCAATGAACGCAGGCATTAATTGCTCTTTCTGCTTCCTTTCTTTCGGGTGCGCAGGTACATGAGGAAGCGCACCTCCTCGCTCAACCGGATGGCCTTTAGGCCTTCGGCATCCCCCCGCTTAACCAGGTCCAACGCCAGAGGTTGTCCGCGCGTGAGCATGTAGATGAGCTGGAACGCCTCGTCGTCCAGGTCCCCACCTAAGAATTCCCGCGCCGTCGCCTCGTCGAAGCGATGCAATCTGATCTCGATCACGTCCCTGGACAGCACATCAGGGCGAAGGTAGAACCTTTCATAAGAAGGGGTCTCCTCCCTCATGGACACGGCCAGTTTGCATAGCCCCCCTCGCAATCGGGGAACAAAGTCCGTGAGGAAGTCCACCATGACCTCGCTCATTTCCCGATAGTTGTCTAGGCAAATGAGGGCCCTCTCCCCCCTGAGGGCATCGGCGCTCGATTCGAAACCAAGGAAAGCCGAGAAGCGCTCCAGGTTGCGCTTCAAGGCTGCAGGGTCTTCCTCCTTGGACAGGTCATGCCAAAGGACCGGGCCATCGAATAGGTCCACGGCAACCTTCTTCAGGAAAGTGGAGGACCCATAGCCATGGTTGGCGTAAATGGCCAGGACCAAGGCAGGGCCCGATAGGAACTCCTTGGCAATTGCCAGCTGCTCCCCTCTTCCAAAGAAGTCATCCGCTCTCAGCTCAATATCAGAGACGATCAGCCGCTTGCCAGGGGCTTGGGGGCGCAGGACCCCACCTATCGAATCCACTACTTCTAGGGTGTGCAGATAAGGATAGGCGGCTAGGACCTCCCTAATCCGCCTTCTCCTCTTCCTCCCATCTTCGACCAACTCGAGCTCCTCGTCGCCCACCGACTCCACTAGCTCTTTGGCCCGGAGTAGGCCGGTGGGCGTGAGCAGATAATAACTCATTTTCCTATCCCCGCCCTCCAGCCTTCCTTTGCCAGCCTCCACCAGACCGGCATCCACTAGGGGCTTCAGGACCCGTGTTATGTGAGTGCGATTGACATCGAGGGCGGAAGCGATCCCTTGCTGGGTCAGCGCCTCGCTCGGCTTTTCCGTGAGGTGGGAGCGTGAATCGTAAAGATGGAGCAAGGCCCGGTCCTTAGGGGACAGCTGGAGCATCCCTTGGGACTCGACTGCAGGCGATATCTAACTTTCTGCCGTCGTATCTAAAAGGATAACCGCAGGCGACCAAAGGTATCGCTCTGGATAACAGTGCTGGAAGAATTCGCTCCTGGGTAATTACCACATAATGATTATATATGGAGCCAGGGGTAACTTCATATCCACGGAGCCAACGCTCCCTCGATGTTTCGGAGGTCGTCGGATGGGTAACCTAAGTCGAAAGTTACGCAAGAACAAGAAGGGTGTCTCGGAGATTATCGCGAACATCCTGATCCTCGGTATCACCGTGACGCTGTTCTCAAGCATCATGGTGTTCGTGGCTTCCATGCCGGAACCGCACGAGAACGCCTATGCCGACTTCACCCCAGATGTGAAAATCATACCTGGATCCCCCAATAGGCTTGAGGTCAACCTGACGCATAAGGGCGGACAGGAGCTCAAATCCTATACCACGGCGATCTACCTCTTCGTAAACGAGACGCAAACGACCTTGCACTTATCCGACAGCCTGTTTCCATTGGGAGAAAAGTGGACCGTGGGAGAGACCTTCGTTTACAGGTACAGCGTGGCCAATGGTGTGAATCCTTACACGCTCAAGCTCTCCGTTATGATTAGCGACACTGAAAAGAACTCAATATTGTACCAGGCCAACATCCTCGGAGGAAGCTTGGGGGCGAGCTCTCCGCCCATCATCGGAGCCAGGGGGACCACGCCCTCTCCGACCTATGACGCCACGCAATTCAACTTCTATGTCCAGAT
>CAYHAO010000032.1:0-21143 GCA_964354665.1 uncultured Methanomassiliicoccaceae archaeon | reverse complement strand
CCCAGAGGGAGGAACTTGTTTCCCGCCTCGATCCCGAGGTCGGCGCCGCTAGGGTCGTCCGCCTCTTCCGCTCTTGGAACGAGGAGCTGAAGGAGATCCTGGGCGCGATGGGCATCGATTCGGTGGAGAGCCTGGTGGGCAACCGCGACCGCCTACGCTATTTCGGGCCGAACTCCAAGATCGCCGAGATCATGGGGGTCAAGCACGTGGGGGAGGGGTGGGGATGACCGCTTTCGACGTTTGGGGCGAGAGGAAGAAGGCCGAGGCCTTCGATCCTATGACCGCCATCGAAAGGAAGGAGGGTTGCGTTGTCATCCATGCCGACCGCCGGGACGAGAACGGCCGCCTGATCCATTACAAGATTCTAAACGAGCTCGTCCGCCAGATCATGCTCGAGGGGGAGAGGCACATAGTTCTGGATGGCGTAATGGGGCATCGATACATTGCCTCCACCGCCAACCGCAAGGACCTTTACCTAGAGATACACGGCACCCCGGGGAACGACCTTGGCGCGTTCCTGGACGGGCCGACCATCGAGGTTTTCGGCAACGCCCAGGATCTGACCGGCAACACCATGAACTCCGGCAAGATCATCGTCCATGGCAATGCCTGGGACGTGACCGGGCTGGCCGCGCGCGGCGGGACCCTCCTCATCAAGGGGAACACCGGGTACCGCGTTGGCATCCACATGAAGGAGTATGGTGGCACAAAGCCCGCAATGGTCATCGGGGGCACCTCCAAGGACTACCTGGGAGAGTACATGGCCGGGGGGACGATCGTCGTGCTCAACCAAGGCGGCCAGATCGACCGGTCCCCGGTCGGGATGCAACTAGGGGCAGGGATACACGGTGGCAGGATCTTCATCCGCGGCAAGGTGGAAAAGCATCAACTTGGTCCTGGGGCGGTCATGAACCAGGTGTGCGGGGAGGACGCCCCGGAGTTAGAGGCATTGATATCACAGTTCGAGCAGACCTTCAAGACCAGGACGCCTCGCGATTGGGAGAGGTGGGTGAGGATCTCTCCCGCCTCATCGAGGCCTTTCTCAGGGCATTACGACCCGACATCGGTGTGATCAGGCCCCGGGGAAGCGCATAACGCTCTCCAGAACGATTCGGAGCTCGACGTCCTTGAGCCCGAGGGGCAAGATGTCCTGGTTGATCGTTTCCTCCAGCGAACGGTTGTCCTTGGCATTGATGCGGATCATGATCCGCCTGCGCCCGCTGACCTGAAGCACCTCGAGCACGCCGGGGACGTTTGCCAGGGTGCGCAGCCTTTCTGCGCTCGAGCCGTCGACCAGATTGGCCAGGAGTATGCCCTCCACCTTCATGCCCATATGCTCAGCGCTGACCAGGGCGATGTAGCCCAAGATGACCTTGTCATCCTCCAGCCTGCGGATGCGGTCGCGTATGGTCGAGGGCGACCTGCGCATCCTCTGAGCTACCTCGTTGTAGGTCATCTTGCCGTCGGTCATGAGGAGCTTCAGGATCTTCCTATTCATCTCATCGATTTGGACCATTCGCTCCCACTGTCCAATTGAATCAATATCGGGAGAGATTAAAAAAATTCCGGCCTAATTCGTTCAATCTGCGGAAAATCAGCATTTGGATGCGTTTCAAGCGATTTTTTGTGATCAAAGCCCTTCGATCCTTATGGTCTTCTTCAGGAAGGCGCATCCTTCGCACGGTATGCTGACCACGCACTTCTCGCCGCTGGGGATGCCCTTGAGCGCGCATAGAATGGCGTTATCCAACGGCTTGAAAGGCGATTTCCTCCCGTTCGCTTTTAGGATGGAAAGCTCGGCCTCGGAGGACGGCTTGCCGCAGGAGCACCCCTTTTCCACATACTTCAAGCACTTGGCAGCTTCCTTGTCCGTGCAGACGTCGCACCTCGTCCCCACCTTGGACAGGGGACCGAAGAGATTGGCCAATGGATCGAAGACGTAGAGCCTCTGTTCCTTCCCCAAGGCGATGAAGATGGTGTATGGATTGCTGGGAGCGATGAGCTCCATCCTGGTTCCTCGGACCTTCTTCTCCTCCACCACGGTCCAGAAATCGCGTAGGTGGTTGTTGAGCTGATAGACCAGTTGATGGTAGTCCAGCTTGAGCCGGTCGGCGATGCTCTGCTTGGACACTGGACCATCTAATGCGACTCGGTAGAGAGTGCGGAGTATCTCCTTCCTCAAAGGATGGTTCACGACGCTGGAGTAGGTGACCGGATCGATGTAGGCGATCTCGATCCTGCATCCTGATGTGGCGATCACATCGCTTGATTGTAAACTCAAATATTTAACCGTGTCATCCGACTGATCAGATTCCTACTTATTCCTGCTCATGGCATAAACCCCTAATAATTAATAATAGAATTAAATAATTGATTATTTTACAATCTGGCTGAGCAAGTTATTTCAACACTCAAGCCGCTCCTGAATTAGGTATAGAGTTGAGCGACGGTAGCAAGAAGCTGTCCTTCCTGAACCGCTATCTAACAGTTTGGATATTCCTGGCGATCGGCCTAGGCATTCTGCTCGGCGCTTTCGTCCCTGGGATCTCCGATTGGTTGAACTCGCTTAGCATCGGGACGACGTCGATCCCCATCGCGGTCGGCCTTATTCTGATGATGTGGCCCCCGCTCTCAAAGGTCCGATATGAGAAACTGCGAGGGATCGCAGGACAACCTGAAGCAAAGAAGATGTTCGCCGTCTCGCTCACCCTCAATTACCTAATCGGTCCATTCCTAATGTTCTTCCTCGCGTGGATATTCCTTCCCGACCAGCCAGAATTCCGCATCGGGCTAATCCTCACCGGGATCGCTCGCTGCATCGCCATGGTCATCGTATGGAACACTCTTGCGGAGGGGGACTCTGAGTATGCGGCCATATTGGTGGCCCTCAACTCCGTCTTCCAGATCCTCCTCTATGCATTCTACGCATACTTCCTGATCGCCGTCGCCTCCGAATGGATCTCGGCTGGGTCAGGGCAAGAAGTGGACATCAGCATATGGGACGTGGCGCAGAGCGTAATCATCTATCTGGGGATACCTTTCGCCTTGGGCGTGATCACCCGTTACACCCTCCTTCCCCGGAAGGGTGCGGATTGGTATGACAACAGGTTCATCCCGGCCTTCGGCAAGGTCTCGCTGCTGGCCCTCCTATTCACCATCGTTGTGATGTTCTCTCTCAAGGGCGAATACATACTGGAGCAGCCGTGGGACGTGGTGGCAATCGCGATCCCTCTCATCTTCTACTTCCTGATCATGTTCTTCCTCTCCTACGGACTGTCGATAAGACTGAAGTTCGACTACCCGCACGCGACGGCGCAAAGCTTCACGGCTTCCAGCAACAATTTCGAGTTGGCTATCGCAGTGGCCATAGGAGTGTTCGGGATCGAGTCGCTGGTGGCCTTCGCCGCGGTCATCGGGCCACTGATAGAAGTGCCCGTCCTGATCTCCTTGGTGAACGTGGCGTTCTGGATACGTAGGAGGTACTACACCCCGGAAGGAAAGGTCAGGGCCCAAAAAGTCGATTGACCGAAGGCTCAATCGGGAATAATAAAAGGATTGGAAGGGATTGCGATCAGGGGCTCCTGGTTCCACGCACGGAGCTCACCGCGTGCGCCGCCGCCGATATCCCGCCGAAGGCGAGCAGGGAGACGATGAACACGGCGATGTTCTGGTAGATGTCGTAATCGCCCGCGTACATCAGCAGCCAGACCAGCAGGAATGCCAACCATCCTACCCCGGCAATGATGGACACGACATCCGCGCCCGTGGTCTTGTGCTTGGGCTCATTCTCGACGAACTTCATCCCGAATGGCACCCAGATCGCCACGTTGAGGGCCACGAAGACTACAACCGATAGTATGATGATGGCGATGTTCTCGTAGACGTTGTAGTCGCCGGCGTAGAA
Source organism: uncultured Methanomassiliicoccaceae archaeon (assembly GCA_964354665.1). Lineage (GTDB taxonomy): Archaea > Thermoplasmatota > Thermoplasmata > Methanomassiliicoccales > UBA472 > JAJRAN01. Next base: position 17,239 of record CAYHAO010000032.1, on the reverse strand, counting down.
GGCCAGCCAGAGTATGAAGAAGCCCAGCCAAGACAAGGCGCTGATGACGGACATGGATACCCGCCAGGCCATGCCCAGGCTGTTCATCTTCTTGAGCGTCTCGATGTCGCATTCGTCGTTGTTGTGACTCATTTCTTTCACCTCATCGCGCATTTCGCGCTTAGTGGTCTATGCGGTGGTCACGATACTTGAGAGGAATGAGCACAAGTGGCCGGTATCTGGCCACACCTTGGGCTTATGCCCCTGATATGCCGGGTCAAGCCTGCGGGAAACCAAAGAATCCAGAAAGGAACGGGCTCAGTCCGACCTACCTCTTCCTGACCAGCATGATGCCGTCCCGCACCGTCAGGAGGACCTTGTCCACTCGCTCGTCCTTGGCCAGCTTGCGATTCATGGCGTGGATGGCCCTGGCGTCCTCGCTCTTGGGATCGAGCACTTGGCCTTTCCAGAGCATGTTGTCGAAGGCTATCACGCCCCCTGGCCTTAGGATCCTCAGCACTCTCTCATAATAGTGGTCATAGGACGACTTGTCCGCGTCGATGAAGGCCAGGTCGATAGGCCCCTCCACCCGCTCCAGGGTCTCCCTTGCATCCCCATGAATGATGGTGATCTTGCTTCCATAATCGACCTTGTCGAAGTACTTCTGCGCCACCTTGGCATGGGCCTCGTCGAACTCCAAGGTGCATAGCTTGCCATCCTCTGGCAGCGCTGAGGCCATCATCAGCGCGGAGTAGCCGGTGAAGGTGCCGATCTCCAGAACGGTCTTGGCCTTGGAGATGGCCACGAGCATCTTCAGGAAGGAGCCCTCGACCTTTCCCACCTGCATGCCCGGATTGTCGCACTTGGCATAGGTCTCCTTGCGTAGGTCCTCGAACACTCGGTCGACCTTGCCAGTGTATCTATCAGCATAATCCTCGATGCTCGCCTTCACTAGTTGCATGACTGATCCCCGATGATCATTAGGTTCCGCCCTGAATTACTTTCCAAAGGCTCATCGTCGTGGCCCGAGGTTCTTATGCCGAGTGAATGAATTACTGGTGGGAGATATGCGAGAGTTCGTCCTCTATTCCAGGACCGGCCGGACGGATGGAAGGTTCGATAGCTTGCACCAAGCCGGAAGGCTGGACGTGGTGTACCAGTGCGCCCTCATGGCCTTGCACCGATCCCGCGTGCTAAGGCAGGACGTGGTTTTCCATGCTCTGCTAAATGGACCCCCAGACCCGCCGAAGGAGCTGATATTCGACGGCGCGGGATTGCGCGACGCCCCCTTGGACGAGCGCGGCTGGGAGTCGCTCCTAAGGAAGGTCCTCTCCGGAAAGCCGCATCCAGGCATCGAAGAGAGGAAGGGGAGCCTGCAAGCGCTGACCAGGGAGAGGGACCATGTCTTCGTGCTGGAGAAGGGCGGCGAGGACATACGTACCATCGATCTGGGGCAGGACCCCATGTTCGTGATCGGGGACCAGGTCGGGCTCCCTAAGAAGGAGGAGGATTTCGTGCTCCGGCGCGGGAAGAAGGTATCGCTGGGAGGAAGGGAGTATCTGGCGGCGCAGTGCGTATGCATCATCAACTACGTCCTGGACCTACGGGAAGCGCAATGTTGACTATCTCCTCGATTAGTAATAGGCCCATGGAAGCAGGCGTCAGTTACCTCCAGGGCCGGAGGTCGAGTTAATGGCGCGACCGACCAAGGTCCTGATCCTGGAATGCATCCCCCACTGCCATGGCCGGGACGAGGGCCTGGTGCTCTACCATTTCCTCAAGATGAAGATGCCCAACAGCGTGCGCTACAAGGTGCTCAAGGGGAAGAAGGACCTCATACGGATATTGGAGAAGACGGCACCGGAGTATCGCATGGTCCATTTCTCCTCGCATGGCCACAAAGAAGGGTACTTCTCCCTGGTCCAGGGATTCCTCTCCGCGGAGGAATTCCCTGAGGGATGTTTCGAGGGCAGCGAGGTCACGTTCTCATCCTGCGAGGTGGGCCGCTCCGGCTTCATGGACAAGCTGAGGGAGCAGACGGGGATGAGCAAGGCCATTGCTCCGATGAACGACGTGGTCTACATCGATGCGGCCATGTTCTACATCCACTACTACTATTTCCGCTGCCACAAGAGGTACACGGCGCTGAACTCCTTCCTCCGTACCGACGACAAACTGAGCGACAAGATGAAAGGTGGGTTCAGGTTTTTCGAGTGGTTGAAGCCATGAATCAAAGGGCCTGGAGCTGGACGATGATACTTCCCGCGGCTTACTTCTTCTTATGGCGATGCCAGGTGATGGCCATCAGGAATAGGCCAAGTCCAGCGAAGATGAGGGCCATCAGGTAACCTTGGGTCTGAGAGTCCATGATGCGATAATTGACCTTCTCGTATACTATTCTTGCGTGTTTGGCTAGACCGGGCCGAGATGCCAGGATGGCGGTTCACTTGAGGCCCTCGGGGTTCAGCCCTTTCAGCTCGTCAAGCACGAAGAGCCCGTCCTTGCGGACGAGGACGTCATCGAAGAACATCTCGCCGCCGCCCCACTCCTTGGTCTGGATGAGCACCATGTCCCAATGCACCGAGGACCGGTTGCCGTTGAAGGCCTCATCATAGGAATTCCCGGGCGTGAAATGGATCGAACCTGAGATCTTCTCGTCGAATAGTGTGTCGAGCATGGGCTTGGTGACGTATGGGTTGAGGCCGATGGCGAACTCTCCCACGTATCGTGCGCCATTGTCCGCGTCCAAGATATGGTTCATTGCTTTGGTGTTGGAGGATGTCGCTTCAATGATCTTGCCGTCCTTGAACTTAAGGCGCATGTTCTCGAAGACCATTCCATCATAAAGGGTCTTGGTGTTGTACTGGAGGACGCCGTTCACCGAGTCCTTCACGGGCGCGGTGTACACTTCTCCATCAGGTATGTTCTTATCCCCGTCGCACTTGACCACGGGAATGCCCTTGATGGAGAAATGCAGGTCCGTCCCTGGGGCGACCAGCCTAACCTTGTCCGTCTGGCTCATGAGCTTGACCAAAGGGTCCATGGCCCGGGACATTCTATCATAATCGAGGGTGCAGGTGTTGAAGTAGAAGTCCTCGAAGGCCTCGGTGGACGTCTCCGCGGACTGCGCCATGGAAGGGGTGGGCCATCTCAGAACTACCCAGCGCGTCTTGGGAACCCTCCACTCCGAGTGCACCTGTTGCCACCAATGCTTGCGATAGAGGTCCATCTTATCCGCTGGTACGTCGGAGTTCTCCGTGATGTTGCTCGCGCCCCTCATGCCGATGTAGGCCTGCGCCTTCTTCATCTTGGCCAGCTCGATCTCGCCGATAAGCTTCATGGTGGCCTCGTCCGAACCCTTGATGAACTGCCTGATGAGGCGCGGGGACTTCTGCGATATCAGTGGTATGCCACCGACGGAGTAGACCTTCTTCACCAATACCTCGATCATCTCCACCGGGATGTCGTAGGCCTCGATGTAGACGACCTCTCCCTGCTTCAGTTTGGTGGAATGGTCGATGAGCGTGTTGGCCAGCTTCATGAATCGTGAATCGTGCATGCATGGGCCATGGTGCTGGGGCATTATTTATTGTTAACCGGAACGGAACTGTATCGTACGATGTTCTCCTGACGAACCCCCACGAAGGGAGAGTTAAGATATGGTTCGCCCTACATTCACCCAGGAGGGAGATGATGAAGAGGATAGGTTGGTTCACGACCGCGAGAGGCCCTGGCTCGTTCAACCTTTTCAACACCATGATACAGAGGATAGAGAGCGGGGAGATTGAGACGAAGCTTGCTTTCGTGTTCATCAATCGCGAGGTTAAGGGAAACGCCTATCGCACCAGGATCATCGAGATGGCCAAGGAAAGAGGCATACCTGTGATCATCTTCCCCTCGGATACCTTCATGCCCGAGCTCAGGGAGCGCGACATCGCCGCTTGGAGGGACGAGTACGGGAAAGGCCTCCGTGAACGCATCTCTGCGCATGAAATGGATTTCGGAGTCCTTGCTGGCTATATGCTGATCTTCGACCCTGAGACCTGCCGAAGACACACCTTGATCAACCTGCACCCTGCGCTCCCCGACACGTACAAAGGGACCTGGGAGGAGATCGTGGGCCAGGTGGTGGACAACGGGGACTCAAGCTATGGCTCGACCGTGCATCTCTGCACCCCGGAGCTGGACAGAGGGGCGCCCATCGCATATGACTCCTTCCCCTTGGCCGACCTCAGGGAGCGCTTCCCTGCCCGGGAGCGGCTGGTAATAGAGGTGAGGGCCAGGGAGCTGAGGCGGGAGGCCTATCTCCTCATGGAGACCATAAAATTGCTTGTGGATGGCGAGATCCGGGTCGATCATGGGAAGTTGCTTGACCGCAAGGGAAGGCAGATCATCGACCAAATATCCCTGGCCATAAAGATCGATGCGATGACCAAGGAAGGATAACGGAGATGGATGAAATCGACATAGCCATCAACCGCAGCCTACTCGTCAATTCTCGCAAACCTATTCTGATTCCTTCGTCTCTTCTTTCTCCGAAAGACCCTTCACTATATTGAATGTGACGCGTTTGTAAGCTGATTTGTAGGCATCCCAAAGGAAATAGGTTAATAATAAAGCCAATAGAAATGACGCGAGAAATGGAATGAAACCCATCCCCTCCACCTGTGGAAGGAATGGAAGGAACATGAGGAAGAGGAGGATGGCGAGGAACGCCTCCCCTAGATCCTTGAATACCCTGCCCGCGGCACTGCGTCTACGGTTTAGGACGCCAGATGCGGGATAGACCAATCTGGCCAATATTTGCGAAAGCTTCTTCAGTCTGACCACCAAGATGAATATCAATGGGATGGTGAGGATCAGCCCTATGAAGAAGGCGATCAGGGAAGGCACCACGCCCAGATCGGCACCAATATCTCCGATCAGGCCCTCCAAGATGGCGAGCACGTTCACCGCGATGAGCACCCCGGCGATCAACACTAGGTCGATTATGATGAGGAGCAGCTCCTTTCGGACCTCCCTTTTTACTTCGGGCCTGGATGATTCCTTGACGACCAGTTCGCGGGCGCCTTCCGCTTCCCTATCCATGTCATGGCGCACATCCTTGGGGAAGGCCCTCTTGACAAACTCGAAGAGGCGCGGCGCTCCACGGGAAATGAAGGGCATGAGGATCAAGGTGAAGAGGGCCGCCCCAATCACAGCGGAGTAGATGTATTGATCGATCAACTCCCCGTCCAAGGCAATGGCTGCAATGATGAAGGAGAACTCACCCATGGCGACCAAGCTGGTGGCGATGTAGAGGCAGGATCGGGAATTGAAATTGGCCAGGTAGCAGGTGGTGGATATGAGCACCAATTTGCCGATGATGAATACCATCGCGAGCACCGCCGCAAAGAATATTCCCTCAAGGAACAGGGTTGGATTGAACTGGAATCCAACGGAGATGAAGAATGTGGCTATGAAGAGCTCCTTCATAGGCTCGACCTTGGTGCAGACCGTGGATGCGCACGCGGACCGCGAGACGATTATGCCCATCAAGAACGCGCCGACGGCGACTGAGAGCCCTATCAGATTAGAGAACAAGGCCAGGCCGAATGCCAGTGCCAATGAGACGAGGAATAGGACCTCATCAGAATATCGCGCTCTGACCCAATCCAGGACCCTTGGGACCACCGCGATTCCCAGTAGAATCGACATGGCCATGAAAAGAATGATCCCAGCCAACATCTCCAGGTTGGAATTGTAAATGGAGTCATTGGTTTGGGAGAGCACCGGCGCAACGAATGCGATGATGATCACCACGATGATGTCCTCCATGACCAGGATGCCGGTGATCGCCCTCTTCTCGTTCATGGTGAGATGCTTGCTGCTAGGCATTATGGTCAATATGGCAGCGGTGCTGGCGATGGACATGATTATCCCAAGGAACACCGCCTGACCGGGAGTGAAACCGAAGGCGATGGCCAAGGAGTATCCTATCAGCATCATAATGGTCATTTCCGCGACCGCGATCACGAGCGCCAATGAGGCCACCTTCTTCAGGCCCCGCAGGTTCAGCTCTATGCCGATGAAGAACATCAGCAGCACTATACCCATGCTGGCGAAGATCCTGAGAATCTCCTCGTTTATGATATATTCAGGGAAAACAAATGGACCAAGGAGCACTCCGGCGAGGATGTAGCCGATGAGCGTGGGCATCTTGAGCCTGCTCAGGATCAACGCGCAGACGCTCGCCACAATCAGCATCATGGTGATGTCGATCAAGATCTCTAGTTCTGACGCCAAAACCTCTCCCCGATGTGCTTATTCTTTGCTATCATCATATTTAATTGTTAAGTTGGTAGACGGTCGCCACCTAAATGAGGATCGTGTCGAGGGGCAGAGGTCCACTAAGGTATCTCCTTCTCCCTGAACGCCCAAGCCCCTAGCGCCAGCAGTAACACGGTCAATGCAGCTAGCACGACGGCTGAAATGGTCGGGTCGCCAGAGAACTCAGTGATGTTCCCATATGGGATGAGCTCGGCCCCGATCACCTTCAGATTGTAGACTATCGTGTACTGGCCTATCGCCCCAGGCAACGAGCCCACCAAGCTCTCCCAGACGAAGACGTACAACAAGCCGAGATAGATGGGCTGCTTGAGCAGCACGCCCATGGCCAGGAAGAGCGATGAGTACACGATGGAACCGATGACTAGAAGGAAGGCATAGGAGAACAGCAATTCCAAAGCCTGGCTATCCACTTGGTCCTGGAGGAAGTAGCAGGACCAGCCTACCACGACCAGGATGACGAGCATCAGGGCCAGCACTACGATCAAGGACAGATAGTAGCCGAGGTATGATGCGCGCCTGTCCATGGGCGAAGTGAGCACTTGAGTGATGCTGCGATCGTCGATTTCGTTCCGTATCATCGACGCCCCGTAGATCAGGCTCATGACTGGCAATAGGAAGGACAAGATCAGCACATTGATCAATGTGCTGCCGAGGTCCAGGCTTACGCCTTCTTGGTTGGCCACGTATCCCATGACCACTGCCACCAGGGCGACCATCAGCGCCACCAGCACCCAACGGCGGTTCGTGAGCAATTTCTTGGATGAGAACCTGAACATCGCGCTCAGGCCGGTGATGCTCGTGCGCAGGTCCATGCTCACCACCCCGCCAGGTACTTGAAGAGCGATTCCAGATCATCGTCCAGGCTCCTCATGCTGTCCAGCCTGCATCCGGTCTCCTTGATCAAATCCGGGATGGAGTCGAAGAATTCGTCCGGCCTCTCGACCTCGACCGTGAGGGCCTTCCGGTCCTTCCAGAGCTGCACGGACACGGTGTAGGGGCGATCCACCAGGGCCTTGGCCAATTGGACCAGGCCTTCCCCCTCGATGATGATGTGGTGGGGATGGTTGCTCATCAGCCCCCTGATCTCGGAGATGTTCCCGGTCGCCACGGCCCGCCCTTTGTACAACAGGGCGACATCATGCGTCATCCGCTCGACCTCGAACAGCACGTGGGAGGAGACGATGATGTCGTGGCCGTGCTCGCGGTTCAGGTCCTTGATCATATCTATAAGCTCCTTCCTCACGACCGGATCTGTACCGCTCAGAGGCTCGTCCAGCAGGAGCAACTGAGGGTCGTGGAGGAGCACCCCGGCGACCTTCATCCTCTGCTTCATGCCCTTACTGTAACCTCCGATCCTCCGATCCGCGGCGGCGGTCATTTCCACCGTTCTCAGGACTTCCTTGGACCTGGTCGATAGCTCTTGTCCCTTTAGGCCGTGCAGGCCTCCGGTCAGTCTCAGGAAGTCCGTGCCGGTCAGATCGGGGGGCAGGTACTCATAGTCGGGGCAGAAACCGATATCCTTCAGCTGGTCAGGGTTCTTCCATGGGGACTTCCCCATGACCCTTATCTCACCAGCGTTCACCTTGATGGTCCCCACCAGCAGCTTGAAGAAGGTGCTCTTTCCCGCTCCGTTGGGGCCGACGATCCCCATGATCCCCTTCTGAATTTCGATGTTGAAGTTGTTCAGCCCGATGACGTTACCATACCACTTGGAGACGTTCCTCGCGGTGACAACCTCGCCGTTCATTTCCCCACCCCCTTCCTTAGGACCTGATAGTAGGCGAAGGCCATGGGCGGGACAGTGAATGCTAAACCCATTGCGAGCAGCAGCCAGGCGTTGATGTCCTCTGGCAGGCTGACTCCAAAGATGACGTCAAAGGAAAAGAATAGCACATTGCCAGGGTCAAGGAGCTGCCAGTTGGGGTCGAACTGCGAGAATATGCCGGCCACGAGCCCGAGCACGAAGACGAACATGAAGGTGCCAACGGCGGCGTATGTCCTCCTTCTGGTCAGCGAAGAGATCATCATCCCGATGGGGATGAGGAATGCGGTCGCTAAGATGCCTGCCAGAACTGTCTCGAGGATCACTTCCATGCTAGAGAGGTAATCGGACCCGGACTGGGTGGCGGTGATCGAGACCGCAAGGATGATGGGGGGCAGCAATGCGAACAGGGCGAGCGTCTCGAACGCCCCGGCGAATTTGCCAATGATATAGCCTGCGGGCCTGAGGGCTCGTGACAGATACAGGACCAAGGAGCTGCTGCGCAAATCCTCCGCCAGGAGGTCCGAGCATAACATGGAGACAAGGATGACGATGAATATGTAGAAGATCCCATTGTTCAACAGACTGGCCATCTGCTCGCCGGTCAAGGATTCGTGTGGCGTGATGGACAGGAAGATGATGTTCAGGCCGAAGGCGAGGAAAAAGCCGATTATCAGGACCGCCAGGAACCATTTGGACCGGAGGCTGTGCCGCAGGATGCTATCGGCTATGACCAGGAAGCGGCGGGCATGCTCGCTCCTCTGCCCCTTCCAAGGCCTGTACTCGATGGGGTTAAGGCCCATCACCGCACCTCCTTGACCGCATCGATGAAGACGTCCTCCAAGGTGAATCGCTCCGGCAGATAGGATCTGATCTGCACCCCTGAGCTTTGGGCCATCTCGAATATCCTGGCGCTGCCTTCCCGATTGACGATCACTACCGTGAATTGCTTGAACTCCTCGGACGCGGAAACGACCTCGAGCTCCTTGGACAATTGCATGATGAAGAGCCTGAGCGCCTCTGGTTGGCCCCGCACCACCATCCTCTTGCGCTCGTTGCCCTGGGTGAGCAGCGCGTCTATGTCGCCCTGGGTGACGGCCTTGCCGTTCGAGATGATTATTACCTTCTTGCACACCTTCTCCACGTCATGCAGGATGTGAGAAGACAGCAGGATGGACTTGTCCGAGGCCGCGATCCGTCCGATTAGCTCGAGCATCTCCTCCCTGCCTTGCGGGTCCATCCCGCTGGTCGGCTCGTCCAGGAAAATGATGCTGGGGTCATGCACGATGGCCTGAGCCAATTTGATGCGTTGCTTCATTCCCGTGGAAAAGGTGGAAATGGGCCGGTAGCGCTGCTCGGTCAAGCCCACAAAATCAAGCACTTCGTGACTGCGCGGGATTGAATCGCTTTTAGACATGCCAGCGATCCTTCCCATGTAGGAGACCAGCTCCACGCCGGTCATGGACTCGATGAGGCAGTCATGCTCCGGCATGTACCCGATACGGTCTCGAATGCTAAGGCGGTCCTGGATGGAATCAAAGCCTGCAACAGTGACCTTTCCTTGCTGGGGTTTTAACAAGCCAAGCACAGCCTTGATGAAGGTGCTCTTACCAGAGCCGTTGGGGCCAAGGAGGCCCACGATGCCCTTGGGGACCTCCACCGAGAAATGGTCCAAGGCAGTGACCCGCCCATATCTCACCACCAGGTCCTCAGACACGATGTTGCCTTCCCCCACGGGCGTGGATTGCTTGGTGGATACCGGAGTGGCTGCGCCTGTGACCTCCTTCACGGCCATGCCTGGAGATTTCCTTTCGAATTATAAAAAGGGTGCAGAATGACCGCCGTTGGCCGCTTGACGTGACCATGTCCTGGAGAGTCCGCCAGTGTGACTTGTCGCGCCGTGATGATGCTTGTTGCTGCGCTCCAGGCCATTTATTTAGTGTTGTGAGGTACAAGCTATGAGGGATGAGCAACAATAACCAAATCCTTGTTAATCATATGATAATTTGATCGCACGAGAGGTTATCAATGCCGAGTAGGATTGTCGTTATTGGAGCGGGAGCTGCTGGCCTGACCGCGGCTTCTACAATCAGAGCCCATAATCCAGAAGCTGAAATTGATGTTTTCACCGAGGATGAGCACGTCGCATACTCACCATGCGCCGTCATTTATGTCATTGAGGGCAAGATCAAGGACTTCGATTCGATAATCATGCATGACCCTCAGTTCTACAAGGAGGACCGCAACATACTGGTGCACACGAAAACCAAGGTAGTTGGTGTGGACGCGGAGAAGAAGACGGTGACATTGGTAGACGGAACCACCCATTTGTGGGATGCTTTGGTTCTGGCGACTGGTGGAAAGATGTTCGTGCCTCCTGTTGAAGGGGCGAGGCTTCCTGGCGTCTTCAGTATAAAAAGTGTAAATGATGGTAAAGCCATCCAGGATGCGATCAAGGAAACCAACTCAGTTTTAATCGTCGGGGCAGGTGTAATCGGCCTGATGATGGCCGTCGCGGTCAGGCACCTAAGGAAGCAGGTTACGGTCTTGGAAATGCTTCCCAACGTAATACCGCGCATCATGGACGAAGATATGGCGGCTTTGGTCCAGCACTACTGCGAGGAGATGGGTATCCGCTTCGTCATGAACGCCCCGATCGAGGCGATCAAAGGAAACGGAAAGGTGGAATCGGTCAGAGCCGGAGGAAAAGAATACCCATGTCAAATGGTGATAATGGCAACTGGTGTGAGGGCCAATCTGGAACTGCCGAATATGATGGGGCTCGAGATCGGTGCGCTTGGAGCGGTACGAGTTAGTGCCACCCTGCAACCGTACAAGAAGGGGCGCTTGGTCAAAGATGTCTATGCGGCCGGAGATATGATCATGTGCCAAAGCGCGGCGACTCCGGGTCCGGCCATGAGCCAGCTTGGGTCGAGCGCTGTCAGGCAGGGACGCGTCGCCGGCATCAATGCTTCCGGGGGATACGCAACCTATCCAGGAGCGTTATCTCCCTGGGTTACCTATCTCGGGGAGTTGCAGGCGGCTGGGACGGGGTTATCAAAGGGGCTGGCTGATTATTTTGGAATCAATATCGTAGAAGGAAAGGCGACCGGGCTCACCAAAGCACGGTACTATCCGGGCGGGAAGAGGATAACCGTCAAGATCATCGCTGACAGAGAGACGCACCGGCTCTTGGGAGCTCAGATCGTTGGTGGCGAGGACGTGACCGGTCGCATAAATTGGTTGACCGGCGCGATTCTGAAGGAAGTGACGGCTGAGGAGTTCGTCACCTCGTTTGAGAACGCATACTGTCCACCGACTTCCATGGTCATGGACGTGGTCAATCAGGCTGCGGAAGTGCTGATGGTTAAGCTCAATGAGGGACATGCGATAAGAACATAGCCTCCCTGAGGAAGCAACGAATCGATCATTCAATCAATAATTGTCTGGATGAGAGGGTGAGTGGGCTCAGCTGAAACCACTCATCGCTTGAGTCGGAATGACGGACGACATTTTTTTTCTTTCGGCATTGTGCAGAGCCAGCTTCGCACACTCTTTCATATTTCTTTTTAAAGTAGTTTGCAGCATGATTAGGATATTTGCCGAAATTGCTCCCGCGGGGAAGTTACCTCGGCTTATCCAGATTATTATTTAATGCTATCATCAAAATTAAAAATGCATTCTATGAGTTTTGTGGTGAAGCCTTTTATGCTTTCTATATTCCAATAGGTCGGAAAGAGGGCTTCAATGTAAACTGAGTTCAAACCACGTTCTCGAAATTTGAGATCCAGAAGATCGGACCTCTTTTATAAGATTGAAATGAACCATTTCCTGAATTTTCCAATGAAGAGTTCTGATGATCTATTCTATGGACTTGATTTTCCTGCTGCCAGCCATCAGCAATATCGAGCCGATGCCTGAGCTGAGCAACAGCAATGCTAAAAGACCCCAAGGCTCACCGAAGGCCACGATGCATATGACATAGAGGAAGAACGATATTGCCAAGACGGAGATGGCGTTCCAGATTGCCTCCATTGGCCTTTCGCTGAATGAGGGCGAGAGCAGGAACAGACCGATCGACATAATAACGTAGGCAGTGGCGATCGCCACGACCGCTAATGTGAGCAAGATTGTATCTTTCCAGGGAACGCTCGAGGGTACGAGTACGATCAGGGCAGAGATGGCTGCCACTGGCTGAACGACGATGCATCCTTGCATGATCCTTGCCCTTATCAGCCTGGACTCGCCTCTTGGCGCCTTACGGTAGATGAAAAGGTTATCCTTTCCTCTGGCCGTTACCTCACCGACGACGAAGACGCAAAGGAAGGCCATCATCCAGGTGATAGTCAGGAGGGCTATACTCACGTAATCGCCTTGTGGCAGGGAGCTGAGCATAAACAGCTCCATCATCGAGACCAGACCGAGGATATAGATAACCCTTGAGATGTTCTCCAGCCTGCGCCCATAGTCCTTCATGACCGTGACCACGACTGTGGCAAAAGAGCCTTTGGCGCTCAATAATCGAACATATCTGTAGAATCCCCCCTCAGGTTTGGCTTTCGCGGTCGAGAATGATACCGGTTCGAGGTCGTATGCCTTTCCTGAGAGTTTTACGCCAACAAAGATCGAACCTATCAGGAAGGCTGTTAAACCGAAGATGCCCAAGACCGTTGAGGCAAGGTCGAAACCGACGTCACCCGGGTGGCGCAGGGATCGGATGATTACATCAGCTCCCCAGGAGCTTGGTAGCAGCAAGAAAGAACCTGAAAGTGTGCTACCGTGTCCCTGTAGCGCGTCCAGCATATCACCGTTCATCGCCGAGTACATTACTGCGACTAGAGGCAAGGAGATCAGCATCGCCAGAGCCTGCCCTGCCTCCCTTCCCCGAACGCTCCTTCCGAGCCATGCTTTCAGGATAGCTGCGATGAGCACTCCTATCCAGAGAGCGCTAGTGATGATCAGGATGAACACCAACACAGCCAGGAGCACCTGATCCATTGTCATGCCGAAGGGGATGAACAGAGCCAGGAAGGTGCCGGCGATGATTGAGACGACGATAGCGTATAACGGCAATGAGCCAAGGTACTTTCCTAGGAGAACATCTTTCGGTTCGACTGGCGCTGAGAGGACCGTCTCTAATGGCGTGATATTTGTGTCCTGCAATGTCTGCATGATCGGGATGGTGAGTATGCTGACGAAGATCACGAATAACATGACCTGCATGAACGCCAGCGCTGCGTCGGAAAGGAGGAACGTCCTAGTGTAATCAGACGTCAAAGAGAACATCGCCGGTGCCGCGAATAGAACGTAAAACGTCACTGCTGCCAGCGCCAGGAAAGGGAAGACCTTGCGGTAGCGGCGGAAACCGCTGGTCTTAAGGAGGTATTCGTTCTTTGCGATGATAAGCCATTTAGGTCGCCTCAACCGGACCCCTCCACGAAAGGAGCTCTGTATTGTCCTTGCCACCGGTTAGCTCGATAAACGCCTGCTCGAGGTCGGTCGTTCCCGCCTTCTCGATTATTTCCTTGACCGTGCCTGTCGTGACGAGCCTTCCCTGATTGATTATCGCTAGGCGATCGCAGACCTCCTCCACCAATGGAAGGAGGTGACTACTGACGAAGACTGTCTTATACGCCTTCGTCGAGAGGTCCTTAATCAAGTCCCTCACGACGATCGAGGCGCGAGGGTCCAATGCGGACGTAGGTTCGTCGAGGAATATTATTGGGGGGTCGTGGATCAAGGCGGCAGCGATCAGGACCTTCTGTTTCATGCCCTTCGAGAATCCTTCGATGAGGTCGTTCTCCCTGGAGCTCAGGTCAAACATGACGAGTAGCCGGTTCACCCTCTCAGACAATATGCGCTTGTCCACGTCATAAAGGGCACCAACGAACTCTAAATATTCGTGCGGGCTGAGCCGTTCATAAAGGCCTGGGTTCTCGGCGAGCAATCCTGTGCTCCGTTTGACCTTCTCTTTTTCCTTCAGGTCGTGACCATTCACGTTAGCAGTCCCAGACGTCGGCTGGAAAATGCAATTGAGTATCCTGATGAGCGTTGTCTTGCCGGAGCCGTTCGGACCGAGAAGTCCGAAGACCTCGCCCTGGTTGACGGAGAAGCTGACATCCTGCAGGGCGATTATCTCGTTCCTCTTACCGAATGTCTTGGAGATACCGTTGACGCTAATTATTGGGGCGTTTGATTTCATCCAGAAAATGGCGATTTAAACGTTGCTATTTAGACCTGCCCTATCGAAGAACCGGTTTGATGGACTACTCGGTTAGCTTGTGTCCTAATAGTATCGTGGAGGTTGCCTAATTTCGCATCATATTCCTTCCAATCACCGTTGTTATGCATAACCACGAATAATCGAAAAACCAAACCGGAGGTAAACCTAAAAGCGGCCATTGTCTGCTCATCATCACTGGTCGGCGCGGATGCATTAAGTTGCTGGCTCAACGGTTTCTGCGACACGGTTAGCGCGCGTTTCAAGCCGGCTGATGGGCGTCGTTCGATTCTTATATCGGGAGATGGCTAACGCACTGGATGTGCCGAGAGAAGGGTTCTCCTTGGATAATGGAGATGGACGATGGTCTGCGCTTCCCCGCACTCGATCATGACCTCGAGGCGGATGTGGTCATCGTGGGCGGGGGCATCGCAGGCATGTCCACCGCCTACTACCTGGCAGAGAGGTCCGACCTTCGGGTCGCATTGCTGGAGAGGGACCGGATCGGACAAGGCTCCAGCGGCCGCAACGCCGGGCAGGGCTTGGCCGTAATGGAGCGAAGCTTCGCCGACCTCCTCAATGATCACGAGGGAGGGCATATCGCGGATATCCTGAATCAGCTGGAATCCGGCCATATGCTCCTCCATGAGCTGTGCCGAGAGGTCGACCATCGACCCGAGCCGATAGAGAGCGTTGTCTGGACTGGCCTCTCCGGCATCGACGAGATCACCGACGTATTGATCGAACTTGAGCTGCGTCAAAGGTTCAAAGCGCCCATGCATTCGCTGGTGGTGGCGGAGGAGGTCGCAGGGAGGCTGCGAATCCACCATTCTATCAAAGACCTGGTGTCGACGGAGAAGGCCCGGTGGCTGCAGGATGTGTTGCACACCAAGGACGACTACTTGGCCGCCTTCGCCTCCCAAGTCTCGCTGGTCAACAGCGGGAAGCTATGCCAGTCCATTGCCCGATATCTCTTTCGCAAGCACCTGGGACGAATCGGCATCTTCGAGGGAAGCGCCGTCGAGCGGATCGATGGCGGACCACGGCCGAAGGCGTGGCTCAGAGAGCACGCTGCATCCGCGAGGGCGGTGGTGCTCTGCACCAACGGCTATCCGGTGCCGCTTATGTCATCGGGCGCTCGGCCTAAAGCAAACACTTCGCTCAAGCAGTACCTGGCATCCATGGTGGCGTACGAACCCACGGACAGGCAGAGCCCAGGCGCCTACATTTATTATCATGAGGAAGGGGATCCGCGCGAGGAGCCCTACTTCTATTTCACCCGTAGGCCTTTCGATGTGACCGGAAAGGACCTGGTCGCGGTCGGGGGTCCCCAAGTGCAGGTCGTAGGAGACCTGGACCCGGAGGTGGAACTGCCAGAAGGGGTCTACGGCCGCATCGATGACTTCGTAGAGCGTTCGTCCCTCGATCCTATGAGGAACGGCAAGGCGAGGTGCTGGAATGGGCTCATGGGCTACACCTCGGACGGCCTCAGGCTGGTCGGCCCCGATCATGAGGTGGAGGGGCTATGGTACAACCTCGGCTGCAACGGCGTTGGCCTACTGCCGTCCTTGGTCGAGGGGCGGAAGGTTGCGAGGCAACTGGGGGAGAGGCTCAGGCGATAAGTTCCAGTGCTATTTTCAATTTCAAACAGCATTAAACAAGTGGCTAACTAACCGATGCCCTCTTTGACTTCCGATCACGCAGCATGAGGCATGCATCGACGCAGACGACGGAGCGGTACTATTGCCGCACCAGAGCTGAACCTGCCTTCGCCCGGGTCAATGAGGCATACAACTCGATCCTCGTGCCCGAGCCAGCTATAAGTGCAAAAAACGATATAATTGAATTCGAAAAATAATTGTCTGGATGAGAGGATGAGTGGGCTCAGCCGGATTCGAACCGGCGACCTTCTGCGTGTGAGGCAAACGTCATAACCGCTAGACCATGAGCCCGCGTGGTAGCGACAAAAACGAGCAAGAGGTATTAATCCTTAATGGTGGAAGGAATGACCAAAGGACTTGGTCGATTCGTGTCATTCCTCAGACATCCATCTTCTCTTGTCTAGCCTCTCTGGTTGGATGGAGCAATGTCCTGAGCTCCTGCATTGGGTCTCTGAACCTAAACCTCCTTGCCCTAGTTTCTCCCTTCGTCTCGATGATCCCCTTTTCGACCAACTCTGATAGTCTGGCTCCAACTGTTTGCTCACCAAGGCCCTGAACCCAAGATTTCGCCTCGGACCTGGTGAACCACTCTCTTCTTTCCCTTGCCTTGACAAGAATGCGGCTTGACGCTTCATCGAGTTGCTGGGTGAGCAGGTCTTTGCTGGCCAGGGCCGTTACTGCCACCTCATAGCTTGCCAGGATGGCTTCAGTGAAGTAATCTAGGATTTCATGATAGTCGCACTTTTTCTCCTTCGCTGCATAATCTGTGTACATTAGTATCTGATAATACAGGTCCTTGTCTCTCAGGAGCTGCTCATCGAACCTGCAGAGATGAGAGTTGTTCAGACCATTGCATTGCAAATAGATGTGGAAAAGGCTTCTGCCCGTCCTTCCATTGCCATCCTCGAACGGATGTATACTTTCAAACTCGTGGAAGAGGACGGTGGCGCCGATGACGGGATCGTAAGCCGTCGAGGAATGATTTATCCAGTCCAGCAATGCGAACATCTCCTCCTCAATGTGCTCCGGTGGGGCAGGAAGGAAAACCTCGCTATCACCTTCTCTTATCGCGCTTCGAACCTTGCGATAGACGCCTTCCTCGGACAGTTGCTCGGTGTCCATCAGCAGTAGTTGGTTGATTGAACAAATCTTTTTCTTATCCCATGGAAGGCGGAACAGCTCGGGATAAAGCAGCACGAGGAGGTGATTAATCACTTCTTGGGTGGGTCCGTCGGGGCTCTCCTTCAAATGCCCTGAGAAGCTATTGCGGGTGATCCTCCTGACCTC
>CAYHAO010000031.1:0-21434 GCA_964354665.1 uncultured Methanomassiliicoccaceae archaeon | reverse complement strand
CCCGACCAGTTCGAGAGCGGTTACTACTCGGAGAACGAGCTATGCGGAGCTTTGACCGTGGGAGACTTCGACGGCGATGGCGATGGCGACGTGGCCGCGAGCTTCATCCACCCCGTCGTCTTCACCGCCGCTACCGGATCGGGCGACGCGGACTACACCAACTCGTATGGCATGTTCTTCAACCGGGGAGTGTACGTGTTCTGGAATGATGGCTCTTGGACCAAAAAGGCTTTGCACTATTCCACCGCCTTCCTTACCTTGAACAACGACAACATGAACACCAACCCAGCGGCCATGGACATATCTAACGCGGATTTCAACTTGGATGGCTATGATGACATCGTCGCCGTCTACGAGGACGGAACTACCCGCGTGTGGCTTAACCAATGGGGGACGTTGACCGGCGACGTCACCACTCACGAGAACAACGCCTTCGGGTTCGCATCCCTTAAGAACATCACCGCGTACGCTGGCACCGCGACCTTGCCTTGGTCCCATGTTCAGTACTCGCCCAAGGTAAGGGCGGCAGATGTCAACCTCGACAACTATCCGGACATCATCCGCACCAACACCGGTGACAAGTCGGTCATGGTCTACTACACCCAGCACACCACATCCAGCGTGGTCTTCTATAACGCCACCGGAGAGGGAGCCTTCACAGGCGAGGGTGCCAACAGGATCTCAGGAACAAGGGTCCAGACACAGGTGAGCGACAATGTCTATGAGAACCTGATGGAGATGTACAAGTTCTATGCCAATGTGACAGGCACTCCTTCGATGAAATCTCTGTATGATAATACCAACGACAGCCTAACAGCACTTGCGGCTGAAGATGCAGCAAGATATTTAGTGAGTAGAAAAGGGGTTGGGCCCGATCAGGAGAACCGTTTGGGCATAACCCTGTTCGATGTTTCCCCCACTTATAACGGAAGGACTGTTCAATCGGCCAAACTCAAGGTAAAATACAGCGTGACCAGCATTGGTACGCCTTATGCCGGCACAGGTGAGATAATGTGGGCGCAATCTGTAGCTGGACCTTTCACCTCCACCGGTATAAAACCATTGGCGGGTGAAAACAACAAAGTCGTTGAAAAGCTCTTACCGGCATCTTTCATCGCATCTTGGGATACTGTACGACAGATTGACATACAATTCGAGAATACGGACCCAAATGAGGACGTCGAATTCGACTACCTTATATTGGAAATCAAGTTCGTGGAGACCAGATCAGAAGGCTGGGTTTGGCAGATACCCAACGAGAACCGCGCTTATCACAATCTGACCATTGAGTGCAAGCGCAACGCGGCGACCGCCGAGGGCTTCCGTCTGGCCTACTCTGTCGACAACACCACCTGGTTCAACCTGACCGACGTCACTGCGATAGCCGACACCACCTATCAGTTCACCCTGACACCGACCACCAACGATTACTACTATGTCAGGGTGCAGGACCTGGACCGCACCACCTCGGACGTGGTCAACGATACGTTCATGGTCGACAGGCTGTTCATCAAGCACTGGGCGGTCTCGGTGAGCTGGAGCGCGACGGGAAGCAACTACTATCGCTTTGCCTCCTTCGGCCTGCCAGCGACCGGTTATCTCACAGGCATAGCCATCGGCGACATGGGAAAGAAGGCCTCCGATTATTCGGGGGACACACTCCCAGACATCGTGGTTTGCACAAATCAGGTGGGAACGGGGATCCTATCCACGCTCTACATTATGATCCAGGAGTCCACGACCGTCTTCGACGTCAAGCCAATATATGTGTCGCAGCTGAATACCATGTGCGCATCCAGCGGCTCCTATGGCAGCTCGAGCTATAGGGAGTATGACGCCAAGGACGTGGAGCTGGGCGACACGGATGGCGACGGGGATCTGGACATCGTCCTGGTTTGCGGCGCGGCCATCGGCACGACCCCGGGAACCGGGCCAACGCTGTGGCACTACCAGAACGATCAACGCTACTCGGTCGGAGGCGGGGCTTGGCAGTTCACCGAGGAGTACATCAACGTCCTGGCGACCAAGGGAGAGTCAGCAATCAACGCTGAGACCGGAAACATCGACCTGGCGATCCTCCTGCCCTTCCTGGGCATCATGGGAGTGATCTTGGCCGAGGCCATCGTGGAGCGCAGAAGGAAACGCTAGACGCCCAAACCTCTTCTTTATCCCTTTTCTTTACATTTTCCATTCGTGCCCGATCGCTACGACGTCATAGTCTCAGGAGCTGGGCCCTCGGGCTCCAGGACGGCCTCGCTCTGCTCCGAGGCCGGGCTCTCAGTGCTCCTTTTGGATAAGAGGCCCTTTCCTAGGGAGAAATGCTGCGCGGGAGGGCTGCTCCACAGAGCCGAAGCTCTCCTGGGTGGGCAGGCGGGCATCCCCATTCAACGTCGGATCAGAGGCGCCTCCATACGCATGGATGGGCGAACGTATCGATGGAGCACCGAGGGCGAGCTTGGGAGCACAGTCCTTCGCTCGGAGTTCGATCATCATCTGCTTTCGTTGGCGAAGCGGAGGGGTTGCGAGGTGAGGACGGAATCCAGGGTCCTGAAGGTAAGGGAATATGACTCCAAGGTGGAGGTCTCCCTTTTGGAGGAATCGGTCAGATCCAATTACTTGGTCATCGCCGAGGGAACCGCGAGCGGTAGCGCGGCCGAGGCACTTGGACCTTATCCTCGGGGAGGACTGATGAACGCGGCTGCCATGACGTGCGAGGGGGACCTGGGAATGGAGGAGACCGCCGGGTTCCTGCTCCCTGGCAAGCGGGACGCTGCGGTCTTTGCATCTTCGAATGCGAGGATCTGCGCCGCTTTCCCGGTCAAGGCGGGCGTGGTGCTCTCAACCGTCTCAGGCTCGAGCGGGCCATCCCTTATCAAGGCATTGGAGGGGATCGCTCGAGCCAATGGCCTAGAGCCCAAGGGCAGAGGGTGCTGCCATCCCATCGCCGTGAAGCCCAGGAGAAGCTTGGCGACCAAGCGATGCCTGGCAGTGGGGGATTGCGCAGGGCTGGCGAGTCCGTTCTCCGGGGAAGGGCTCACCCCGGCCTTGGCGAGCGCGAATGATGCGGCCCAGACGATCATCGCTTGCGTTCGGGGGCGATCCAGTCCCCTGAAGGAATACGATAGGAGGGTCCGCGACCGCACCGAAAGGGCGCAGCTCATGGCAAGACTTACCGGCAAGGCGATCCATCTGGCCTTGAGAGGAAGATGGGGTGAGAACATCCTCGCTGGGTTGGAGCGGGACCAGACCTTCGAGAAGGTGATCACCTCGGTGGCCAGGCATGAGAAAGGCGCCCAGGGCTTCCTCCTCAGCATGCTCCCTCGGCTACCAGCGTTGCTGGCCTCGGGTGCCTGCGAATGAGCGCAGAACTGTTATGTCCAGATGACGTTACCTGACTGGGTGTACGACGTAATAATCGTTGGCGCGGGCCCGGCGGGAGCATACTCCGCCTACCTGTGCGCCAAGCAGGGACTGGAGACGTTGCTCCTGGAAAGGGAGCGAATACCTCGCCGCAAATGTTGTGCTGGGGGCATTCTCGAGAGGGCGCTCAAGAGGCTGGAATTCCCTATCCCGCAAGAGATAGTGGAGAGGGAGGTGAGGGGAGCCGCGATCATCGCCGAGGGACATCGGCACGAGATACACTTCGGAGAGCGCGTGGCCATAACCGTCAGGCGAGAGAGGTTCGATAACTTCCTTGTCGAACAGGCTAAGCAGGCTGGGATATCGCTCATCGAAGGAGGGAAGGTGGAACGGGTCCAGGAAACAGGGTCCCTGGTGGAGGTAACGGCTGGTGACGTCCACAAAGGCAGGTGCCTCATCCTGGCGGACGGGGTGGGAAGCAGGCTCGCAGAAGGGCTCCTGGGACCGTACGTCAAGGACAGGTACGCGGCGGGCATGTCCTTCAACTGCGGGCTCGAGCACGATCCAGATGATATGATGGAGTTCTATTTCTACAGGGGCGATAGGTCGAAGGGCTTCGCCCCGCCCAGGTATGGATACGGTTGGATGTTCCCATGCCGTTCGGGCGCGAACCTGGGAGCAGGAGGGGCAGGGTTCAACCGCTCCATGATCCTGGACCATATCTCCGAGATCGAGGCATCCATGGTAGAACGCTATGGCGACATCACCTGGAGAGAGGAGCTGGCAGGCCATCCACTACCGCTGTTCGTCAGATCCAGGCTGAATTCAGCTAGGAGCATGGCAGTAGGGGACGCGGCGGGGCTTGCCAACCCCATAACCGGCGAAGGGATGACCTACGCCTTCACCAGCGCCGCCTACGCGGCCCGCTCGGCAACCTTGCTGGTTAGAGAGGGCGTCGAGAATGCCACCGCAGAATATGAGCAACGCTGCAGGGCGACATTGGTAAGGGACCTCGATGCCGCGCGGCTGATCCAGAAGGCGGTCAGGGGCATCCTGGGAACGCTGGACCTGACCAAGTTCTTCGACGCTTTCTGCGAATCGGAGGAGCTCAGGGCGGCTTGCATGGGGATAGCCCAGGGCGGAGCCGATTGGCGAAGACTCCTAAGGAAAGCAATGCCCCGCCTACCTGTACTTTACTTCAGCTCAATTTGAGGGACTAAGGCACAAGGATGTCCAGGTACCTTGATGCTGCATAGGCCAGACCGAGAAGGGCCAACACCATCACCATTCTTGAGTTCCTGTATTTGAGGAAGACCAGCGCTGCGATCGACCCCAGGGAGGCGAATACGAACAAATCCATATACGATTGGAATAGGAACAGAGGGGTCAGCGCCCCTATGAGGATTAGGAGCGAAACCACCTTCACTCCCTTCTCCAGACCCAAGGCGGTGTACGCCGTCCTAACCCCGGCCCTAAGGTCCTCCTCATATCCATCGACGTCGGTCACCATCGACCCAATCACCAAGCCCAGGAACATGAAGAACCCGAGGATGAAGGCCTCATTTGTCAGGACGGGGAACACCACGGCGCCAGTAAGGTAAGCCAGCTCGCCGCTCCCCGAGGGAACGACCGCTACCTCGCTATAGGGCGTGAGGCAACCGAAAATGAATGCCAAGAAGGTGCCGAGCCCGATAAGAAGGGGGCTCAGGACATGGTCCTTGAAGCGGACGGGCTTGAAGGAGTACAGGTAGGAGAGGACGAGGACGGCGGCGATGACCACCGTCTGCTGGATCGAGAGGAGCAGGCTGCAGGCCAGAGCGCCGAAGGCCAGAACGAAGGAGATCTGCCAAAGGGTACCGACGCTCATCGCTCCCGAGGCCAGCACGCGGTTCCCTCGCTTGGGCGAGTCCGTGGCCCGGTCGCTGATGTCGTTCCAGATGGTGCTCACCTGCCAAGCCAGGACGGCGGTTATGATAGCGATCCCTACGAAAGCCCAATTCACCCAATAAGGGGTTTCCATGATCTTGGTCACCAGGTCGAGCGAGCCATTGGATCTCCATCCGGTTACGATGCCCGCGCACACGATTCCGACGAAGAAGAGCGTTTGTGCCGGGCGCATGCTCCTGATCAGGTTGGCGAACCCTCCCTTCACCGCCAGATATGTAATGGCAAGGGCGAGAATGACGGCGGCCACCAGGTAATAGAGGAAGAAGACGAGATGGTACTGGTAATAGCGGGTGAGCTCGAAGTAGGGGAACTCGTCCGGTGAGACCGGCAGGAAGGACATGGGCGTAGCGACGATGAAGAGAGAGACGAAGGTGAAGAGGACCAGGAGAAAGATGCGCGTCAAGGTAATAGCCCGATCCCGGACGGAGTAGAGGAAATGACGGCTAGTCCAGACGGTATAGGCGATGAGGGCGAAGATCACTATCCCCACTTCCAAGGCCTGCCCTGGATGGAACTTCTCTCCGCTGAAATGGAAGATAGCGTTGATGAAATCAGTGATGGAGAAGTAGGCATAGTTCTGGTTCAGCCCGAATAGGTAATGGTCGATGATCGGGGGCAGAATGATGATCCAGTAGAACATGCTCACATAGTTGATGCAGCGCTTCGTGCCCCTGCCGGAGAAGGCGGTCAGCAGGAACACCAAGCCCATGAAAACTACCAGATAGAAGGCCACGTGGTGGGCGATGCTAAAGATCCAAGGATGTGGCGTTGTGACGAACTCCTGGTCCAGCAAGAAGTACTCGATCAGGTCCCGGATTGCTCCGACAGCGAGCACGTAAAGGAAGACCAGGAAGAGGGGAAGGCGGTCCTTCTCCATCCAGACCACCAGGCGGTCCAAGCCCTCGGTTGCCCACCTCTCGAAGCTGTCCAACCGGTCGTCCAGGCTCATCCGATGAAAATCGCCAACTGGCTATTTATAGGAATCTTGGTAATGTGCGCGCTCTAGGACCCATCGAGTCGCCCGATGACGCCATCTGCCCTCTCGCAATCCACCAAAGCCAGGACGGTTCGGTAGCGCGAGCACAGCTTGACCAACGCTCGCGCCATATGCCTTTCTCTCTCCGCCTCCAGCTTGCGGAAGCCCTTGGCCTTGTTCACCCGGCGGTCCCAGTCTATGGCCAACGACTCCGGCGATGCCCCATCGAACTTCCTCCTCTTCACCGACTTGGAGAACGCTCCCTCTCGGACCAGGTCCATGGCGCCCACCTTCTGGCAATAGACCTCGGTGTAGTCATTGTCATTCATGTCGATGGGGATGACCGGTACCTTCGAGGATTCGGCGATCTCCAATGCCTTCACGAACGCGGGCGAGGGCAGCCTGACCTCGCCGAACTCTTGCATCAGCGTCTTGTAAGCAGATTCTAGGGGTGAGAGCTCGTACTCATCCCATGCTTCCGGCGACCGCAAGGCCGCCAGCTGCTCCTTGGAGACCGAGAGCCCGATGACATCGGGGGAGAGGTTGGCGATCGCCGACTCGACCTTCCCTTCTTCACTGACCAGCCCCTTTACCACACCCAGAACATGGACGCGGGAGCCTTTGACCTCAACGCTTGGCATTGGTCTCACTTCTCTTGGAGACGAGGTCGAAGAACTTATCCGTCTCTCCCATCTTCCTCAGCTCGTCCCTGCCCATCAGGGCGGTGCCCTCGATGTGGTCCCTGGTCCTGATCCTCTCGATGAATATGACCGATCTATGCTCGGTGACCTTGGAGAGGTCGGAGACGGTCTTGGCCTTCTCCATCAGCTTGCTCTCGTCCTGGCCCATGCCTGTGAGAATGAGGACCCTCTGATCCCTGGCCAAGGCCTCGAACGGCGCCTTGCAGGTCGGGACCACGGAGAAGCCAAGCGCCACCAGACGCTCGAAGACCTGTTTGCTGAAGTCGTCCGCGGCCTTGAGCTCGAAGTATCTCTCGCGGTCCTCGGCCTTGTACTCGAATGGGTCCACTGGCATCACCAGCGGCTCTTTTAGGAAGTCCTCCAGGCGCAAGGCCACCTCTATCATCGCTCCCATGCCGCCCTCGTACATCTGGATGGTGCGGCGGGACACCCCCGCCACCTCGGCCAGGTTCCCTAGGCTGATCCCCCTATCCTCCCGGAGCTCCTTCAGCACCTGGCTGTCCAGCTTGACGTAGAGGCCTCCGGGCGCGGCGCAGATGAAGGGCGGTACGCCCTCGAGCAGGTAGTCGTTCAGCGTCTGCAGGTTGATGATGGGGACATTGAAGCGAGAGTAGACGATGCCCTCCTCGATCTCCCCCGAGCCGGTGCGCTCCCCTATCATTATGGGTGAGGCCTGGAGCGCTTCGGCCAACGTCTTCATCTCCTCGGCGTTCTCCTTGTTGAATGCGTCCACGTTGGAGAGTATCTTGATGATGAGGAGGGTCCTGTCCCGTCGCGCGACTATATCGAAGGAGATGCTGCGCATGTTGAGCGGCTTAGAGACATAGAACCCCGCGCGTGCCAGCACCTCGCGCACGCGAGCGATGAGCTCTTCCCGGTGCACAGACCTTAGCAGTATGCGCCCCTACATAAAGATATGC
Organism: uncultured Methanomassiliicoccaceae archaeon; assembly: GCA_964354665.1. Taxonomy (GTDB): domain Archaea; phylum Thermoplasmatota; class Thermoplasmata; order Methanomassiliicoccales; family UBA472; genus JAJRAN01. The sequence goes on along the minus strand of CAYHAO010000031.1, from coordinate 13,530 downwards.
CAACCAGATTATACCACCAGGCTTACCCAGAATGCTAAAAAAGAGTAGAAAAAAGGGGGCAAAGGGAGGGATGGGGATGCCCTCTGCCGTTGATCGTCACTCTACCCGGACGGCCTTGCCCTTCCTCTTGGGCGCGGGGCGCCTCATCACGACCTCCAGCACCCCGTTCTTGTAGTTGGCCTTGGCAGAGCCGGGCAGTACATTGCATGGCAGGTCCAGGTGCTTGCTGTACCTCCTTTCGGAGGAATCCACCTCCAGGTCCAGGTACCGATCCTCGGCCGTCACCTTGATGCCCTTCTTTTCCACCCCGGGCAACTCCATGATCACTGTGACCTTGTCCACGTCCTCGCGGACGTCGGTGAGCGGCTCCCGTGCCGGAGGTTCGGCATCGGCCAGCTCGGCCGGTCTGGCGTTCCCGAACTCTTGGATGAGCGGGGCGCCGTCAGAGCTGACCCGCATGGAAACCCCATAGATCATGGGGTCCTGGGCTTCCGTCAGCTCCCCGGAGAGCATGCGCTCCAGGATGCGGTCCATGCGGTCCCGCATTTCCGCGATCTCCTCGTCGAAGCTCTCGAACATGTCGCCCCAGTCGTCCTTCCTCTTCTTCCTGGGCACGTCATCACCTCACGTACTCGAAGTCCTTGACGATGCGCTCGTACTTGTTCAACTCCCCCCGGGACACCGGGCGGGTCTTCTGCAGCGCCTCGTTGAAGCACTCCATGGGCACCTTCTCCTTCTTCAGCGAGTCGCTCTTCAGGTCCTTTCCCTTGGCCACCATCTTCCTTATCGTCAGCATGATGGCCTCGTTCACCACCGCCGATAGGTCGGCTCCAGTGTATCCGTCCGTCCTCTTGGCGATCTCGTCCACGTCCACGTCGGGTGCCAGGGGCTTGCCTTTCATGTGCACCCGCAGGATCTGCTTCCGAGCCTCGATGTCCGGTGCCTGGATCTTGACCAGGCGGTCGAACCTTCCCGGCCTGAGCAGGGCAGGGTCGAGCATGTCCGGGCGGTTGGTGGCGGCGATTACCACCACGTTGTGCAGCGACTCCAGGCCGTCCATCTCCGCGAGCATCTGGGAGATGACCCTCTCCGTCACGTGGGAGTCGGCCTCGCCCCCCCTGGTGGGAGCGACGGAATCTATCTCGTCCAGGAATATGATGCAGGGCGCGGCCATCCTGGCCTTGCGGAACGTCTCCCGCACGGCCTTCTCCGACTCGCCGACCCACTTGGAGAGGAACTCGGGCCCCTTGATGTTGATGAAGTTGGCCTCCGACTCGGTCGCCACCGCCTTGGCCAGAAGGGTCTTGCCCGTGCCGGGCGGCCCATAGAGCAGGATGCCCTTGGGCGGGGTGGCGTTCATGTACTCGAAGACGTTGCCGTATTTCAATGGCCATTCCACCGCCTCGCGCAGCTCACGCTTGGCACCCTCCAGCCCGCCGATCTCGTCCCAACGCACGTTCGGGCTCTCGATGAGGACCTCGCGCAAGCTGGAGGGCTGCATCTCCCTGAGGGCGGCGAAGAAGTCCTCCCTGATCACCTGGAGCTTGTTTAGGATCTCCATGGGGATGACCTCCAGCTCCAGGTCCAGCTCGGGAATGATCCTCCGCAGCGAGCGCATGGCGGCTTCCTTGCATAGGGCGGATAGGTCCGCGCCCGCATAGCCGTGGCTCAGGTCGGCCAGCTTCTCCAGGTCCACGTCCGCGGAGAGGGGCATGCCGCGGGTGTGGATCTGGAGGATCTCCAGGCGGCCGTTGCGGTTGGGGATGTTGATCTCGATTTCGCGGTCGAAGCGGCCGGGCCTGCGGATGGCAGGGTCAAGGGCGTTAGGTCGGTTGGTGGCTCCGATGACCACCACCTTTCCCCTGGCCTGCAGGCCATCCATCAATGCCAAGAGCTGGGCCACCACCCTCCGCTCTGTCTCCCCGGTGACCTCATCTCTCTTGGGGGCCAGGGAGTCTATCTCGTCGATGAATATGATGGAAGGCGCGTTCTCCTCGGCCTGCTTGAATATCTCCCTCAGTCGCTCCTCGGACTCACCGTAGAACTTGCTCATGACCTCCGGTCCGCCGATGGATACGAAGTTGGCGTTGGTCTCGCCCGCGACAGCCTTTGCCAGCAAGGTCTTCCCCGTTCCGGGGGGGCCGTGGAGCAGCACTCCCTTGGGAGCCTCGACCCCTAGGCGCTCGAAGAGCTCGGGGTGCCGCAGGGGGAGCTCGATCATCTCCCTCACCTTCCTTACCTCGTCCCCCAGCCCTCCGATGTCCTCATAGGTCACCTTGGGCACCCGGGTCTGGGACTCCTTCACCGGCTTCTCGGAAATCTTGACCTCGGTGTCCCGCTGGACCAGGACCGCGTCGGAGCTGGGCTGGTATGATACCACGATGAGGTCTATCCTCCGGCCCATGACGTTTATCTCAATGACGTCGCCACGGGTCACCGCCCTGCCCTCGAGCGCCTGGGTGAGATAGTCCTCGCCGCCCATGATGCGCAGCTGCTCGGTCGGAGCGAAGGTGATCTTCTGCGCCTCCTTTACCACGACCTTGCGGATGGCGACCTTCTCGTCAATGCTGGCCTCCGCATTGCGACGGACCGTCCCGTCGACGCGGATGAGGCCGCGGTTTGCGTCCTCTGGGTATCCGGGCCAGACGATGGCCACGGTCCTCTTCTTGCCCTCGATCTGGACCACGTCCCCTGGGGTAAGGCCCAGGACATCCATCACGGCTGGGTCGACGCGGGCGATTCCTCGGCCAGCATCCTTGGATTTGGCCTCAGCTACCTTAAGCACCTTCTCCGATTTGTCCATTTCCTGATTCCTTTCCTGGTCATCTGGTAAGACTGGTCGTTGAATTCTGAGATGAGAGGCTACTTCACCTCGACCTTCTTCTTGGTCTCCATCTCCTCTTTCTTCTTGGGGATGCTGAGCTTGAGCACACCCCCCTCCAATTTGGCATCGACTCCTTCCTCGTCTGCGTCCTCGGGCAATGCTAGCCGGCGGTGGAAGCTATAATAGCCGCGCTCCTTTCGGACGTAGCCCTCCTTCTCTTCCTCCGACTCCTGCTGCCTCTTCGCGGAGATGTCCAGGACGCCATCGCCAACCAGGACGTTCACCTCATCCTTGCTCATGCCAGGAAGGTCGGCCATGACCACGTACTGCTTCTCCTCTTCCTTGACGTCGATCGCAGGGAAACGGGGGGGCGAGGTCAGCATCGATGGCCATAGGGGATAGTCGAACTCTTCGTTGAACTCCTCCAACATACGCTCCATCTCGCGGAACATCGCCTTAGGAGCCATCAGCCTAGGGGACACGGGACCGAAGTACCTTGCTGGCAACCACTCATCTCTACTTTTCCTTTCTTCAGCCATTTCATTCACCTCTTCTTCATTCATCAAGATATTAACCTTAGGTTAACAACCTAAGTATCAGTTACTGTCAATTCTTGTATTTATATCTTATTTCTTAACCTTTATCGCCTTCTGGATGTCATCAGCGTACTGACTCATCCGCTTGGCCATGCTCTCCATGTTCCTCTGGATCTTGGGGATGTCCTGTCTAAGGTTGTCAGCCACCACGTCGATGACATTGTCCACATCCTTTTTCACCGACTTGGCCTTGGGGGGCATAGTGTCGTAGACCTCCTCTCCCATCTTGCCGATGGTGAGAGCAGCCTTCTCCATCTCCTTGCCCATGTTGTCAAGGATCTTAGCGATCTGCTTGCCATACTTGTCCATCTGCCCCTTCTTGTCGCTTTCGTCCAATCAAATCCCTCCTTTCCTATCCTTCTGGTCCTTCAACTTCTTAATGATCTCTTCCACGTTCCGGTCGCGCAAACCCAGCTCCTCAGCGATGTCCTGGGCGGAGAGCGTCGGGCTTTGCACGAACTCGTAGATTATGCGCCTGGTCTGGTAATCCTCGACGCTCCCTTCTATGACCCCGGCGGCCTCCTCGAGGGCCTCTTCCTTCCTTTCGATCAGCTTCTCTCTTTTTCTTTGCAAGGCTTCAAGCTCGAGGTCTATCTTGGCCAAGTGGTCGCGTATCTCCAGCACCTTCTCCCCGATGTCAGGGAGCTCGATGGGGCCGCCAAATTGCCTCGACGAGAGCCTGGGCCACTGCATCGCCTCCATCGCCAGTTTCACGAAGGTCGTGTCGAATAGGCCCGGCCCGAAGTCGACGATGATTGTGAACTTGGTGGTGGGGATGTAGATATTCCTGGAAGGCCCACCCTGGTCGCTCTGCTCGGGGAAGCTCCGCACCAGGCTGTATTCCTCCAGCACCTTGAGATGCTTCATGATGGCCTGTTGGCTCATGCCCAGCTCCCGCGAGAGTTGCAAGGGGTAATGCGGCTCTCTCACCAAGGCCTCAAGGATCCTCCGCCTCGTCGGGTTCTCGATAACTGACAGCAGCATGTCAAGGTCTTTCAGATTCGGCATTGGAACACCGTTTACAACCTTAGGTTGATAACATTGAGTGAGTAATCGATATTTTAACGTTGTTGCGAGACGCCCGAAGAGTACGAATCGAACCAATGCAGTCAAGACAAGAACCCGGCCGAACCACGACAGTTTATATCTACTCCTTGTGGATTGTTGGCCGCATGTCAGGAGAGCTCATTAACGACAGCGTCATCATCAAGGACCAGGCCGAGGCCAGCCAGATATATAACAAGGGGTTCTACGGCTATCCTCAGAGCGGTGGCGGGCTCGAGCTGGATCTGCTCGAGACCATCTATCTGGTGGAGACGGACCGCCTGGTCGTGCAAAGGCAAGGGGGCAATGTCAACCTAGAAGAGCTCTTCCGAGCCGCTTCCGACCACAACGAGGGCTTCGAGATCCTCTACATCGTATACCGCGACCTCAGGCAAAGGGGTTACGTTGTGAAGTCCGATGCAGGGGAATTCGATTTCCGCGTATTCCCGCGCGGGGGCACGCCCTCCAATGCCCCGACCAAGTACTATGTCCTGGCCATTTCGGAAAGGGCTGCATTCGTAATGCGTGACCTGTTCGAGGAGGCGGAGCGCTCCGAGAAAACCAGGAAGGAGCTGCTGCTCGCGGTGGTCGACGAAGAGGGGGACCTCACGTACTACCGTGCATCGACCGGGGCGCCGCACGGCATCCCTTTGGCCACGCCAACGTCCGAAGTAGAAGCCTCTTTGCTTGAGGACCGTGTCCTGGTGATGGACGAGGCCAAGGGAGGGGAGATCTACGCACAGGGCTTCTTTGGAAAGAAGATCGGAAGGACCTTGCAGCTCTCCCTTATCGAAACGGCTTACTTGATGGAGCAAGGCGTTATCACCATCCATTATGCTGCATCAGGCAAGCGGATGACCCTTGGCGCGTTCAAGAAAAGGGCGGCTCAGATCCAACCGGACTTCGAGCTTCGCCTCAGGGCCTATGACGACCTCAGGAGGAAGGGGCTGGTGGTCAAGACCGGGTTCAAGTACGGGTCGCATTTCCGAGTCTACGATGGCAGCCCCGACGGCCACCACTCGAAGTTCCTAGTGCACGCGGTGCATTGGGACTATCGCACGATTTGGCCAGAGATATCGAGGGCGGTCCGTCTGGCGCACGGGGTCAAGAAGGACATCCTTTTCGCCCGGGTCACCAAGAAGCAGGTAGATTACCTTAAGCTACGCCGCGTCCGTCCCTGACATTACTTGAACGAGGACTTCATCTTGGGGATCTTGGCCCGCTTGGCCTTCGGCTTGGGCATCAGCTCGTCGTGCATCTTGGATGCATTGGTCTTTCCCAAGGGGTCCAACTTAACCGCCTGATCGAGGACAGCCAAGACCTCCTTGTCCGGGCCCTTGGCGTTCCTCATCTGCGAAGCCTTGGCCACCAAATGCTCGGCCTTGATCCAGCCCACGCCATTGATGTTCATCTTGTCAACGGCAAGCGTTTCCTCGGCCAGCTGGAGGGCCGCCTGCTTGTCGCCTTTCTCGTAGGCTTCCACGGCTGCCTTCGCCTTGGGCTTGATGAGTATCGAGTCCTTAAGGGCGGACGCCCTGGTCTCATCGCTGGGGTCCAAGGCCAAAGCGGCATCCAGGAGCTGCAGCGCCTCCGACTCCCGGCCCTCGCTGTTCAGGATGTTCGCCATTTTCACCATGAAATTGCTGCGCTTGCGGTCGAACTCCGTGTAATGGATGGCCTTGCGGTAGGACTCCAGCGCATTGTCCGTCTCCCCAGCCTTCAAGTAGGCCTCGGCCAGGCGGGCATATCTTACCGAGTGGGACTCAGGCAAGGCCTGTTGCTCGGTTAGCTCCTTTAGGTTGGAGATGTTCCTTTGGGCCGCCTCGCTCCTTCCTACCGCGGCGCCACAGCTGGGGCAGTTCTCGACCTTGGGCGGCAAGTCCTTGCCACAGTTGGCGCAGAGCTGGGGCAGTCTCGTCCCGCACTGGGGACACTGAATCCAGTCCTTCTCCACGATCTCTTGGCACTTAGGGCACTCCGAGACCGTCCTTACCGTCACGGCCCCCATCCTCCTCAACGCGGTCTTCACCTCCTCCTTGGAAGGCATGAACGCCTCTTTCGCCCTCAGTAGTATCAGTGCGGAGAGGCCTAGGAGCGCAGCCATCACCGGGCAAGACCAAGCGAAGATTTGGACGTATTGGTCGTTCCCCTTGGTGCCCATGATGTCGAAGGCAACCCATGAGCAGAACAACAGCAAGAGCGCGGTCGTTATGGTGAAAATGACGGCATTCCTCCAAGCCCCCTGCTCCACTTTGAGGACCCCAAGGGACGAGGCCGCCGTGAACCCTCCAATGATGAACATCAATAATCCTATGACCAATCCAACCAATGTGCCGTAGACATAGTTCCCTTTTAACAGGAAGACATAGAACGAGGCGACGATCAACAGGCAGCCACCTATGAATATGAGCGCCCCTGCGAGCTTTAGGACAACATTTCCTTTGGGCGCCCCCCCCTGCTTCTTGTTGACACCCTTTCTCTTGGCCACCTAACACACCAAACTGCTGGATAATGTCGCGTTCATAAAATGATTTCGCAGGCCCGCCTTTGGGACGGGCTAAACAATTCCATCAGAGCTGAATCTCGATGCCCAGCTTCTCGGTGAGCTCCTTATAGCGGTTCCTGATGGTGACCTCAGTGACCCCGGCGATGTCCGCCACCTCCCTCTGCGTCCTGCGCTCGTTGCACAGGATCGAGGCTATGTAGATGGCTGCCGCCGCGACTCCAGTCGGCCCCCGCCCGGAGGTGAGCTCCTTCTTGCTCGCGTCCTTGAGGATATCCGCTGCCTTGGCCTGCACCTCTCCGCTTAGCTTCAGCTCGGAGCAGAACCTCTGCACGTAGTCCTGCGGCCTGGTCGGCATGAGCTTGAGCTTCAGCTCGCGGGTCATGAATCGGTAAGTCCTCCCGATCTCCTTGCGCCCGACGCGTGAGGAATTGGCGACCTCGTCAAGGGTCCTGGGCACGTTGCATTGCCTGCACGCTGCGTACAGGGATGCGGCCACCACGCCCTCGATGCTCCGCCCTCGGATCAGGTTCTTGTTGACCGCCTTCCTGTAGACCATGGCCGCGGTCTCCCTCACGTTGCGAGGGAGGCCCATGGCGGAGGCCATGCGGTCCAGCTCGCTCAGGGCGAAGGCCAAGTTGCGCTCGGTGGCATTGGAGACGCGGATGCGCCGCTGCCATTTCCTCAAACGGTACAACTGCGCACGGTTGCGAGTGGGGATGCTCTTTCCGTACGAGTCCTTGTTCTTCCATGAGATCTCGGTCGAGAGCCCCTTGTCGTGGATGGTATAGGTCATGGGCGCACCGGTCCTCGCCCGCTTCTCGCCCTGCTCCACGTCGAACGCTCTCCATTCTGGGCCTTGATCGATGAACTGGTCGTCGATGACCAGGCCGCACTCCTCGCATATGAGCTCTCCGCGCTCGTAGTCCCTTACGAGGTGCCCGCTGTTGCACTCAGGGCAACGTTCGATCTCATCGGCTCCTTCTTTTACCGCCTTTGCCAAGCTCATCTACCCCCTCGACATAGACCTGCTTACCAACCGCGGCAAGCAGGCTTTGATCGCCGGTTACCTCGACCGAGACGTACGGTGCAGCCACTGGCCCGAAGACCCTGACCACGCGGCCGATTGGTCTTCGCCGGTTGTCAGTCACCGTCTCCCTCGGCTGAGGGGCGCATACGCCCTTGACGATTAGCTTCCCGTCAAAACTGACCTCTTGGACTTCTCCAAGGTATTTCATGCTAATCCGAGCCCTCTCGTCATCCCCGGCGCTTTTGCCCTCAATATAGATTATAATATTTAAACATTTAGGATAGGTTTATAGCCTTTTTGCCCCCTCATTAAAAAGCATTTCTATATCGTTCCGCTTCCAGTGGAAGCGAAGGTTCGCGCTATTCGACCGAACTATTATTCAACAACGAAGGCCTCCACTCACCGTGCAGATCTCCAAGGACCATCCCCGATACAAATCGCTCGTCGTCAGGGAGATGATGGCCGAAAGGGTCAAGGAAGGGATAGTGGCGCCAACTGGCCTCATAGCCCATGGACGGGGGGAGGCCTTCGACTACCTCTTGGGCGAGAAGACCACCGAGAACGCCCGGAGGGCGGAGATGGTGGCCGTGGCGACCTTACTAGATGGCATTAGGCCAGTGATATCGGTCAACGGCAACACCGCAGCTCTATGCGCCAAGGAGCTGATCGAGTTGGCCGAGGCCACCAAGTCGAGGATCGAGGTCAACCTCTTCCATCGGACCGAGGAGCGCGTCGAGAAGGTGTGCGCTTTTTTGGAGGATGCGGGCGCGAAGGAGGTCCTAGGCAGGAACCCAGACGCACTGCTCCCGGGGGTATCCTCTGACCGAGCGAGGTGCACCAAGGCCGGCATTTATTCCGCCGATGTGGTGTTAGTGCCCCTGGAGGATGGCGACAGGGCAGAGGCCTTGGCAAGATTCGGCAAGAAGGTCATCGCCATCGACCTCAACCCATTGTCCAGGACGGCGAAGGCCGCCCTCATATCCATAGTCGACGAGGTGACCCGGGCGGTGCCGGCCATGACCGCCATGGTGCCGGAGCTGCGGCGGAACGGGGACCGACGCCTGGCATTGGTCAATTCTTTTTACAACCTGCGCAATCTGGAGGAAGCGATGGGGATAATGCGCGCGAACCTCTCCTCCATGCAATCACAAGGCAAAGAATAAACCGAGACTTGGCGATGCTGTCTAGATGAGCATGAGCGAGGACCTCCTGGTCAAGGGAGTCCGCCGACTGGAGTGGGCGGAAACGCATATGCGGGTGCTAGCAGAGATTGGACGACGCCTGGTGGAGGAGAAGGTCCTGAATGGCGTCAAGATCGGGATGGCGCTTCATGTTGAGGCCAAGACCGGCATGCTCGCCATTACCCTGGCCAGAGCAGGTGCCAAGGTCCGCCTGGCGTCATGCAATCCCCTATCCACCGATGACTCGGTGGCATTGGCGCTCAGGGAGAGATATGGCATCGAGACCTACGCCAAGAAGTGGGAGTCCACCGAGGAGTACTACGGCAATCTCAATGCGGTACTGGACATGTCCCCGGACTACGTCATAGACGACGGTGCGGACCTAATAACCATCCTGCATACCAAGCGGACCAACCTGCTCAAGGGTGTCAAGGGTGCGAACGAAGAGACGACCACAGGCGTGATCCGCCTTAGGTCCATGGCCAAGGAGGGCAAGTTGAGATTTCCAGTGATCTCGGTCAACGACGCCCACATGAAATACCTCTTCGACAACCGATACGGAACGGGGCAATCCACCTTCGACGGGTTCATGAACGCCACCAACCTCCTGGTCGCAGGGAAGAAGCTGGTCGTGGCCGGGTACGGCTGGTGCGGAAAGGGCATCGCCATGCGCGCCAAGGGCCTGGGGGCCAACGTGGTCGTGACCGAGGTGGACCCGATAAGGGCGATCGAAGCGAAGATGGACGGCTTCGAGGTCATGCCCATGCTTCAGGCGGCCAAGGTGGCGGACATCATCATCTCGGCCACCGGCTGCAAGGACATTATCCGGCTGGAGCACCTGCGAGCTCTGAAGGACGGCTGCGTGATGGGCAACTCCGGCCACTTCGACAACGAGATCTCCAAGAAGGCGTTGGAGGATTACGCTGGTCGCCCGAAGAAGGTCCGGGAGTTCGTGGATGAGTATAGCTTACCAGATGGAAGGAAGGCCTATCTCCTCAGCGAGGGCCGATTGATGAACCTCGCCGCTGGGCAGGGGCATCCGGTGGAGATCATGGACATGAGCTTCTCCATTCAGGCGTTGGCCATGGGGCACCTGGTAAAGCACCACGCCGAGCTGAAGCCCCAGGTCTACGAGATCCCCAAGGAGCTGGACGAGCTTGTGGCCCGGATAAAGCTGCGTACCATGGGCGTGGAGATCGATGCCCTGACCAAGGACCAGGTGCAGTACCTTTCCACGTGGCAAGAGGGTACCTGATGAAGCCCTTCCTATGCGTCTATGGCCATACCAACCTGGATTACATCCTCTCGCTCAACAAGTTCCCCGATCTGAACACCTCCGTGAACGTGGAGTCGAAGAGGACGTACTTCGGGGGCACCGCGGCCAACGTGGCCACCATATCCGCCGGGCTGGGCACGCCCACCGCCCTCTGCTCCTATGTCGGGGCCGACTTCCCCCTCGAGTTCAGGGAGCTCATGGAGTCCAAGGGCCTTGACCTGCGCGACCTGGTTATGGTGGAAGGGCATGAGACGCCCACCGTCTGGGTGGTGTCGGACCATGAGCACAACCAGGTGGCCTTCGTCTACCAAGGCCCTATGGGGGCGATGGAGAACGAGCCCCTCCTCCTCAACGCGGCCAGGGAGGCGGAGTGGGTGCATGTGATGACCGGGCGCCCTCCTTATTACCTCAAGCTAATGAAGGAGTGCCGTCGCCTGGGGAAGAAGATCGCCTTCGACCCGGCTCAGGAGATACACCACGTCTGGAGCAGGGAATGGTTCTCGCAGGCATTGGGAATGGCCGATGCGTTCCTATGCAACGAGAACGAGCTGCGCACCGCGCTCAGATACATGGGGAAGAAGGGGCCAGAGGAACTGCTGGAAAACGTCGATCTGCTGGTGAACACCATCGGGCCCAAGGGGAGCGTCGTCTACACCAAAGAGGGCAGGATCGATGTTCCCGCTGTGAGGCCGAAGAAGATAGTCGACACCACTGGGGCAGGGGACGCCTTCCGGGCAGGTTTCTTTTCCGGGCTCTATCGAGGCGCCAAGCTTCGCGAATCCGCCATCATAGGCGCGACCGTCTCCTCCTTCGTCATCGAGGAGAGGGGATCCCTGACCAACATGCCTTCATGGCCTCAGGTCGAGGAGAGGGCGTCGGAATACATGTGAGCTCTCTATTATCGCAAAGCGTAAACAATCCCGGAGGCTGGACGGCTCTCCCAGCATCACAGAAAGCTTTATTTGAGATGAAGCCGTAACCCGGTGCAGGTGAACGCATGGCGGTGGGTTTCGTACTGATAAGCACAGCGCCTGCGAAGGAGCACGAGGTCTACAATGAACTCCTCAAGGTCAAGGAGGTAGTGGAACTTCATCCTCTCTTCGGCGAATACGACCTGATCGCCAAGATCGAAGCTGACGACTTCAACCTGCTGGGGCAGGTGGTCGTGGACAAGATACGCTCGATCCCCGGAGTAATCGATACGAAGACGCTTACAGGAATAAAGTTCTAAGGAAAGGTGAACGAAAGATGTCCGTGGAAGATTTCTTGACCGTGCTGTTGTTGACATTCGCCCTGTTCATGGTTTTGGCAGGCGCATTCACCGCTTATTTCGGTAGCGGTAAGAGCAGGACGATTGGCATCGTGCTGCTGCTCGTCGGCCTGATCGTGGGCATCGTCTGGGTGTACCTGACGGGCTTCACCGACATTATCGATGTCTGGCTAGGCGACGTCGTCTGGGCCGCCTTCCTCAACATCATCGCGGCGGTTATCGGTGCGCTCATTGCCATCGGCGTGTTCCTGCTCGCCATCATGAAGAGCTGAGCCTGACCGAACGACACCCAATCTTTTCCCTTTCTATCTTATTTTCAAACATTCCGATATGCTTTTATCCTCTCATCATTTGAGAGGCACTCATGCCCGCTGTCCTGGTGATACTAGGGAGCAAGAGCGATCTCGAGGTAGGTCAAAAGGCCGCAGCCATGCTGAAGAAGTTCGGGGTCGAGTCCAAGATAGTGGTGGCCTCCGCGCATCGCACGCCCGACCGCGTCAAGCACATGGTCGAGTCCTCGGATGCGCAAGTGTTCATCGCCATCGCCGGGCTTTCCGCGGCCCTCCCAGGTGCGATCGCCTCCTTCACCATCAAACCGGTCATAGGCGTGCCGGTCAGCGGCAAGGTGAACCTGGATTCCATACTCTCCATCGTTCAGATGCCGCCAGGGATTCCGGTAGCGGCCGTGGGCATCGATCGAGGCGAGAATGCGGCATTGCTCGCACTTGAGATCCTGGCCATTAAGGACGCCAAGCTCACTTCCGAGCTCAAGAGATATCGAAAGGAGATGGCGGACCAGGTGGAGAAGGACTCCAAAGAGGTCGAGGGCTGATGTTCGATCCCAAGGAGTTCATGGACGAGATGGTGCCGGAGCTTCGAAGCACCATCAAGGGGAAGGCCATAATCGCCTGCTCTGGGGGCGTGGACAGCACCGTCGCGGCCGTCATGGTCAGCCAGGCCGTCGGCGAACGGCTCCTGACGGTCTATGTGGACACGGGCATGATGCGCAAGGGGGAGACCGAGGCGGTGGACAAGATGCTCTCACGCCTAAAGGTCAACCATAAGAGCGTAGACGCCTCGAACGAGTTCTTCGATGCTCTCAAGGGCGCGGTCGACCCGGAGAGGAAGAGGAAGATAATCGGGGAGAGGTTCATCCGAGTCTTCGAGCGCGAGGCCAAGCAGTTCCACGCCGAGTACCTGGTCCAAGGGACGATCGCGCCCGACTGGATCGAGAGCGGGGACGCTACCAGGGACACAATCAAGTCGCACCACAACGTCGGGGGATTACCAGAGGACATCAAACTCAAGCTGGTCGAGCCCCTGAGGGATTTGTACAAGGACGAGGTACGCAAGCTCGCGCGCCACCTGGGCGTCGAGGTCTCGGAAAGGCAACCGTTCCCCGGTCCCGCCCTGGCCATAAGGATCATGGGGCCGGTCACCAGGGAGGACGCGGACATCGTGAGGGAGGCGTGCGCCATCGTGGAGGAGGAGTTGGAAAGGGCCGCGGAGCAGGGGAAGATGGTGCTTCCATGGCAGTACTTCGCCGTCCTGCTGCCCGTCCAATCGGTAGGGGTGCACGGGGACAACCGCGTGTACGGAAAGACGATAGCCATCAGAGCAGTGCAAAGCATCGACGGCATGAGCGCCGCCTACTCCAAGGTGCCACACGAGGTCCTGGAGCTCATCTCGGTCAGGATCACCAATGAGATGAAGAGGAACGTGAACCGGGTGGTCTATGACATCACCAACAAGCCACCGGCCACGATCGAATGGGAATGAGCCAACCAAGGCCATTCAATAGTCCGT